>JBIIVI010000031.1:0-18895 GCA_044339555.1 Cyclobacteriaceae bacterium | reverse complement strand
GTACCGTAATCGTTGTGTTGGATGTGAGCGCGGTACTGAGCAGGTTGATCGACCCACCCGTGCCGGCCACTACACTACTCAGCGAAGTGCCGCCATCGAACAACTCATAATTAACTCCCGCCTGGCTCGGGTTGACCGTCACCGTCACGCTGCTGCCACTGCAAATCGAAGGCGTGGCCGGGCTCACCACCGGGGTCGTCAACGGCAAGGCGTTGATGATCGCCACCACGGGCTTGATGTCACTACAACCCGTGACCGTTGTGCCGCGGATGTAATACGTGCCTGAAACAGAAACCGCATTGGGACTACCCAGTGAAAGGGTGCCCGCCGCATCAGTCCAATAACTATAGGTCAGGCCGGGGGTTGATCCGAACGTTACTGATGCACTTGTCAAATCAACTGTCAACGGACTGCATACCGCGGCCGGATTCGTGATCAATACCGTGGGGTTGGCATTTACGGTGATATTAATAACTGCCGATCCAACAATTCCATTGCCATCCGTGGCGGTCAGTGTATACGCAGTTGGGCCACCTGCCGTAGGTGAACTAAAGGTTGGATTAAGAACCGTACTTGAGCTTAGGTTGGCTGAGGGGCTCCATAAATACGTAACTATTGGATCTCCGCCCGTTACCGAGCCATTCAAAATGAGAGGTGATCCGACACACACGTTAGCAGTTGGACCATTAGTGATGGTAACAATTGGGCTAGCTCCGGTGATACCTGTGAAAACTGATGGCAGGCTGGAATCAATCACAGCAACCGCTGTCAGCGTGTTGGCCGCCAGAGGGCCAAACTTTATCCAAGGGTTCGCAGTGGGATTGAATACACCGCGAAGTTGAGCCGAAGAAATACTTCCTTCGATACCGATAACATCTCCGGAGACGTAGCTACCGGTGAAATTGACATTGGCTGTGGTCAGCCCTGTAGTGACCGTCCAATACCGAGTAAGGAAATTTGTTGTGCTTTCATTATTAGGATGCTTCGCATCTGAAACAGAGACCCCTATAAATGCCGGGAATCCCGTGCCTGTGTTAACGCTTGCCGTAAAGGGCGAATACTCAAGTGATCCGGTATTATCGCCAATTGGAAAGGTAAAAGAGCCAACACCCGAATAAATCTTTCGCACCTCGCCACCGCCCGATGCGATTATCATTCTCGAAGACATGGCTCCTGCTACGGTAGCCAAAGTTCCCAGTGTAAGCGCTTGCGATTGAACATTCAAGTTGCCGGAGTTCAGCGTAAGAACGCCCGATACCGAAGTCGGGCCTACTAGCCCGGCATCCCCGGATGATTGACTGATCGTCAGGTTTTCATAACTACCCGAAACAATCGATTGGGCCGCACCATAGTAATCAATGGTGCCGGTACCAATCGCCAGCGCATTTGACGCTCCGGAAAAACGAATGGTCCCCCCGGTATTCGTTGTGGTACCGGAAACTGAAAGCGCGTTGGCTGACATGTCCAACACCGATGTGTTGATTAGATTGCCAGCAGCGTTTACTGCGCCAATGGCATTCTTCACACCCGCTCCGGAAAGTGTAATGTGATGGTAATTGACTGAAGCTAAACTTTGCGCAGATGCCCCGCTGTAGTGAACGGTACCTCCATTATTGACAAAAGTTCCACTGGCTGTAAAGTTTCCAGTTAAGTTCAAAATACCAAAGGGCGCGTTAAGGGTGCCTGCATTAAGGGCCAGGCTGTTGATAGTAACATTTCCACTACCGAACGCCAATGTTCCCACACCGTTTTTTGTAAGATCAAAGCCAGCGCCCAAAACAGCACCCCCAATGGTTAAGGTCCCCGCCGAAACGGCAACCTGACGGTTTGCGGTTATACTAACCGCACCTGTTCCTAAATTAAGAGCGTTTGTCCCGGCAAATGAAAAATCGCCACCCCATGTCTGCGGATAATTAAGTGTTGTAATTGCCCCACCCGACGTATTATCGATCACGCCGCCGTTTATGATGAATGTACCAACAGCGGCTCCGAGAGCATTACTGTTGTTGACATGAAGGGTTCCCGCATTCAGGGTAAAACCATTGCTAAAGGTATTGGTCCCTGTAAGCGTCAGCGCTCCGGCTCCCCCTTTGGTGATGCGGATGGCTCCGCCACCGATTACACCACCGACTGTTAGGTTGCCTGCATTGGTTGTTATTAGTCGGTTTGCATTAGGAGTAACCGCCCCGGAACCCAAATTCAAGTCTTGGGAACCGGCAAATACGAAATCTCCATTCCACGACAAGGGATAATTTACCGTCGTGATAGAGCCCCCCGATGTATTGTCGATAGTACCTCCATTGATCGTGAAAGTCCCAGCTATTGCACCCAATGCCGACGGGTTATTCAAATTCAACGTTCCGGCATTCAGTGTAGCTCCACCAGAAAATGTGTTTGCGGTTGGCAATGTGAGTGTACCTGTACCGCTCTTGACAACTGAAAGGGCACCCGCTCCTCCATTTTGAATCAAACCAGCAAACGTGTTTGCAATACTGGTATTAATCGTTAGGACAGCTGCCGTAGCGCTAGTATTCTCCACTACCGGTGTACCTGGAGTTGCGTTTGAATTTAATGCGGCTATCGTAACACTATTTCCGTTCAGTTGGAGTCGACCCGTAGAAGCTGCTCCGAAAGTGACTGTATTTGGCGTTCCCGCATTCAAGGCACCCACATTCCCCAACAAAACATTCCCTGCATTGATGATCAGACCACCTGTGAATGCATTATTGCCATTTAGAGCAAATGTACCAGCACCAAGTTTGGTTATACTTACGCTACCGCCACCTATCACGCCACCTACAGTGAGCGTATTGTTGTTTACTGTGATTTGCCGAGCCGCACTGGGAGTGACCGCTCCAGCACCCAAGTTCAAACTTTGAGTTCCCAAAAAAGTAAAATCGCTGTTCCACGCCTGTGGATAGCTAACCAAAGTGACAGCACTCCCAGAAGTGTTGTCAATTGTCCCACCATTTATCGTAAACGTACCAGCCGCATCACCTAGAGCATTTGGATGGTTTGCGTTAACAGTACCAGCATTGAGTGTAAATCCTCCTGAATAGGTATTTGCACCCGCCAGCGTTAATTGCCCGGCACCTGACTTGGTGAGGCTACGACTCCCCCCGCCAATTGGTCCACCAACGGTCAAATTGCTAGCGTTAACTGTCACTACCCGATTCGCGCCGAGGGTAACTCCACCGGTGCCCAGATTTAAGTTTTGGGTTCCCAAGAAAACCACATCTGCATTCCAATTCTGACTGTTGTTGGTCGTTAATGTTATTGCACTGCCAGTTGAGTTATCGATCGAACTGCCTGCCAAAACAAAAAGACCTGTTCCCAAAGCTGTTGGTGAGTTTATGTTTAGCAATCCTGAATTCGCAGTAAAGCCACCGGAAAAAGAATTCGTGCCAGACATCGTGATGGTGCCGGCTCCGTTCTTTACCAGTCCCCCAACACCACTTACGTTCCCGGAAATAATCAAGTCAGGGTTAGCAGCCCCATCGGCTACATTGATCGTTCTCGGCCCTGAAATTGTTGTCGGGCAGCTAATCGTAGCCGAAGTTGCAGTTGCGTTGGATGTTAGGGCGCCGTTTAGTGTTAAAATGCCCGTGCCGGAAATGGTTGTTCCATTCACGGTAAGGGCACTAGTCCCCCCAATGTCGTTTGCACCCAAAGCGAGATTACCCGACTGCACCACTAATCCACCAGGAATTGACGAAATGCTATTCGTAAGCGATACGGTGTTGTTACCAGCAGCTCCCGAATTCTCGATCCGCAGCGATTGCACCGTAGCCGGAAGTCCGGTGCCCGTTACCTGGTTGGCGACTCCTACATACCAATAATTCGCTGAGGTAGAATAACTGCGTGTACCCGTTACTCGAACACTACCGCCCGGCCCGCCTGTAGCGAGGATTCCCGCCGTGGAGCCAACGCGCAAGGTTGCTCCGGCTGATAGCGTAAAATTACTTGTCCCGGTGCTTCCCGTGTCCCCAACAACGCCCGAACTGGTAATGGTAAGATCGCCATCATTCTGAAGAAAGCGAGAGGTTCCGCCGGACACTATATTGAGAGTCCCTGCGATTGTATTGGTCGATGTCGATGCCAGCACCATACTTAAGCGAGCGCCCACTGCCCCTACCCCAAGTGTCGCCGCAGCAGCGATACTCAGTTGGTCATTGATTGTAATCGTAGAGCCGCTCACGGCGGCGGCAAGCGTCCAGTTGCCGGCACCCACGCTCAATTGGGATAAAGAAATTCCCGGCACGCCTGTTATTATGGCCGTATTAGCGAGGTTAATTGCGATGGTCGATCCGGCAGGCGGCCCACCTACTGGCGATGAAGGCGTCCAGTTCGATGTCGTAGTCCACGCACCCCCGGCGGAGTTATTCCAAGTGTATTGGGCTTTCGATGAAAGCCAACCCGATGCAAGGCCAAGAACGAGAAATAGCTTCAGCGATCCGGAACCAATCCATCCGAGAACTTTCGCGAGATTAGCGATCCTTTGGGTGATAGGCATAGATCGGTTCAGGCCAGAATAAACGTTGCCGTGTATGGGGGACAAGCATCAAAAGTAACCATTGTGGTACGAAAAATCCCCATCTCACCGCGCAAACTTACCCTCGCGGTTCACCTTGATGAACGCCATCTTTCGTTGTCCTTGAACATCGCCCACACCCATGGTACCTAAAACCAGAATCCGTTGGTCGGGGGTTTCGGCCACCTGACCAATGAAGTCGTTGGCAATACCACCAAAAAGTATGGCGGGAGGATTACGCCAGAGTTCAGTGCCTTGCCGATCGATCAGCTTCAGGAAAATGTCGCCTTGCAGTGTGGTTTGTTCAGGCGAAAAGTTCTTGGTTGCGCCAACCAAGAATTGACCAGCGCCAAAGCCTGTTACGGCCGAGCCGATAGGAATGTCGGTTTGTGTTTGGGAAAGATCAGCCGTAAGCTCTGTGAAGTTCCCACCTGTTATCGCACCTCCCGAAACTCCCACAAATGTGTATACAACTTCCTGTCTTCCATTAGGTTTTGTGGAGATCCCTGTAACAGCATAACCTGTTGTTAATTTATCACGCGCCACAGCTGTTACGATTTCATCGTTCTCGGGGGTTCCGAAAGTTCGGTTACCCAGACTTGAGCCGTTATCATCAATCGCAAAGACATAGATGTTATTCAATCTGGTGGTATTCACCTCGTTTGCATTTGTGTATGAAAACACGGTGTACAGGGCCGGATTCTCTTGTGTCACTTTTTCAATCGACATTACTGTACCTAAAGAATGTTGTTTATCCCAGTCGCCTACCACAGGACGATACTCTGTTAAATCGGGATTAAGCCGAATGATAATTCCATCTCGGACTTGCACCTGGGTGGCAATATCAGTGGGGTCTACTTCCGTATTCAACGTACTGCCTGCAATCAGAAAGCCGGATGTAATGGGTGTAATCGTATTTGCCTCGTCATCAAAACTTGAGTTTCGAAAAACCACACTATCCACACGAAGTCCGTCCCGATTCAAAATCAAAACCAAAATATCCTTATCTCCGAAACTGCCACGCGTGTCCCCCACAATCGCTAAGTTACCAGATGGCATTAACTCTATGTCTTTCGCAATTTCTTCTCCGGGGCCACCAAACGTTTTTTCCCAAACAATCCTACCAGCGGCATCGGCTTTCACCACGTACATCTGTTGGTTGGACCGGTTCAGTGAGTTTCCCAACAAATAATAGCTATCATCGTTACCCACTACTAGGTCAACCCCTTCTTGGTTACCCTCCAATCCGTAAAGCTTGAAAAACGTTTCCTCCGGGGCCAATTCCAAGTCACCAGCATTCTCGCAACCAGCGAGAGCTACCAATATCACCACCACGAGAACTAATAGGTGTCTCCTCATTTCTTACCTCCGCGCTTCAAAAAAGAAAATATGCCACCCGACTTAATCTTTCTGGGCTGATAGAGGGGCCTTACATATCCAACGTTAAAGATCAAATTATCTAACCGGAAAAAATCGCTCACATAGGCGTAACGAGTGGGTGTCGGATCAAGTGTTAACCCCTCAGTATCGTCATAATAAAGTCGATCCTGCCGTTGCAAAATATTCAATCCACCCACGTAACGAAGTTCGGCCATCAGAAAATCCCTACCGAACTTATACTTGATTCCGGCGCCCATGATGAATGAACGGTTAACCATGTGTTGCTTCGGCCTAACATTCACAGCCGGTCCGGAATTGGGAACTTGAAAGGGCGCTTCACCATCCCCCCCTCCTGAAGAGGTAAAATCGGTAAACTCATAGAGATTCCGAGACAAAAGCAAAAAGTTAAAGGAATAACCGGCGTAGCCAAACGGTCGCCATTTGCCCAGGTTATCAGAATACCGCAGATACAACGGTATGTCAATCCACCACTGTTGCGACCGACGGTCCACAACATCCTGTCCAAAAATTCCGGCTCTCGTTTGCCGGAACGCCTTGTACGAAATAAACAGTTCCGAACCCACACCCCAATTCCGGGTTACGTTCCACTCTATTCCAGCGCCAACATTCCAGCCGGGATTGAATATGTTGTCAACTTCAACGGAAGTTCCATACGCCTCAGAATACCGCACAACTCTCGGTAAAGCCAACACGAGGCCTGCTTTTGCGTGAGGTGTAAAAATGGCGGTTGATGTAAACTTCTTGCTCAGGTTTACAATGTCTATTGATTCTGTTTGTTCATTCGGAACAAACTCGGGATCTGCCTTCAGCACTTCAATATAGCTTTGCTCCGCTTTTTGCTGATCATCGATCAGCAGATACGTCTGGGCGAGCAACAAATACGCACGAAATCGCTGATCGCGCGAAAACTGGGATAAACAATCATTCAGGATAACCGGAATCCCAAAGAAACGGCCCACACTAAACTCGTCTTCCGCCTTACCTAAGGTTTCCTCGCAGGTAGACACCAACTCTTGGGCTAACACCCCAACCGATAGGCCCAAGAATAGGGCAATGGCAACAATCACCCGGGTGAGTACCATTAGTAATCGCTGATCAATAATGATTTACACGTATTTTCGTAGTCGATGTTTTCAGCCACATACAAGGCCCACTCATCGGGAGTCATGTTGCGGCTTACTTTCGGGCAAACTTGTTCGGCCAGCGAGCGAGAATCTGTAGGCCACACTCTTATCTCACCCGAGTTACACGAAGCCAGCAAAAAGCGAGAGTCGCGGGTGAAGGCTACATCCCAAATGTTGCCATTGTTGTTGTCCATTACAATCGGCAAGTCCTCGGGGTGATCTACTACCCACATTTGCAGTTTTCTGTCCAAACCGGCACTTGCCAACAATTCTCCGTTGGCACTAAACTCGAGGTCAGCAATGCCCGATTTATGGCCGGTTAAGTCACGTGTTTTAAGCGTTCCCAAATCCAGCAACTTTACGGTTCCTTTCTGGATAATCCCCTTGCCGTTGATATTCTCGATACCGTAGGCGATCATCCCGCCTTCTGGGTGAGCAGCAATCGAGAGAATCCGGTTGGGGGCTTCATCTACCAACACCTTCACTTCTTTCGTAGCCAGATTAATGGTAACTACTTTCCCTTTCGGGGATGCACCATACAATGTCTTACCATCCGCTGACAAGTCGATTGCTTTCAACTCGTACGGCAGCACAAGAAATTGCGAGCTTTTTGAAGTGGTAACATCATTCAAGCGAATGGTGAAATCTCCCGACACGGAAAGGAACGATTTGCCGTCCGGTAGAAACTCCAAATCATTCACAAAACGTTGATGACCTTTGATGGATGCAAAGCCTCCCGTGCGCGTGTCGTACACCTGTATCGAGGCCGAATCACTCGCCACTGCCAAGAAGTTTTCATCTGGCGAAAGCGCCAACACGCGATTGCGGTTAGGGGTTGCAGCAAATTCCTTCTCTTGAATACTCCCCATACTGCCCCGGAAAATCTTACCATCATTTCCGGTGGTGAAAAATTCATTGTTCTTTTTAGAAACCGCCAACGCGAACATGAGATTTCGAGCATTGCCGGGGGTTTTTAGCGCATTGTAATTTAAGCCCGATAGCTTGGTAAGTGAGTAGTACAAGCCACGGAAAATGTACGGATCGTATTTCTTGCCCTCATACTTGGTATGAAACAAATACCCCTGCATGGCCAATGTGCCTGCCAGATCTTTGTCGTCAATATTTTCGGAACGGCCGGCAATTGTTTGGGCTACCTGCAGATAATAAAGTCGATTGGCTTCTTCTAAGTTTTGTCTAGCAATGAGTGTAGCCTCCTCTGCTTTTTCTTTGGATCTGTTGGCTTCGATTGTGCGGGTCTCAGCTAGCTCAGTTTGTTGTTTAGCGAGCTCATACAAAGTTTGAGCTTGGTTCCGCAACGAGCGCATACTATCAAAAGCACTCTGCAATTCTTTGTTAACCTGCTCCGTTTTTTCTTTCTCTTTCTGAAGTTCAGTTGCGCGTGCCTTCGCCAAATCTGCACTATTTAAAGCTTGCTCGCGGCTCTTTTCGGCTTCGTTCTTACGCTCCTCGGCAATTGCCTCGTTCTTTTGGGCTTGAATTTGCTGGGTCAAACCATAAAAGAACAGACCCACCGCCAACAAGAGGAAAGCCGCAAGAATGATGTTAACAACACGGGCTCTGCGCAGCAATCTGCGCTGGAGCATTTCTTGGTTTTTTAATTCCGCCTCATAGGTAATGCGGCTCGTGTCCAGGAAAACGATGGCTCGCTCAAATGCTTCGTTGTACCGCTGGGCCCACGTACGGGTTGGGCGCTGCTTCTTCTGCCAATTCAGCGCCAATTGCAAATCGGGCGGCCGCCATAAACCGGTCTTTCCAATTTGGTACATAGCCGCTGCGTCCGACAGGCGCTTGTACATCTGCGCCGACTCGAACTCCTCCTCCACCCAACCGCTGAGGCGGTTCCAGATGCGCATGAAGCTCTCATGCGATACCTCCACGACCGATTCACCCGTTAACGCCACCTGTGTGCCTGGCATTAAAAACGAACGCCCCGGTTTACGGAATTGCTCTACGACTTGGATAACATCGCGTTCCGTTGATTCTGACAATTCGGCAATGAGCTTGATTTTTCCCGGTCTGCGCAAACCTTGGTTTTCCAAGCTTTTCTCGGTAACGGTCTTGAACAGCACTTCCGCAATTTCGCGTTCGCGTGAGCTTAACTCATCGTAGGCTTCATTCGCGTGTTGCGATAATGCCTGACTGATGCGGCCAATGGCATTATAGTGACGGATATCAATCGGTTCGTTCTCCTCGCGGTTGTTGACCCAGTAATCCCAGGTGCGCATCAATGCGTGTTGCAAGATGGGAAGCTGATCTTGGTTATCGCCCAAATCCACCAACACCCGCTTAATCAGTCGACTCGAGATTTGTCCACCCGCCACTGCAATCGGTCCCTCAATCGCCAATCGCTTCTGCTCACGAGTCATCTGCGGTACCAGATAATTACTCTCGTTAATCATCTGCGTAAGGCCGGAAAAAGCAGAACAATCACCAATAAAATCCGATCGCATGTTTAGCGACAGATAAAAGGGTACCTCCCGCTGATGAACGGCCTCCAGCAAGAGATTCACGTACGCTATACTTTCATTCACAGACTGCTCGTCTGTTGTATTGCGGTACCGGAATACCTCCTCAAACTGATCAACTAGCAGAAAGATGTTTTCACCCTCCTGCGTCTGCAAATACCTGGCAACTTCCACTAAGCCATTCGTGCCGCTACGCAAGATCGAAAGAATGATGGCTCGATGGATCTGCGCATCGCCTTCCAAAACCCGCCCTTTATCCAGCAAGTGAGCAATCAAGGCATTGGCAAGATTCTCAATAGGCGAGCTGCCGGGGCGCGAAGAAACAATTTGCCAGGAAGAACTGGTGTGCGTTAGCAATCCGCCCATCAAAACGGGCACTACTCCGCAGTACATCAAACTCGACTTACCACTGCCCGAGTAACCCATCACGGTTACACAGTGATGCTGATAAAGCTTGGAAAGGATTTCGTCTACCTGGCCCTCGCGGCCAAAGAACAAGTGCGCCTCGTCAATAGTGAAGGGTCGTAACCCCGGAAAAGGGTTCGTACCAATCTCCTGCCCTACATTCAAAGGGGAGATTACTTCTTCTTCGACATTACCAACTTTAACTGAATAGTTCAGCATCTAACTCCGGTTGAAATCTAGCGACAAAAGCATGGACAAAATACCTATCTAGAAGCTACCAAACAAAAAAATGCTATCGCAAAAAGTTTAAAAAATCCCTCGAAAGTAAGACGATTTCAAATAATTTCCAACACGTGATCAGCCATCTTCACGTTTCCGGCCAAGAGTTCGTAGAATAAGTCTTTATTTACACGCAATAACACCAAGTCGTTGGTGGCATGCAGCACGTAGGCTTGAGCATATCCGGTAACAGCTAACTGCTCCCCAACAAACTCGCCTACCAAGTAGTCTTTAACGGGCTTTCCTTTCACAAAAAGTTCGCCCGAACCCTCATAAACAATAAAAAAGTAGTTCTGCAATTTATCGTCCAGAACCAACGTCTGGCGATTTTTTAAGTAAACCTCGTCGCAGATGTCCGCCAGAAAAGACAAACTCACACCCGGCATTCCCTCAAACAAGGCGATTTTTTGTAGAAACAATACCTTCTCGAACACCATCAACGACCGATCGTCTACTTGATGACGAATTGCCCGATCAAGCTCCTTCTGCACATCTAACCCGAGGCGCTCCGAATGATGTTCGTATTCAGTTGGATTGATTTGATACAACGCCCAACCTGCCACCTCCCGAAGTAATCTATCCGGATTAAACAGCTGGGCAATCAAATCCAGTTTAAACTCGGCAATTTTTAGTTGTCCGATCCGATACAAAACAGTTGCTTTCGTCCAGCGATTGGTCTGGTTAAAATCGCGATTCACGATAAACTTCAATACCAGTTTATCATCTAATTTCATTCGCGGATAGAAAATCTCCAAACGCGCCAGGCGCTCCGCGTCCGACAAATCGTCCAATACCGGAATAACCCGTTGCTTGAGTTGTTCGGATAAAAACACGTCTAAAAGCTCAATCGCATAGGTGGTACCCTCTACCGTTCCGCTTTCTATATTTTCTTTCACCAACTGAATGGAGCGCGTGTCATACAACATCGCGAGCAGCATATAAATGTGTTCTAAATCATTTTGGCTTTCTCTACGCAGGGCTTTTAGTACCTCTGCATCGCCCGCATTTTCCAATTCCAGAATAGCACCGAGGTTCCACGCGATATCGGCTATATCTTGCTCAATTACATACTTGATGCGCGTAATCTGTGAAATGCCGGCTTTAAATCCGCTTTCCCCCAGTGAGAGTAGCACCTGCGACACAATTAACTTATCAGGATAATCGATCTTATTCCACAGCAACTCTTTCGCTCGTTGCCCCCCTACACGCCCCATGATCTGGACAATTTTAATCAACACTTGCGTGGATTGGCCCGACCGATAAAAGGCGTTATCCAGAATTCCAATGGTTGGCACTCCGATCAAGGTTAATGCGTTGGCGGCTTGGTTGGCAAAAAGCGGATTGTTCAGGTTATCAATCAAAGCCAGTACCACTTCGTTGTTATTCTTCTTGATGGCCGTCTTAATAGCCGTGTTCCGCACCTTGGGTTCTAGGTCGCTTAGCAACTCGACCAGATAGGAAAGGTTTTCGGTAGTGCCACTGTGCAACAACAACTCTGCCGCGTACAACCGATCTTCCGGCACGGTAGACCGCGCTAACTTCTGAATCCTGGATTTGGTGATTTCACCACCATTGTTAAGAATCGAAACCAGATCGGCTTTAGATAGTACATTCTTGGCTTGCCCTTCGCGAGTCGGAGCCATGCGAATCACATACCGCTCGGAAACCGAGAGTCCTTTAAACTCGTTCAGTTTCTGTTGAGCGAAATCGTGTACTTCGGGTTGCGGGTGTTCCACCATGCGGTTTATCCAACCAGCTACTTGCGAGGGATTAATTTTTTCGAGCAGCTTATACGAAAACACGGATTTTTCCTTAGCATCTTGTAGCAAATTTCCCTCCAGCTTGGCAGTAAGACTCGTATAGCCAATCTCTAATTTCTCCTGAGCCACTCCGGTAGTGGTCTCTAGTTTCGCACGAATCTTGTTGCGATACCCGGCATACAGGTTACCCACAATAAACAGATAGCCCACACTAAGTAAGAGTATAAGTGCTGCCACGATATAAATCTTGAAAAAGGGTATCAATACGAAACAGAAAATTAGAATCCCTGCTAAAAACCGACCGGTCTCGCTGATGGTACCTTCAATTTTGGCCTGAATACCAAACCGAACTTTCCCTTCCAATGGGATGAACAATAACTTGAAAACGGGATTCTCGAGCGAGTCGCGTAGCATGGCATTAAACAGACGCAACATGGCTACCGACAGGAAAAAGAATACAAAACCCGAGGGTGAAAGCAAAACATCATACCCCACGAAAAGACCGGTAAAAAAGGTGATCAGCGAAAGTAGACCAATCACAATCGGCAAAATCAACAACGAGACTCGAATTCCGTAGTTGCTTAAAATTTTATCATTGATGAAGGTTTGCATGATCAAACTCAACATATAAATGATCCCGTTGAAATAAGCGAGGAAGTTGGTCAACTCACGCTGGTCGGGGTATTGTTTGTTCAATACGGTTTGGAACAAGTACTGGTTCAACACCAACATGCCCATGGAGGCGATGATGAAGAAGCCCAACAGAGTAGTGTAGCGGTCTTTAAAAGACGCTTTGAAACTGGTCTCCTGCTTAACCGTTTTTTCGAGCAAAGAGGGGTCGTTGTCCGACAGTTGGAAGCGAAACGAAATGAGCGCCAGGCAAATCAACACCCCCATAATACTCACGTTACAGGCAAGCAGATAATTTGAAGTGTCCGGAAACCAAGGCGAAGTAAGAGGTATGAGAAAAAAAGCAATGATGGCAGCCAACAATTGCCCTGTATCAATCCAGCCGATAATGCGCTTGGACTGTTTGAAGTTAAAGAGGCGACCAAAAATACCCCAATAGCAAAGCAGCAAAATGGCGGTGAGGGGCCCGGTAAGGATGAACATGCTGAAAAGCACTTCATCATGGTAAGCCGCCGGGCCAAAGTGGTAAAGTACGTACACCAATGATGTGAAGAAGGCAACCGCCAACAGGCTCGAGAATGCCAGGTTGGTAAACTTGATGCGAACCTGCAAAAACGAAAAAACAATCGTTGAAACGATGCCCAGGATTCCTGAGAAAAGAAACGCCTGATCTAACTGGCTGCTGAGCTGGTTGATGAATAACGATTCTGCAGTAACCTGATAGGTAGCGATGAAGGTTCCCATGAAGAACCCCATGGCGAGCACGAGTGATACCTGTACGCGCTCATTTTGTTTAACCTGAAGTGCTGTAAAAAGTCTGCCCAGCATAAAGTGAAATAATACAAATTTACACAAAAGAAAAAAACCGGCCTATCAAGCCGGTTTTTCTCACCCCTTCAACAGGTGCTACTTCTTTTTGGTCTTGGCAGAGTCGGCCGGGGCCACCGCCTGTTTCTTTTCTTCTGCGTAAGCTGCATTCAGGCCCGTGATTACATCCTGTGTAATGTCTAATGCCTCAACTCCATAAAGCAAATCGCTGGAGGTATCAAACTTCAAAACTACCTGTAAGCCTTTTTGCTCGCCATACACCTTCAGGTACTCCGTTACCTTTTTGTAGAGCTCTTCATTCATTTTGTTTTGCTCATTCATCAGGTCTTGCGACAGTTGCTCCTGATACAAGCGAAGGTTCTGCTGCTTTTTTCCCAGATCTTCTTCAATCGTCTTGGCCTGGCCAATCGTTAGACTGGAAAGATTACGTTGATAAGATTCAAACTCGCTTTGTAAACTTTGAGCCCGGTTGCGGAAATCGGTATCCATTTGTTTACCCTTCGCTTCCAGTTTATCGCGTTGGGCTTTAAAGTAGTCGTAGTTCTTCAAAATAGAGTCGCTTTTGATGTAGGCGATCGTCAGCGGGCCGGTAATACCTGTGGCCGCATCGCCGGAAGCCGGTGCCGACTTGGAAAACTGAAGGTAGAAAAGGACGGCTACCGCCAAGGCAAGCACCCCATTTAAAATTAAGGAAAGATTCTTCATGCGTCTGGTTATTCAATTGGGCTGCAAATATAAACAGGAATACCAACTATGAAACCGGACGCTACCAAGCCTCACTGTTGCTCCGGCTCCTGAAACCATTTAGCATACATGGGGTAGTTCCGGGCCGTGCGGGCGATGACTTCCCTCATCTCAGTACCTACCTCTTTGATTCGTTTCGCGGGCATTCCTGCGTAGATGGAACCGGGCTCCACGTGGGTACCCGGCAGCACAATAGCCCCGGCCGCAATTACCGATCCGGTGCCAATCACCGCATCATCCATGATCACCGCGCCCATACCAATCAGCACGTTATCTTCCACGGTACACCCATGAACAATAGCGCCATGCGCAATGGAAACGTTGTCGCCAATCACTGTCTTGGCCTTTTGATAGGTGCAATGAATAATGGCGCCATCCTGAATGTTCGTGTTGTTTCCGATTGTGATCGAATGCACATCGCCGCGAACCACCGCATTGAACCAAACCGTGCAGTTCTTGCCCATCGTCACCTCACCCACCACCACGGCATTGTCTGCCAAATAGCAGCTCGGATCAATTTGAGGCGAAAAGCCCCGAACGTTCTTGATAATCGCCATCCTGGAATTTGTTTACTTGGCTCACTAAATTGATATTCAGAAAGCCTAAAGTAAACTGATTACTGGGTAGAATCGACCAGAGAAACCGGGTATTTTGAACTCGAAGTTGGGTTTTTGTTCCACCTTAGCGCTTCCGGAAACGCTGGTTGTGGAGGGTGGCCATAATCTAATCTGCCAATCTGTCATTTATTGATTGCATTTCCGTAAATTTGCGCTCCAATTTACACGGATGGACGCGCTGATTAACGATTTAGGAATACTCACGGACGAATCCGCAACGGCTGATACCCGGGTTTTGGAGAATACCTCTACTGGTCAACCTCGAAAACTCTACATCGAAAGCTACGGCTGCCAGATGAATTTCTCGGATAGCGAGATTGTCGCTTCGATTTTGCAAAAAGAGGGCTTTGATACTACTTCCGATCCGGCTCATGCCGACCTGATCTTCTTGAACACCTGTTCCATCCGCGAAAAAGCCGAAACCACTGTCCGGCATCGGCTTCAGCAAATTTCCGCGTTCAAAAAGAATAAGCCTGAGTTGCTTGTAGGCGTGCTGGGTTGCATGGCGGAACGGCTCAAGACTCAGTTACTGGAAGAGGAAAAGATTGTCGATTTGGTGGCTGGTCCGGATGCTTACCGCGATCTACCCTCCCTGATTCATCAAGTGGATGATGGCCACAAGGCCGTCAACACATTTTTGTCGCGCGAAGAAACCTATGCAGATATCAGTCCCGTTCGCTTAAACAGCAATGGCGTAACTGCCTTCATCTCGATCATGCGGGGTTGCGACAACATGTGTTCGTTCTGTGTAGTACCGTTTACCCGCGGACGCGAGCGCAGCCGCGACCCCCACTCTATCGTGGCGGAAGCCCGGCAGTTATTCGAGCAAGGATACCGGGAAGTTACGCTGCTGGGCCAAAACGTTGATTCTTACAAGTGGAGTGAGGAAGAAAACAACAAAGCCCGGCTGGAGAAAAAGGGCGTTCGCGTGGACTTCACTTTCGCAAACCTATTGGAAGCAGTGGCTCAGGTGCACCCGGATTTGCGCATTCGGTTCTCTACCTCGCACCCGAAAGACATGACCGATGATGTACTGCATACCATGGCGCGCTACGACAACATTTGCAAGTACATCCATCTTCCCGTGCAAAGTGGAAATACAGGCGTGCTTGGCCGAATGAATCGCGGCTATTCCAATGAATGGTATTTGCAGCGCGTGAATAAGATTCGGGAAATTCTAGGCACCGACTGTGGAATTTCATCCGATATGATAACGGGCTTTTGTGGCGAAACCGAGGCCGAACATGCCGATACCTTGCAGTTAATGGATGCGGTGCAGTTCGATTTTGCCTACATGTTTCACTATAGCGAGCGACCTGGCACGCTGGCCGCACGCCAGTTTGCAGACGATGTGCCTTTGGAAATAAAAAAACGCAGGCTAGACCAAGTCATCCAAAAGCAAACTGCCCATTCGTTAATTCGTTACCAGCGCGATATCGGTTCGGTACAAAAAGTGCTGATCGAAGGAGTCTCGAAACGCTCGCAAGCCCAATTGCAGGGCCGTACCTCCGCCAACAAAGTGGTTGTTTTTGATCGTGAGAATAAAAGCAAGGGTGAGTACGTCTTGGTAGAAATTACCGGTTGTACAGGTGCAACCCTTTTTGGAAAGATGGTGAAGTAAGAAAATGGCGATTACCGACCTAGACATACAAAGTATCAAACAACGGTTCGGCATCATTGGCAATGCGCCCATGCTGAACCATGCCATTGGCGTTGCTGCGCAGGTGGCGCCTACCGACATGTCAGTTCTGATTACTGGCGAGAGTGGCAGCGGGAAAGAATCCTTCTCAAAAATTATTCATTCACTTAGTCCGCGGAAGCACGGTCAGTTCATTGCCATCAACTGCGGTTCCATCCCGGAGGGAACAATCGACTCGGAACTTTTTGGTCACGAGAAAGGCTCATTTACCGGAGCACACGAAGCCCGTAAGGGTTATTTTGAGGTAACCAATGGTGGAACCATTTTCCTGGATGAAATTGGCGAGATGCCCTTGGGTACTCAGGCCCGCCTCTTGCGCGTGCTGGAGAATGGCGAATTCATTAAAGTGGGATCTTCGAAAGTGCTGAAGACAGACGTGCGCGTAGTGGCCGCCACCAATGTAAACCTGATGCAACGGGTAGAAGAAAGGGAATTCCGCGAAGACCTGTACTACCGCCTCAATACCGTCCCGATTTTTGTGCCGCCCCTGCGTGATCGCGGCAAAGACATCGAACTATTGTTTCGAAAATTTGCTTCCGACTTTGCCGAGAAGTACAAAGTCAAGCCCATTTCCTTATCGGAAGATGCGAAAGAAATCTTAATGAAGTACCGGTTTCCGGGCAATATTCGGCAACTGAAAAATCTGGTGGATCAGATTTCGGTACTATCGGCCGACCAGAAACTTATTAATAGTTCTGAATTACAATACTACATTCCGCGCGAAACCAATCTGCCGGCTTTGTATAACGAGGGTTCAAAAGACGGTCTTTCAGAGCGTGAACTGCTTTACAAAGTGCTTTTTGACATGCGTAAAGACCTCACCGACCTGAAAAAAATTGTGCTCGAAGGTGCCATGCACCCCAATCATGCTGCACAACTGGTCAAGGACTACCCAAGTCTTTTCGAAGGTGTGAAGTCGGGAGAGAATCAGCCCAATGAACAAGTTACCTATTCAGTGGGCCCGGCCAATCCTGTATTGAAAGCGTCTGGCGAAACGGTGGAAGTGGAAGACGTGACCCATACTACGGAAGATGATTCCTTATCGATCGAAAAGAAAGAGCGGGAATTGATTTTGCGAGCCTTGCGCAAGAACAACAACAAACGTAAAAACGCGGCACGTGATTTGGGCATTTCCGAACGTACCCTCTATCGAAAAATCAAAGAATATTCGCTTGATGAATAGGTTCCTGTTGTTCGGTTGTCTGATTCTTGTAACCGGTCTTAATGGTTGCGGCATTTATTCGTTTACCGGTACGTCTACGGCCGCGCGCACCATACAGGTAGCCGATATTTTCAACAACACGGACTTAGGCCCGGCCAATCTGGGTCCAAATTTTACCAACAGACTCAAAGACTACTATCAGCGAAATTCCAGTCTCAAGGTGGTGCCTGAAGGTGGCGAGCTACAGGTCGAAGGTGTCATCACGGCGTACTCTATTGCTCCAATGGCACCTGTCGCTCCTATCGGTGGAGCAGTCGCACCACTCGATGCCGCTGCGCTTACACGACTAACAATTACAGTCAAGTTGAATTACGTAGATAACCTGGAGCCGAAAAACAACTTCAAGGACAAAACCTTCTCGTTTTTTACGGATTTTGACAACAACCTGGATTTCACCCGCATCCAGGAAGATTTGGAACGTAGAATCATTGATCAGATCTTAATCGACATATTTAACGCCACGGTAGCAAACTGGTAACTATGGAGGCTTTGTGGTTCAGCCTCATTTGCTTAGTTTTACCATTACCTCATCCCAGAAGCCGTGGACAAACAGGGTCTTTTACAGGTCATCCGCTCTATTCAGTCGTCAACTCCCGGTGAGGCGGAAACGGTGATTGGATTGGCTCATGAGTACCCCTACAGCCAGGTGCTACAGGTCCTGGCCGCCAAAACGGGCCATGACAACAATCGGGAAGACGCCAGCACACAGCTAACGCGTGCAGCCACCTACTCTACGGACCGCACCGTCCTTAAACACCTGATGGCGCTACCGCGGATTTCTTCGAAACAAAACTCGTTGGTGGAAAATCCAACACGGCCTACCGTAGATGGCGAACACTTGCGCGATGAGCTGAATCACGATCTGAAACGACTCAAAAAACTCAAGTCAGATTTTGAACACACCCTCGAACGATTTGAAGAGACAAAGAGCCGCTCCAAAACCAGCAAACCTGTTAGCAAAAACAAGCGCAAGCCGGAAAAGAAGAAGGAAAACCCGCAGCGCAAAGCGGTAAAAAAAAAAGAGGGCCCGGACGTAAATAATGAATTGCTGCTTTCGCGGATTGAAGCCTACCGGGGTAAGAGCAAAAAAGCGATCAAAAATAAAAAGCAGATCGAGATCATCGATCGGTTTATCAAACGGCAACCCACCATTGTACGAAAACCTACCA
>JBIIVI010000030.1:0-18941 GCA_044339555.1 Cyclobacteriaceae bacterium | reverse complement strand
CTTACCAGGTTCACCGCCCAAACCTGCGTACCCTCCTCTGTTGATTAGATTGATCTGGGTGAGCAGCTCTTCCGCCTTTAGATTCGTCACCTTCAGCGAAAGCGTGCCACCGGCACCGCCAAAGCCACCGGCACCACCCGCTCCGCCATTACCTCCATGGCTGTCGCAATGCACTGTAGAGCGACCCCCACGGCCACCATTCCCGCCACTGCCACCATCGCCCCCGTTGCCGCCAGAGAGATTAACTTCAAGCACTCCGCTCAACTCCAATTGGGGGGTCTCAATCACCAACGACTTGGCAGCTGCGCCGGGCTGGCCCGCCTCGCCAGCTCTACCGGCCGTGCCATCGCCACATGCTGTATGGGGCGTATGTCCATGAGCGCCGGCTTTGCCATTGTTACCGCGTGCCCCGCGTCCATCAAATACTACACCTTGACCGATTTCGATCCGGTCGGCTTTCAAAAAATACGCACCGCGGGGACCATTCAATACTAAACGGGAGGAGTCGCTCATTCGTAACTGCCCCACATAAAGAGTGTCTTCTGTTAATTCATATGTTTTGCCAAACCCTACCTCTAGTACGGGTAGGTACTTTTGCGCGTGGCCCATACTGGCCAGGAAAACTAAAAGACCGACCAGCAAAATTCCGGTGCAGCTGTGCGAAGTGGGTATTTGCATTTCGAAAAAGTTTTTTCGGATGCAAACTTCGCGGTACTAAAAGAATATGGCTGCTCGTTGCGAAAGCCGATCTGGCTAATGTAAGTTTTCTGATTATTCCGTTTACCTACGTGCTGGACGGAAACCAATAACGGCCTCTACATCCGCCTTCCGCTTTGGGCTAACTTCAACTGACTGAAAAAATCTACCTGCTCGCTACTTGCGTTGCTATTCAAATTGCACTAGCTCGTTCAGGACTAATCACCCTCGTCAAATCGTTTACCCCGGTTCTTCTTTTTGTTTGCAACCGTTCGTTTCGATTGCAGTCGCGTGCGCACGGCCGCCGGCGTTGGGCGTGTAGCCTTCCGCTTCTTCTTTACCTTCAGCGTTTGGGCTACCAAATCAAGCAACCGAACAATCGCCCGCTCTTTGTTCGTGGACTGTGACCGGGTTTCCTGCGAAGAAACCACGAGCTCATCTTCCGCGGTAACCAATTTCTCGAAACGTAATTTTTCTTCCGCCGTTAGCAACGCAGTGGTGCGGATGTTCCAGCGCACCTGTACCTTCGTGCTCACCTTGTTGGCATGCTGCCCACCCGGGCCACTGCTCCGCAACGCCACAATCGCCAGCTCTGGCTCCAGAGCTTCCCGCGCAATCCGCTTCACCACCGTCTACCAGCTCGTGCGCGCCATCTCCTGCGCGGCTTTTAAAATATCTCGCCGACTTACCTGGCCCACGAGTTTGCCGTTGTCCACAATTGGCAGCCGTCTCACAGGCGAATTCAAAAACGCATTGGCCGCTTCTACCACATCACTGGTGGGCGCCAGGGTCAGCACCTGCCGCGTCATGTAGTCGGATACCGTGCGCGTAGACGAGGGGAGGTTGTGATACGCCTCATCCACCATCAGCCGCAGGCAGTCTTTCTCGGAGATAATGCCAATCAGTTTTTTGCCTTCGTCCAGCACGGGACCGCCCGAAATGCCTTCGTCAATGATCGTGTCGATCACCTCGCGAATTGGCTGTTCCGCGCGAAACGTTATGAGCAAATTCACCGGAACCATAAAGTCGGTAACCAATTTGTAACGCGGCTGCTTGGCCGCCAGCTCTTCAGGAGAGCTCATCACAGGTTTAAAATTCATGTGCAATTGGGTTTAAGGTTTAGAACAACTTAAAAAACCCCGGAACAGGTATCCATTCCGCAAAACGGGTAGGGAATATACAGATAAAATCGAAAATTACCAGCGATAGAGGTGCTAGCATCGTAAAATCACTACACGCTTCAAGCTGCACGCCTTGAGCCAAAGCTACGGGCTGCGAGCTTCTAGCAGCTAGTTACCAGCGGCAAGCAACGAGTTCCCAATCGTCAATCGATCTTCACGAATCGTAAATTCGCTGCACGCTTTGGGGCAAAGGCTACGAGCTAGGAGCGACTAGCTGCTAGTAACCAGTCGCCAATCTTCAGTCGATCATCACGAATCGTATATTATTCGCATTTAGCTGCACACTACGCCTACAAATCGCGCAGCAATTGCTCGTAGAACCACAGCGCAGTTTGAAAACTCTCCAGGCTTACCCGCTCATCGATCCCGTGAAAGCCAATCGGGTCTACCATCGGACTGAACTTGATAATGTTGTCCGACACAGCCGTGAAGTGGCGCGAGTCCGTGGCACCAATCATCAAAAACGGAGCGGCCACCACCTGCGGGTAGGTTTTGCCAATGGCGGCAGCAATTTTCTGAAAGCCAAATCCCTTCGCTGAGGTAACGGGCGAAGCTTCGGATACCGGCCCGAATAACTCAATCTTCACACGCGGGTCGCCCACGATCTCATTCAGCTTTGCCAACACCGCCTGCGATTCATCGCCCGGCAGCAAGCGAAGGTTAGCCGTAGCCTTAGCCACCGTGGGAACCACATTGTCTTTCACCCCGCCTTCCAGAATAGTGGGCACAAAGGTGGTGCGAATCATCGCATTGCCCGATCCAGTTTTCTCGTACGTTTTCATCACCAGCGGCCTAAACAACCACGGGTTAGCAAAAGCTACTTTCGAAAGTCCCGTCATCACCGGCCCCACTGCAGCCATCAACCCCTCAACGGGCTCTGTTAGTCGTGCTTCAAAAGGTGTGGCCCGAAGTCGCACCACCGCTTTCGATAAAATATCAATGGCCGTCTCGGGCTCAGGCATCGAACTATGGCCGCCTGGTTTCTGCACCGTAAGCGTTACAGACATATATCCTTTCTCGGCCGTGCCCAGCAACGCCACCGGGGCGTTGGCACCCGGCAACTTCTCTTTCGTGATGATGCCGCCCTCATCCAGAATAAACTGGGCGGTTATGTTTTGCGCTTGCATCCAGGCAGCAATCGCAATTGCCCCTTTGCCGCCAATTTCTTCATCATGGCCAAACACAAAATACACCGTACGAGGCGGCTGCACCCCCGCGTGCATGAGCTTCTCGGCAGCCTCCAGCTGACTGATCAGATTAATTTTATCGTCTGTTGTACCACGGCCCCAGATGAAACCATCTTTTACGGTTCCGGCAAACGGATCCACCGTCCACATCGTTCGGGTGGGTTCTTCAATGGGTACCACGTCCTGATGTGCCATCAGCACCGCAGGCGCCAGTGCAGAGTCGGCCCCACGCCACACGTATACCAAACTGTAGCCCGCCAGCAAATGCCGCTCGGTGCGTTGGTGAAAAAGCGGGTACGTTCGTTCCAGAAAAGCCCGGAACGCGAGAAACTGCGTAGAGTCGAAACGGGCTGAGTCTGCAAAAGAAACTGTTTGGTAGCGAATCGCCTCTTGAAAATGTTGTAATGCTTCGGGCGTTACCGCAGGCGCAGGAATTGCTGCCTCCATAGGAGCAGCACGCGAAGACTGAAGGGTGTTCACTACTACCACCGCGATCAGCCCTAGCATCACCACCAAAACAACCAGTATTAACCGTTTCACCAGGCTCATTGATTCTTTCGTTTCCCGAAGAAAATCAAAAATCCCCAACTCTCGACAACCGATTTTCTGGTTGCAATTAATTTGTACCTTCACCTGCTAAATTTGAATAGTCAACAAACGGGCCCGACCTGACGTACACCGGCAGCATATGAAAGCCCCCTTGTAAAAACATGAATCCCATGAAACGAAACATCCTGAGCATTTTACTGGCAGGCATCGCAGCATCTGTACTGATCGGTTGCCAACCCGATGCATCACCCGAAGCAAAAAAAGCATTTGAAGGCGTCATCCCGAAGCCCGTCTCCGCTACACTGGCAAAGGGCCGGTTTGAACTGAGCGCCAAAACACAGATTGTGGTGCCGGCCGCCAGCCCTGAAGCAAAAGCCGTTGCCGACTATTTTCTTACTCTCATCAACCCGTCCACGGGCTTCAATCTGGCCGTCACCGAAGGCTCCGGGTCCAGCGCCAGCAACGTGATTGCCTTTCAACTCAACGAACCCACACTTGGAGCTGAAGGTTATGCCATCACCATATCGGCAGATTCGGTAAGTGTACGTGCAGCCGGTGCTGCAGGTCTGTTCTATGCCGTGCAAACCCTGCGTCAATTGCTGCCCGACAAAATTGAGCTCACCACCGTACAGTCCGGTCCATGGGAAATCGCAGCAGGCACCTTGCGTGATCAGCCCACCTACGCGTGGCGCGCGTCCATGCTGGATGTAGCCCGTCACTTCTTTGGCGTGGACGATGTAAAACGCTACATCGACCTGATCGCCATGTATAAGTTTAACAAGCTGCACCTACACTTGTCGGACGACCAGGGCTGGCGCATCGAAATCAAGTCGTGGCCCAACCTTGCCGCCCACGGTGGTAGCACCCAAGTGGGCGGTGGCCCCGGTGGCTACTACACGCAAGAGCAGTACAAAGAGATTGTAGCTTATGCGCAGGACCGCTTTATCACCATCATTCCTGAGATCGACATGCCCAGCCACACCAACTCCATTCTGGCTTCGTATGGCGAGCTAAACGGTGGCATCACAAAGGTGCCGAAGGAAGGCCGCATCGAATTGCCTGATGGCAAAGAGAGTGGAAAGGGACGCCCCACACAACTCTACACTGGCATTGAGGTAGGCTTTAGCACGCTGCAAACCAACATGCCTGCCACCACCAAATTTGCCGAAGAGATGCTCGCAGAAATCGCGGCCATCACACCAGGAGACTACATCCACATTGGCGGCGATGAAGCTGCGGTTACCCCGCACGAAGAGTACATCAAAATGACCAACCAGTTTATCGAGATCGTGCGTAAACTCGGTAAGACATCGATCGGCTGGGAAGAAACCGCCCAAGCGGACATCAAAGGCGAGCACCTGGTGCAGTACTGGAGCCGCGCGGAGTTCGCCCAGATGGGCAAGGAAAAAGGCGCCAAGCTCATCATGTCGCCCTCGAAGCGCGTGTACCTCGACATGCAGTACGATTCCAACACACGCTTCGGACTAAACTGGGCCGCCTTTATTGAAGTGGACGATTCCTACAACTGGGATCCGGCTTCCCTCGAACCGGGCATTACCGCTGCGGACATTGTGGGCGTGGAAACTCCGCTGTGGAGCGAAACCATCGTCAACCGGGCCGACATTGAGTACCTGCTGTTTCCGCGCATCACGGCCATTGCTGAAGTGGCGTGGACGCCAACAGCCGCCCGCAACCTGGACGACTACAAAAAGCGTCTCGCCCAACAGGAGGGTCGCCTCAAAAACCTTAACATCAACTATTATGCCTCGCCACAAGTACCGTGGGAGAAGGGGTTGTAGGGTTTGTTAGTGGCGAGTCGCGAGCTGCGAGCCACGAGATTAATACCGGGCTGAAATCAAAAACCACTAATCGGAAATCGTCATTCATAAGCCCGCTACAGGCTATTCGCTTCGGGCGGCAGGCCCAAGAGCCGCGAGCTATGAGTTGTAACTAACCGAAAACCCGGAACCATTGCCAACAAAAAAAGTCGGCCGATTACTCAGCCGACTCTTTGTTTATTCTTGGTAGATTAGGAAGCCTTTAACGCTTCTGCACCGGCAACAATTTCCAAAATTTCTTTGGTGATCGCTGCCTGACGGGTGCGGTTGTAGGTAAGTCGCAACTCCTTCAACAGCTCACCGGCATTTTCGGTAGCCTTATCCATGGCAGTCATGCGGGCTCCATTTTCAGCCGCGTTCGAATCCAACACCGCCTTATACAACTGTACTCGAAGTGACTTGGGAATCAAACCGTTTACAATTTCCTCGCGCCCGGGCTGATAAATGTAATCTACTTCGGCCGTCTTTACTTTCTTCTTGCTCGGCACAATGGGTAGAAATTGTTCCGTGCGCAAAATTTGGGTGGCTACGTTCTTAAACTCGTTATAAACCACTTCAACTTTATCGTACTGGTGATGCTGGAATCCGTTCATCACGTGATTGGCTACCTCAGTTACACCGTCAAACGAAAGGCCGTGGAAAATATTCCAAAACTGATCGTTCAATTTATACTGGCGTTTGCCAAAAAATTCGAACGCTTTTTTGCCTACCGGCAGAATGGTGACTTTTCCCTTTGCTGCCTGATCGGCATACTTGTCTTGAATAAGCTTGAGGGTGGCTTTGAAGATGGAAGAGTTAAACGTTCCGCATAAACCCCGATCGGACGTAATCACGATGATCAAAACGTTGTTCTCTGCACGTACCGAGTTATACCATGTAGGTTCATTCGAAGTCGTAGACGAGACGTTTTGCAGCAGATAATACAACCGAGCGGCAAACGGACGCATCTGCATAATGCGGTCCTGCGATTTACGCAATTTGGCAGCCGCCACCATTTTCATGGCTTTGGTGATCTGCTGAGTAGAAACCACCGACTGAATCCGGCTCTTAACTTCCTTTAAACTAGGCATACGCTCTTACCGCTGGTTCTTAGTACTTGGCTGCCATTTCGGTTGCCACTTTCTTGAGGGTAGCCAAATCAGCGTCTTCGAATTTCCCTGCGCGGAAGTTGCTCAACACGCTGGCGTACTGCAAACGCATGAGTGACAAAAACTCTTTCTCGAACTCTTTCACTTTCGTGACCGGCACCCGATCCATGAAACCACGAGTAGAAGCAGCAATGATCGCCACCTGCTCTTCCACCGGCACAGGCGCATATTGTGGTTGCTTTAACACTTCGGTATTCCGGCGGCCGCGCTCAATGGTCAGTTTTGTTGCGGCATCCAGATCGGATCCAAATTTGGCAAATGCCTCTAGTTCGCGGAATTGTGCTTGATCCAGCTTCAGCGTTCCAGCTACCTTTTTCATGGATTTGATCTGCGCCGAACCCCCTACACGCGATACCGAAATACCCACGTTAATGGCGGGGCGGATACCGGAGTTGAACAAATTTGTTTCGAGGAAGATCTGGCCGTCTGTAATTGAAATCACGTTGGTCGGAATGTAAGCCGATACGTCATTGGCCTGCGTTTCAATAATCGGCAGGGCCGTTAATGAACCGCCCCCTTTTACCAAATGCTTGATCGAAGCGGGCAGGTCGTTCATGTTTTTGGCGATGCTGTCGTTGTTGATAATCTTGGCAGCACGCTCTAACAGACGCGAGTGAAGATAAAACACATCACCTGGATAAGCTTCACGGCCGGGAGGTCTGCGCAGCAGCAGCGACACTTCGCGGTAAGCAACCGCCTGCTTAGAGAGATCATCGTAGATCACCAGCGCAGGGCGGCCGGTGTCGCGAAAGAATTCCCCAATCGATGCTCCCGTAAACGGAGCAAAGAACTGCATGGGAGCCGGATCGGATGCCGAAGCGGACACAATAACGGTGTAGGCCATTGCACCAGCCTTTTCCAGTGTGCTCGCCACACTGGCTACGGTGGAAGCTTTTTGGCCGATGGCCACGTAGATACAAAAAACGGGCTGACCCTTTTCGTAAAATTCTTTTTGATTAATGATGGTATCGATAGCCACCGCGGTCTTTCCCGTCTGGCGATCGCCAATGATCAATTCGCGTTGTCCGCGACCAATCGGGATCATCGCATCAATCGCTTTAATGCCAGTTTGCAGCGGCTCATTTACAGGCTGACGGAAGATTACACCGGGTGCCTTGCGCTCCAGTGGCATTTCGTACAGTTGGCCCGTCAGGGGACCTTTGCCATCAATCGGCTTAGCCAGTGTATCGACTACCCGGCCGAGCACACCATCGCCCACATGAATAGCGGCAATTTTTCCGGTGCGCTTCACCGTTGCACCTTCGCGAATATCGTTCGATACCCCAAGCAACACAGCGCCCACGTTATCTTCCTCCAGGTTCAACACCATCGCCTGCAGTCCGTTTTCAAACTGCAACAATTCGCCCGCTTGAGCTTTGGTTAATCCGTAAATACGGGCAACACCATCACCCACGGTTAACACGGTGCCCACTTCTTCGAGTTGGGCCTCGGTACGAGCGCCTGCCAACTGTTCGCGTAATATTGCGGATACTTCTTCGGGTCTGATTTCTGCCATAAGTCTTATTTCAAAAAGTTCAAATTCAATTCAGTTGATTTAGAAATCACGCAAGTGCGGGTTCTCCGCCAGCTTTACCTTTAGTGACTTCAATTTGTTTTTAATGGACGCATCTATCTGGCGGTCGCCCACATTCAATACAAAGCCACCAATCAGCGAAGCGTCTATTTGCTCATCTAATTCAATGGTAGACCGCTGCGACAACGTCTTTACCATCCGCTCGATTTCAGCGCGCAGGCTTGCATCTATACCGGTGGCCGTAGTAACGGAGGCCTTACCGATGCCCTTGTATTCGTTATATGCCGTGTGGAAACCCGTTGCAATTAACGGCAGGAGCGGTTCGCGGTATTTTCTCGTGATGATCTGGATAAACGCCAGCGTGAGGGGGTGAACACGGCCCTGGAACATCTTCTCCATCACGGCCTTCTTTTTCTCGTGACGGATGATGGGGCTTCGCAGCATCAATACAAAATCCATGTTTTGTTCACAGATTCTGGCAAACCCTTTCATATCCTGATGCACTTCTTCCAAAGCGCCCTTCTCTACTGCCAGGCCTAACAGCGACTTCACATACCGCGATGCAACACGTGCTGACGCCATGGATTAGTTCAGTTTAATGTCTTTGATGTAGCCTTGAATCAAATCCTTCTGCGCCGAGTCGGTCGAAAGATTTTTCTTGATCAACTTTTCGGCAATCTCCAGAGAAAACATGGCTACCTGTGTTTTTACTTCTGTGAGCGCAGCGGCTTTCTCCGTCTGGATAACCGAGCGGGCATCATCAATGATTTTGTCGGCTGTACGCTTGGCATCCGTCTGCGCTTGTTCGTGCAGACGCGAAGCGGCTTCGCGGGCTTCCTTCAAAATCTTATCGCGTTCCTCACGAGCTTCTTTCAGTAACTTCTCGTTATCTGCTTTGAGAGATGCCATCTCCAATTTCGCTTTCTCAGCCGAGTCAAGGGCCGTTTGAATCGATACCTCGCGCTCTTTTAGCGACTGAAGGATGGGCTTCCAAGCCAGCGTGCCAAGAAGCACAACAAGGGCAACAAAAATGATGAGTTGCCAAATAATTAGACCACTGCCGGGGGTAAGTAGTTCCATATTGGGTACAGGCTTTGTCGTTAGATCGTGGAAAAAAAGGACCCCGGCCAAGTGCCGGGGCGTCTTTTCTTTAGGCTTGTCTGAACGAAATCAGCAAGCAAATAACCAACGCAAAAAGCGCGGCCACCTCGATCAGAGCGGCAATGATCAACATCGCACCCTGAATCTTGCCAGACGCTTCCGGCTGGCGAGCCATTCCTTCCATCGCTGAGCCACCGATGCGGCCGATACCAATGCCTGCGCCGATTGCTGCCAGGCCGGCACCGATTCCGGCACCCATGATTGCAAAACTGATGTCCAACAATAATGATAATAACATACTACTAATTGGTTAAGTGAAACACACCGCTCATCAACCGATGCACGGATATCTTAATGATGCTCATCGTGGTGATCGGCTGTGGCCATGCCAATGTACAGCGAAGAAAAAAGCGTAAACACATACGCTTGAATTCCCGCCACCAACAACTCAATCAAATTAATGAACAACACTATCAAACTCGAAACAAAGCCCACGGCTATACTCTGAAATATAAAAGTGAGACAAATGAGGCTGAGCAGCACAATGTGCCCCGCCGTAATGGCAACAAACAAACGAACGGTGAGCGAAAAAGGCTTCGTAAAAATACCAATGATCTCCACCGGCAAAATCACCAACCGCAAGGGCAGCGGTACGCCAGGTGTCCAGAAGATGTGGCCCCAGTATGCTTTGTTACCAGCTACATTTGTTATGATAAATGTAAGCGCGGCGAGGGTAAGAGTTACTGCAATGTTGCCCGTGAGATTACCAGCGCCGGGGAGCAAGCCTAAAAGATTACCGAACAAAATAAAGAAAAACAACGTGAGCATATACGGCAAATACTTTTCGTACTTAGCTCCAATGTTGGGCTTCACAATTTCATCGCGCACGAAAACCACAATTGGTTCAATAAACGCTTGAATTCCTTTGGGTGCCCGGCCCGCATTCTTTTTGTAGCCACGAGCCACCGCTAACAATACCACTAGTAACAGGGTGGCGTTAATCAGCAGCATCGCCACATTTTTTGTAATCGATAAGTCCAACACCGCCCTACCGGAGTCAGCCAGATAGATGTGGTTATGCTCCAATTTGTACCCGTTGTATTCAACCACTTGATGGTGCTCGTCGTAAAAACGATGGGAAGAGAAGATGTCAAGACCCCGTTCGCTGGTGTACACGATCACCGGTAAGTACAGCGTGCCGTAATGGCCATCAAAAAAATGCCATACATGATCGTCCATTACGTGATGAAGGATCACCTCACTTACGTTAAAAGAGGGGCTTGAATCCGAACCAGATTCGCTGGCTCGGCTAGTGATGGGAAGCGCTGCAAGAACGGCCAAAAGGACGGCAAAAATCGTTGAATTTAAGCTAAAATTGGCGTTTTTCATCCTACAGCCGGGGGTATTTTAAATCGACTGCAAAACTATGAATTAAAGGTTCGCAAAAAAATCTTTTATCCTTTTTTTACCCCGTTTTGGGATTGAATACGCTCCCACAAAAACGTCACCTCCAACCCGGTAAAAATCAGGTAGCACAAAAGAAAAAACACCCCATTCGGCAGGGCTGCTTCTGGATCGAATAACACTACAACCACCAGATAACCGCAACCGCCCAAGAGTTTCACCGCAATGGACGCGAGATACATCAACGCAAAATCGCGTGCACCCGCAAATTGCGGTTGCGTAAGGTAGAAGTAAACCACGCCGGTAATCAACATCATCATAAGCAGTGTTTCGAGCCACCACGTGGGATATTGGGCGATCACTTGTTGATCCACCAAAAGATAAAGTGACCCCACCAGCAAAAGGGCCACCGCAACAGATGCCAGGGCGAAACGAACCATCGAACCTAAAGATTTGAAATCGACTTGTAGAGTTGGTACATCGACCCCCCAAACGTAACGAACACAAGCAGCAAGAGGAACACAGGAAATGTAAGCTGAAGGCGCTGGTCGATCCAGTATCCCAGCCAAGCGCCTATCCCTATTGTCATCACCATTTGCAGGCCGAGCCCGCTATAGCGCAGGTAATTGTTAAACGGCTTTTGCTTCTTCGGGTCGGAGGCTTCGGGATCCATTGTCGCCCAGTTTGATGTCTTTTACCGCTGCCCCCATTTTACAGGAGCCATTGAACACTGCCCCTGGTTCTACCACCAATTTTCCGGTGCTGATGTCGCCCATGATTACCGCTGTAGCTTTTAAGACAAGAAGCTCGCTGATCTCCAACTTGCCTTTCACTTCGCCCTCAATATCTGCATTCTGCGAAATGATGTTGCCCTCAATGTGGCTATTGGCACCCAAGGCAATTTTGGACTTCGATTTAACATTGCCAATCACTTTTCCTTCGATGCGGATATTACCGTACGTTTCGATATTGCCTTCCAATACCGTGCCTTTGCCGATTACGTTGCTGGAATTGCTGATTTCTTCGGCTACACGTTTTTGTTCTTTTGTTGTTAGCATCTGGGTTCGGTTAAAAAGTTACAAATTCTTCCGGGTTTAAAGAGTTGCCATTGTACCACAACTCAAAATGAAGGTGCGGCCCGCTGGTCATTTCTCCACTGTTGCCAACTATAGAGATGATCTCACCTGCATTGATAAAATTACCAACTTTTTTTAATAATTCCGCATTGTGCTTGTAAACGGAAATCAGGTTGCCCGTGTGTTGTACGGCAATTACGTATCCGGAATCCTGCGTCCAGGAGGCCATCACTACGGTACCATCGGCAATGCATTTTACGGGTTCGTTGGTTTTAGAAACGATGTCTACCCCATAGTGGCCTTTTTTGATATCGTACTTATCGGACACGAGTCCCGTAAGCGGAGTGAAAAAAAATGTCTTTTGTAGTTCGTTATAACGGGCTTGCGTAAACGTTACGTTGTTTAAATCTGATTGTTCGAACTCCTTGCGAAAAGCGGAGTCTTGTCCGGTGGGGTTCAGGCGCCCCACCTTCAGCGGCTTGGAGCCATCTGTCAAAACTTCGGCCGGATCGGCAAAACCACTGGAGGTATCGCCACTCAAAATCCGTTGAAAATTCCGGATGAACTGATCTTTCCGTTCGACTTCTACTGCCAACGAGTCCATCTTGACGGCCAATTGATACAACTGCTGGTTGGCTTCACGTTGGGCGTGGCGTGGATCGAACCAGCGCGCCAACAACGTTTGCGATAGGAACAGGCTAAAGGCAAACACCAGCACAAACGCAATCACCGCCATGACCATCAGCTTCGCGTAGGTAAACCCAAATGATGTTTTCTCCGCGAGGTTCTCCTCATTGCGGATAACCATCTGGTATTTGTTGGTGAGCCGTTCCGAAAGCGTTTTCTTTGGCAGCATGTAAAATCAGTTTGCAAAATTAGATATTCCCGGGGATTATAATATTGAAACTCTGTTTTTTACGTTTGTACATTGAAATTCATGATTCAGCTATTTTGAGGTACCTGTCTTTGGTTTTGTATGCGGGAACTTGGCTTTTGTTGGCCGGGGCTTGTTCGGTGGAGCAAAACACGGTTACGAGCAACATCTTCCATAACACCACCGCACATTACAACGGATACTTTTATGCGCGCGAAAAAACAAGGGAGGTGGAAATCGCGATCGGAAAAACACTGGATGATGACCCGAATTATATCCTGGCCTTGTTTCCCCGGCTGGATACCAATCTGGCCAAAACCTATGCAAAAGACACGGAAGAGATCATCAAGATGGCTTCAATCTCCATCCAGCGTCACCCCAATAGCAAATGGCTGTACGACAACTACCTGCTGGTGGGGCTCGCTCGTTTATACGCCTGCGATTATCTGAATGCCAGCTTAACCTTTAAATACGTTAACAAACAGAGTAAAGACGGGCCGCTGCGGCACCGCGCCATGATCTACCTGATTCGAACGTTTACCGAACAAGGGCAGTTCGATCAGGCATCCGATGTGTTTGGCTTTTTAGAAAAAGAATCCCTGAGTCGCCAGAACGCGAAAGACCTTTATCTGGAAAAGGCCCACTACTACCAACTTCGAGGCGATTACGATAACATGGTCCGCAACCTGACCGGTGCTGACTCGCTCCTTACACGGGGCGATCAACAAGCTCGACTTTATTTTATTGTGGGACAGGTCTATCAAAAACTGGGCTTCAACTCAGAAGCATACAACTACTATAAAAAATGTATTGCTGCCCACCCTACTTATGAAATCGAATTTTATGCGCGCCTCAACATCGCACAAGTTACCAAACTGGACGATACACGCGATGTAAAGCAAGCCCGCAAGCAGTTCATCAAGCTGCTGACAGACACAAAAAACACGGAGTTTAAAGATAAGATCTTCTACGAGTTCGGAGAGTTTGAACGCAAGCAGAATCACCTTCCTGAAGCAATCGCAAACTACAAGTCTGCTGCGCATGAAGGAAAGAACAAACGGATACAGGGAAGCGCCTACTTGCGGATCGGGCAAATCCAATTCGACTCGTTACGGAAATATAAACTGGCGAAAGCTTACTATGATAGCGCACTGGTACTCCTGCCGAAAGATTTTGAGCAATATGACTTGCATAAGAAGCGAGCGGATGTGCTGAAGGATTTCGTTACTTACACCGAAACCATCGAACTACAGGATAGCCTGCTACGGTTGTCTGGCCTTGATTCGGTTACCCTGCGAAAACAGTTGGACTCGGTCTATTCACTCGCCCTCGCAAAGAAGGTACCTGAAAAAAAGAAAAGAAGATCATTTACCTCCGCTGGCGGCAACGGAAGCAGAAGTTCCTCCCTTACACCGCAGAATTCGAACTCGGCAACGTCCGACTGGTACTTTGAAAATGCAGCATCGTTGGCGGCAGGCGAAACCGAGTTTGTTCGCGTGTGGGGCGGCATTGCGCTCGAAGACAATTGGCGCAGATCGAGTAAAAGCCAATTAGACGAAGTTGCCACCTCCAATGCTTCTACCGCTGTGGCCACTGCTACCACCAATGAAACCGTTTCGGCAACAGCGACAAACGTACCAAAAGATCCGGTGGCCGATCAATACCTTAAACTGGTGAAACAAATCCCCAAAACCGAGCAGGAAAAAACTGCGGCTTTGAAAAAAATTGAAGACGCCTATTTTCAACTTGGCGATCTCTACTTTTTGAAATTGAACGAGCGTGTCAATGCCGTAGATTCGTACGAGCAAATCGTAAATCGTTTCCCGGAATCACCACTCCTTCCCGAAGTATTATACAAACTCTATTTGATCGAAAAAGAACACGATCCTGAGCGATCCAAATTTTACGGGCAGAAACTGATGACTGATTTTCCAGAATCTACGTTTGCCAAGATTCTGGAAAACCCCAACTACATCAAGGAAATCAGTGTGGCCGCGGAGCAACAGAAGCTGATTTATAAAGCCGCGTACGAAGCTTTTAACAAAGGAAACCTCCGCGTTGCGTCTGCTCAACTCAGCGAGGCCGAAGCCCTGGGTGAAACCGGGTTTAGCCCTCAGTTGGCGCTGCTGCGCGTGTTGATTACCGGAAAAACCGAGGACATTACTCGCTACCAGTTTGAACTGGCTGAGTTTGCCAAAAAGTACCCGGAAAGTAATTTAAAAGCCTATGCCGAGACGTTGCTGGCTGCATCTAAAACCTTTCAGGAAAAACAAGAAAAAGCAAAAGGCATCCGTTTTCTGAATTCTTGGGAAGGGTCTATGGTGTTTGTGATGGTTCACAAGAAAGACGATAAGCTAAGCGACACCGCCACGGATTACCTCGAAAAACTCCTTGTTTCAGTCTTACCTAAAAACGGGCCAAAATCCACGAATCTTGTTTTCAACGAAGAAAGCAACATCACGATCCTATCTGAGTTTTCCGACTTCGAAAGCGCACGGCTATTCTTTAGCAAATTTACAGAGGCCGATGCTGTACAGAATCCGCTCACTGGCTATAAATTCGATACATTTGTAATCAGTAAAGATAACTTCCAGATATTCTACCGAACCAAAGCATTGGATGAGTACCTCACCTTCTTTGATCGAAACTATCAAGTCAAAAATCCATAGCCTGCTGCAAATCAAACGCAGTTGGTTTGCCAAATTCGTTCGCTATGTCTGGATTGGGTTCTTTTGCTTTTTGCTGGGGTTGCCGCTGTATCTTTTTTGTGTAAGTATTGATCTGTTCGGTCTGTTTGGTGGGATGCCAAGCATCCGGGAGGTTGAAAATCCGGAGAACGATTTGAGTTCCGAAATCATCTCGGCAGACGGAGTTTCACTTGGGCGCTACTTCCGTTTTAACCGAAGCCAGGTAACGATTGATGACTTGTCGGACGATTTAGTGAACACACTACTCCTCTCCGAGGACCATCGCTTTTACAACCACTCTGGCCTCGACTTTGAAGCCTTTTTACGCGTTGGATACGGGCTGGTCACACTAAGTCCATCCGGCGGTGGGAGTACCATCACGCAACAGCTTGCTAAAAACCTATACACCCGTAATCCAGATAAGAGTCTGGACGGACTGCTGGCAAAATTAGGTCGATACCCGCGCAGACTCATTCAAAAATCGAAGGAGTGGGTCATATCCGTGGATTTGGAAAAGAACTTCACCAAAGAGGAAATCATCGCGATGTATTTAAATACTGCGGAATTCAGCAACAACTCCTACGGCATTAAAGTGGCATCAGAAACCTACTTTAATAAAATTCCAGATAGCTTGAATCTCCAGGAGTCCGCTTTGCTTGTCGGAATGTTGCAGAATCCCACCTTCTACAACCCGATCCGCAGACCCGAAAATGCATTGCGAAAACGCAACGAAGTATTGTTCAAAGTGTATCGAAGAGGCTACAAGATTACAGACAGAAAATCATACGATTCTTTGGCGGCCTTACCACTTGGCTTGAATTTTCGAATCTTGAATCAGAACGAAGGGCTCGCCACTTATTTCCGCACAGTTCTTGGTAACTATCTTTTAAACTATACACGTTCAAAGGGAATAGATCTTTACAATTCCGGATTAAAAATCTATACCACCATCGACTCCAAGTTGCAACAGTATGCGGAGCAAGCCGTGGAGGAGCACATGCGCGAATACCAAAGCTTGTTTGACTCCGAATGGAAAAAACGCAGCGGGAACCCCTGGCTCGATGATGACGGCCGCGAGGTTCAAAACTTTCTCCGCTCACGCATCCGCCAAACAGATGCCTACAAAAACCTGGTGGCACGCTATGGAGAAAAAAGCGACTCCGTATGGATTCTCCTCAAGCAAAAACGGCCCATGACTATTTTTACCTGGAAGGGCGAAAAAGATACGGTGTTCAGTTCCCTGGATTCGCTCAATTACTACAAGCGTTTTCTTCAAACCGGCGTCATGGCGATGGATCCAAATTCGGGTGAGATCAAAGCCTGGGTAGGTGGAATTAACCACAAGTATTTCAAATTCGATCACGTGCGGCAAGGCACTCGTCAACCGGGTTCTACTTTCAAGCCGTTTGTATATGGTCTTGCGATGGAATCGGGGTACTCGCCTTGTCTGAAACTGAAAGACATTTCTCCGCAATTCAAAGTGCCGGGCGGTACCTGGTGGCCGCCGAACTCGGATGGTTCACGCGGTAATGGCGAAGAAATGAATCTTCGGCAGGCGATGTCGCGATCAATTAATTCGATCACTGCACAAGTGATGCAGTCACTCGGTGCCGAAAACGTAGTCGAATTTGCCCATCGGGTTGGCATCACATCCAAACTAGATGCCGTGCCCTCACTCTGTTTGGGTACCAGCGATGTGTCGCTATTTGAAATGGTGGGCGCGTACAGCACGTTTGTAAACAATGGTATTTACACGGAGCCTCAATTCATCACCCGCATCGAAGACAAAAACGGCAACGTAATCGAAAACCGGGTGCCAAAAACCCGGCAAGCCATCAATGAACAAACGGCCTACAAGATGGTGTACATGCTCATGGGTGGCATCGAAGAAAGCGGTGGCACTTCGCGCGGTTTAAACCGCGAACTCAAAATCGACAACGAGATTGGTGGAAAAACCGGTACCACCAATAATGCTTCGGATGGTTGGTACATGGGCATTACGCATAACTTAGTGACAGGTGTATGGGTGGGCGGTGACGAACGGGCGATTCGCTTTCCCTCCTGGGATTTTGGCCAAGGCAGCCGCTCCGCCCGGCCCATTTGGGATAAGTTCATGATGAAAGTCTATGCTGATACCGCTACTCATATCTCCAAAGGCCGCTTCCGAACCCCCGCCACAGGCCTGGACATCACGCTGGATTGCTCCCGCTTTGAACAACCCGACTCCTTGAAGTTGGATGTAAACCCGTGGGACATCAATAATGAATGACCGAGCTCAAACAGCAAATCTCCAGTCTACCTGATGCCCCTGGCATCTACCGTTTCTACCGGGCCGATGACCAGCTGATTTATGTTGGAAAAGCAAAAAGCCTGAGAAAACGAGTTGGAAGTTACTTCACCAAACAAGTCGGCCACTCCTTAAAAACGGAAAAACTCGTTTCAGAGATTGAACGCCTTGAATACACGCTGGTTGAGTCGGAATTTGATGCTTTACTCCTGGAGAATAACTTCATCAAGCAGTATCAGCCCAAGTACAACATCCTACTCCGCGATGATAAAACGTTTCCGTACCTCTGTATTCTGAAGGAGCCCTATCCGCGCATTATTTCAACGCGCAAATTTCTCCCCGGCCAAGGTCAATATTTTGGCCCTTACACCAGCGTTGTTGCCATGAAGAGTGTGCTGGAGTTGCTGCGGAAATTGTATACCATTCGTACATGTTCTCTTTCGTTGACGGACGAAAACATCAGTCAGAGAAAGTTTAAAGTCTGCCTGGAATATCATATCGGCAACTGTCTTGGTCCGTGTGAAAGACTACAGTCGGAAGCAACCTACCTGGAGGAAATTGATCAAGCTCGTAACGTTTTGAAGGGCGACCTGTCCATCGTGAAACAATACTTCCAAACAAAGATGAAGGAAAGCGCTACTGCGCTGGCCTTCGAAAAAGCCGCCTATTACAAAGACAAGCTTGAATTATTGGATCGCTTCCAGACAAAATCGACCATCGTAAACCATAAACTTTCCGAGATCGATGTGGTTGCTATCGTCAGTAGTTCAGTAGGGGCTTATGTTCACTACATGCAGGTGAAAGAAGGTGCCATCATTTTTTCGAAAGATGTATTAGTAAAAAAACAACTGGATGAGACGGATGATGAGATCCTGTCAATCATTACCGAAGAGTGCCGCCAATTGTATCAAAGCAATAATCGCTTCATCCTGACTAATGTTTCCATTCTGGTCAATGGCGATCGCACCGAAAATGAAGTACCCCAGCGTGGTGACAAAAAACAGCTGGTGGACCTTGCACTGAAAAATGCCCAGCATGCAAAACTCAAACATGAAGCTTTACAAGAAGAGAACAAAGCCCGCATTTCCGAGAATGTGATTCGACTACAAAAAGACCTACGCCTCCAAAAGCTGCCTCTGATTATCGAATGTTTCGACAACTCAAATCTCCAGGGCACTTCACCGGTTGCTTCCATGGTACGTTTTGTGAATGGAAAACCAGACAAGAAAGGTTATCGCCATTTCAATATCAAGACCGTTACCGGTGCCAACGACTTTGCTTCCATGAAGGAAATCGTTAGTCGCAGATACACGAGATTGGTGGAAGAAAATCACGAGTTCCCGGACTTGATTTTAGTAGATGGCGGCAAGGGGCAGCTC
>JBIIVI010000298.1:0-4106 GCA_044339555.1 Cyclobacteriaceae bacterium | reverse complement strand
CCGATTCGGTCGGTACTAGAGAATGAAATCGCCAGAAAATCTGTTACCTGATCCTGCCCGAGGCCCTCGCCTTCCAAGGCCGCCTTGGCCATTTCTGCCACGAGATCATTTCCATATGGAGTATTTAAAAGCATTTCATATTCTCCGTTCAGCTTACGTAACTCGGCCAGCTTATATGGAAATGTGCTCCGCTCTTTGCCCTTCATACGGTTTTCGTATGGCGAATCATCGGGGCCGGATTCTTTGTATTGATCAATCGGTAGCAGCGTAGTCCAGTCTTGTGCGATGTACTTCTCGGCCAACTTGCGCGCGTTAAACTGATCAACCCACACGGGCAGCGCTGCTTTGTAGTAAGTGCTGGTCACAAAATTTCCCGACCGGGCATCAAACCAATAGGCACCATCCGGATTGTGGCCAGCAGGTAAAACAGCTCCGCGATCTTTGATGGAAATCCCAATGGTCTTCGCTCTGCGTTGGGTCATGATCTCCAACTCATCGGTAATCGTAGTGGTACCCAACCGATGGGGCGAAACCTGGCCACCCTGTGCAGTGCCAATGGGTTGCTGAGCAGGATCACCTACACAGTTTACTTCCTTTTTCACATCTTTATCGTACCAGTCGTTTGCAATGATGCCGTGCATGGCCGGTGTAGTGCCAGTATAAATCGATGCATGGCCGGGGCCGGTTTCGGTGGGCACATAATTGTAGTGTCCATTCTTAACCTGAAAACCTTCGCCCGTCAGTCGCTTGAAACCACCGGGACCGAATTTGGCCTCAAACCGATACAGATATTCTTGCCGCATCTGATCCACCACAATCCCGACCACGAGCCGCGGTGTCTTAGGTTGCGCGTGCAACACGCCATTCAACAAAATAAAAAGAACCAACACGATACGCTGCATGTCATTGCTATTTGTAACCGAAAGGTAGGAAATTCTAATCCGGAGGGATGATCGAAATGTTATTTCTGAAGGCCTATTCTTCATCGCAAACCAACCGTTCGATTTCTTCGTTTTCGTAAGCTTGCCTGCGCACAAGCTGTCCGCGCTGATTGAAATAGGCTACCACCACAATGCCCGCTTCTTTTACGTTCTTGGCCGCCATATAAAGCGGAACCGACTCATCGCCCAGATTGATCACCTCGGTAAAGGTGGCGGGAATGAGTTCGCCTTGGCGACTGCTCCATACGCCTTCACCACCTTCGCGTTTTACCAGCACACATTTCTCATCGGCTGCCTCATGGATGGTTTGAAAAGATCGCACCCGGTCGAGGTGCACTTTTCCCGTAGGCCAATGCACCAGTTGCCAGAATTGGTTTTTCCGAATCCAAAGCAAACTGTCGGTCCATGCGGCCACATCTTCTAATTCAAACGGAAAGACCGTGTTGCCTGAACGTGTTAGCACGCCCATTTTCCCACCCTGTCCCGTCATAAACAAATCCGAGCCAAGAAAGCGTACGTTGCGGTTGTAAACTGGCTTCGTCAATTTACTCAGCCCGGCATCGTACCAGCCAAACAATTTGTTTTTTACCAGCGAAAAAAATCCCGGTGCCTGAAAGACAATTTCATCGTACTCGCTAGGTAGAATTACCTTGCCAGTTAGATCCAACAGGCCGCGTTTGTTTTTTTGTGTGATGATAAAATAATCGCCTGCCTGCTGCATTTTATCACAAACCAATGTAAACTGCTTCCGCCCGGAGGCAAGTTGATACACCGCGAGTTTGCTTTTCTCCTGCAACAGAAACGACCGCACCGAATCTGCGGACGCAACAAACTCCAGCGCAGTACCTTGTGTGTAAGCCGTCACCTGGCGTGTGGCCGAAAACAAAAAAGTAGAATCACCCCGTTGGCCCCAGGCATTCTTGCCAGCAAACCAAACAGAATCCAACTGCTGGGCCAGGAATTTTTGGGCCGGCATGCTGTACACCGCGCGGCCACCCGTTTGTTGTACGATCAACCACGGTTCTGCCACTTGTACCCGTTGAAATTGTTCACGCGCCATTTCTGGGCCGAGGCCAACCACACGCGTTTGTTCGTTCTCCACCTGTAAGTATCCAAACGAGGTGCGCACCAGCCGTTGTCGTGCCAGCGGTATTTCAAACGCAAGTTTTTCGTTTAACATACCTTCCAGCGATCCATTTTTTACCCACAGCCGTCCGTTGCCCCAATCCTTCACATCGTCGTACACCAGATTCAAGGGCAGCGGAGTCCCCGATGCCACTCTTGGAAGTTCGCTCCAAGGTACCAGCACACGTTTACCGTTGCGATGAAGTACTAATGCACTCGAAGTGGCATCAACATCTTCAAACTCAGGCGACACCAGCGGTACACCGTTAATCGCAAAGATGCCCCATCGGCCTTGAAGTCGAATCGCTAGGTACTGATTTGCCAGCCATTTGGCCGCCTGCACGTCCGTCATAAAAACGAATCCGGTTTTGTGTAGAACGTTACTGGTGCTCGCCAGCTCTAACAACACGAAACCACCTCCGATCTCGACTACTTGTTTTACTGCTTCGCGCGCTAATGCCTTGCCATTGCGCAAAAAAAGTTGCCCGTCTGCTGTGATGAAATCCGTTGTTACAGGCTCGCACCGATAAGCCATCGGCAGACTGGTAAACCGTTCGGACATCACCACTTCGCCCCGATCATTCAAAAACCCAAATTTCTCGCCTCGCAAAAACGGCACCCAATAACTGCGGTTCAGCTCCTGCAAGCGAAGAAGCGAGTCGGGGAAGAGTGTTCGATTTTTCTGTTGAGTAGAATCAACATAAAACAACAACGCGGCCGCGTGCCGGGCTAAGTCGGTGTAGCGATACGTTTCCAGGAACGAAAGCAAGTCGGAGGGTTTACCCGATACCGTCTGCAAGCGAAAGATTTTTTCCAACGCCTGATGGCGAAAGCGACTGGCCGGATACTGTTTATAAAACTGTTGAAAAGCGGATAGCGTACCCGACCTGGTATCATACTCGAATTGAAGTTTATCCAACCGATAGCGCGCGTCATCGGCCTGATGGAAATTTGGATAACGATCTGCGAAGGCCCGGTAGCCGGCAATCGAATTTAACTTCAAGGCTTCCAGATAGCCCGCTTCTGCAGCTAACTCAAGGGCCCTTTCGCGCTGGCTCGCGGATCCGAAATGAGCCACAAAAAATTGATAAGCCGCCTCGGTGTTTTCCTGTCGCGCGCGGTCGAACGCCAAGCTGTCGATGCGTTGTTGCAACTCCAGCAAGCGCACGCTATCGATTGGGAAACGGGCCCACTCATTTCGGGCTTCGGCCGTGGCTGCTTGCCAAGAAACCCTCGCGAGCCGCGAATAGAAATGAGCTGAGTCGACTTGAAAATCGGGATGGCTCGGGAAGCTAAAATACCACGCCCAGGTATAGTGTTGGGCAACACTTATTTCCTTACGCATGGATTTTTGAAGCAGTTGACGCGCAGCCGAAAATTCGCCCTTTTGTAAGCGTGTAAATGCCGCACGGGCAGTATTCGCTTGCGCCCCCGCGCTTAGCGATGTTGTGATACAAAAAAGAAAGGCCAGTGTGCGCATGCCGGCTGCAAAATACCAAAGTTTGGAATGGCCCCGAACGGTTTCCGTCCAACCGGAAAATCCTTCGCTAGGAACACGATCAGCTGGCTATTCCTCGTGCGCTTCGCGTAATGTTTGTTCCAGATGTTTTTGTTGAAGTTTCTCGTACAAACCTTCCTCGTAGGTGTAGCCGGTAATTTTGATGAACTCTTTGCTGTGCGTTTGGGTCGTAACGGGAGGCGACATAAAACTCACGTTCATGCCTGCCCGTTGCATGGCCAGCACCCGATTGGCAAACCGATTGTCGTTACTTTCCTTTCCACACACTTCAAACGTGCGGGCCGAGTCATCGCGCACAATCATCCAGAATTTGGTGATCATAAGTTCGAAGGTACAGAAAAAGCATGCACGGGGCATCCCTAAAAGAAAAAGGCAACTTGCGGGTTGCCTTTTGTCGGGGTGAGACGATTCGAACGTCCGACCTCCACGTCGCTAATCACGCCGCAGGCGTGACGCTCACCGGGCCACCAATCCCTTGGTTACTCAAAAATCGGGCAGCTCCACGCTTCTTGATCTTCCTT
>JBIIVI010000297.1:0-4113 GCA_044339555.1 Cyclobacteriaceae bacterium | reverse complement strand
TGATTCGCAGGTTTAATCGGTTAGTATCACTCTCTTGAAAAATGGGAATCGACTGATAAAACTGATTGTACCCTTTGGCCAACTCATAGGCATAGTTTGCCACAATCGCTGGCGAGTACTCGCGACCTGCCTCTTGCAAGCGCTGCGGATAGGCTTGCAACAGCGCAATGACGAGCCTCTCGGCAGGTGCCAACTCCGTTAAGCCAACCCATTTCCCTCGCTGTAGACTAAGTCCAAGCGTATCGGCTTTACGTAGAATCGCGCGAATCCGGGCATGGGTGTATTGGATAAACGGCCCGGTATGTCCCTGCAATTGAATCGACTCGTTGGGATCGAAAAGCATTCGCTTCTTGGGATCTACCTTCAATAAAAAATATTTTAACGCGCCCAGGCCAATCATCTCGGACAACTCCTGAATCTGCGATTCCGTGGCGTCTTCAATCTTGCCCAACTCACGGGTTTGTTTTTCCGCCTCCGCCACCATCTCGCTCATCAAATCATCTGCATCGACCACCGTGCCCTCGCGACTTTTCATCTTGCCGGTAGGCAAATCCACCATCCCGTACGACAAGTGGTAGCATTTTTCCGCCCACGCGTAGCCCAGTTTTTTCAGAATCAAAAACAGCACCTTAAAATGGTACTCTTGCTCGTTGCCCACGGTATACACCTGCCCTTCGATTTTGGGAAAATCGCGGAACCGCAAAATAGCCGTTCCAATATCCTGCGTCATGTACACGGAAGTGCCATCGGCACGCAGCAACACTTTCTGATCAAGACCATCACCTGTTAAATCCACCCACACCGAACCATCCGCTTTCTGAAAGAAGGTACCCGCAGCCACACCCTTAAGCACTTCTTCTTTGCCCAGCAGGTACGTGTCCGACTCATAATACAGCTTCTCAAAATCTACGCCCATTCGTTGGTACGTGGCGCCAAATCCTTCGTACACCCAGCCGTTCATCGTCTTCCACAACTGCACGGTGTCGGCATCGCGTGCCTCCCACTTCCGAAGCAAGTCAACTGCCATTTGCATGATGGGCGCCTGTTTTTCCGCCTCGGCTTCGGGCATGCCACTCGCCATCAAGTCTTTGATCTCAGTCTTGTATTGACGGTCGAACGCCACGTAGTATTTTCCTACCAAATGATCGCCCTTCAACCCGCTGGTAGCAGGTGTTTCCTTTTGCCCGGCCACCAGCCAGGCCGCCATGCTTTTGCAAATGTGGATGCCGCGGTCGTTGATGATTTGCACCTTGTGCACCCTGTACCCAAGCGCCTGGTAAATGGCCGCCACCGAGTAGCCCAGAAAATTGTTGCGCAAATGCCCCAGATGCAACGGCTTGTTGGTGTTGGGCGAAGAGTACTCCACCATCAGCTCCCGGCCGTTGGCAGGAAACTGCCCGTAGTCAGCGTCTGCTACAATGTCCTGCAGCACCTGCACCCACACCGCGTCCGACAACGTGAGGTTCAAAAAACCTTTCACCACATTGTAACGACTTACCAACCCGCCTTGTGCCACCAGCTGTTCGCCCAGCAGGTGCGCAGTCTCTTCCGGTCCCTTGCGCGAAAGCTTGGTGAGCGGAAAACAAACTACCGTGTGCGAGCCTTCAAACTCCGCGTTAGTAGGTTGCAATTGCAGTTGATCCACCGACTGTTGAAAGACCGTAGCAGCTGCTTTTTTTATTTCTTCCCGTAAGATGCTGTCAATGTTCATGAAATCATTCTCTGTGCACGGGAGTGCCGTGACGCTACTTTTTTGATTGCTTCCGTTGCAAGTAGGCCTGCATCGGCTGCCAGTAATATTCTTTCCATCCTTCTTTGAGCGCAGCTACCGCCTGCTCGGGCACGCCTTTTTGAGTAAAGGTAAGCTTCGTGCCTCCGGCTACTTTTGTAAACACAAAGGCGCACACCGAAAAATGGTCGTCCGGCCAGCCGACTTCTGCAAAATGCCAACCTTGCAAAATGTGTTTACCTTCCGCCAGTTCAATGTTGAATCCATGGCAATACCCATCGAATACTGAAAACTTCCCATCGATTTTTTTACTCATCGTTACGCGGCTGCCGGTAAACGCGGCATGTTTCCGCGCATCCATCAGTAACTCGTACACCGCTTTGGGGGTGCCGGGCAACGTAACCGTTTGCCGAATCGTTTTGGTTTTCATGGCATGGAGAGGTTTTGTGTTCCTGGGTCTGGGCCGCAGGTTTGCCGTTACATATCCAAAATATACGCAAACATCAAGGGCACCACAATGGTGGCATCGCTCTCCACAATGTACTTGGGCGTTTCGATACTCAATTTGCCCCAGGTAATTTTTTCGTTAGGCACGGCACCCGAGTAAGAGCCGTAGCTGGTGGTTGAGTCGCTGATCTGGCAGAAGTAACTCCAGAAGGGCACGTTATCGCGCTCCAGGTCCTGATGCAACATGGGCACCACGCAAATCGGAAAATCGCCTGCAATGCCACCGCCAATCTGGAAGAAGCCAATGCCTTCGTTGCCTGCCTGCTCGGTGTACCAATCGGCCAACCACACCATGTACTCAATGCCACTCTTCATTGTGCTGGCTTTCAGTTCGCCGGTGAGCACATACGAAGCAAAAATATTTCCCATCGTAGAATCTTCCCAGCCCGGCACCACCATCGGCAGGTTGCGTTCGGCCGCGGCAATCATCCAACTGTTTTTAGGATCAATCTCATAATACTGCTTCAACTCGCCGCTGTTCAAAATGCGGAACATGAACTCGTGCGGAAACAAACGCTCGCCTTTGTCCTCCGCGCTTTTCCACACGTTGTACAGGTGCTTTTGCAATCTTCGAAACGCCTCTTCTTCCGGAATACAGGTGTCGGTTACGCGGTTCAAGTGGTTCCCCAACAAATCCCACTCATCCTGCGGCGTCAGGTCGCGGTAATTTGGAATTCGGCGGTAATGGTTGTGCGCCACCAGATTCATTATATCCTCTTCCAGATTCGCACCCGTGCACGAAATGATGTGCACTTTGTTTTGGCGGATCATCTCCGCCAGGCTAATGCCCAACTCGCCCGTACTCATGGCACCGGCCAGCGTTACCATCATTTTTTTTCCTTCGGCCAGGTGTTTTTTATAGCCTTTGGCTGCGTCTACCAGCGCGGCTGCGTTGAAGTGCAGAAAGTTCCTTTCCAGGAAGGCAGAAATCGGGCGTTGCGTGCTCATATAATTCGGGTTTTTAAGCGCGCGAAAATACAAAATGCCGCGCAGTTCCGATGGTAAAGATTTCTGCGAAAGCGACCAGACAGTCTGTAGTTGAGTACCCGTTAAATGGGGCGGCTCCCCCCGCCAAAAGGCACCGGCGGGGGGTCACGCTTTCCGCTCCAATCACGCCCGAAGCGTGATTTCCGCTTCAATCGTTGCCGCGAGCACGTGCTTCGCAACTCGCGCCAGTGCTTCAACGCAAGGCCGAAATCCAAAGAAAATTTAATTTAACCCCTTCACTCAATGTCGTTTCCTTAAGCTGCTTTGACATCCTCTCTTTTTGGAGAGGAACGAGGTGAGGTCATCAAGAAAGGGCTTAAGGAAACGACATTGCCTCTCCACTTATGAGGTGTGCGGCGCGTGCGATCATTTACTTTGATAAGCCCCCCAAAATGTCGTTTTTTGCCGTCCGAAAATTTTCTCAGCAGCCATGAAGCGCACCAAGATCAAGCAATTGTTGGCCACTGCGCCCACCTCGCAACCGGTTCGGGTGCAAGGCTGGGTGCGCACCTTTCGCAACAACCAGTTCATCAGCCTCAACGATGGCTCCACAATCCAAAACGTACAAGCCGTGGTAGAGCTCAACGCGCTGCCTGAAGAAACGCTCAAGCGCATCACCACCGGTGCGTGTCTTTCGATCACGGGGTTACTTATTCCCTCGCCCGCCAAGGGACAGGCCGTGGAAGTAAAAGTGCAAGAGCTGGAAATCCTGGGCGATAGCGATGCCGAGAAGTTTCCGCTTCAGCCCAAAAAACACTCGCTTGAATTCCTGCGCGAAATCGCCCACCTGCGGGCGCGCACCAACACGTTCGGTGCGGTGATGCGCCTGCGCCACGCCATGGCCTATGCCATCCACACGTTCTTTCATGAACGCGGATTTTTCTACATCC
>JBIIVI010000029.1:0-19260 GCA_044339555.1 Cyclobacteriaceae bacterium | reverse complement strand
AAAGTCGTGCTTGTTTTTTTCCCACTCAATCAGCGGCCCCTGCGCCAAGACCCCACTGCCGACTACCCAAAAAAACAAAACCGTTAGGACACGCATACCAGATGAAACACTATCTTTCTAACGTGTCGGATCAAAAACAGGTTCATGAGCTGTACGGAAATCGGGTGCGCGTACGCGGGTGCGGGATTTGTGTGGAGGAGGGTGCCATTTTGCTGGTTAATCATCGGGGTGTACGGCCGGGAAACTTCTGGGCGCCGCCCGGTGGCGGGGTAAACCTGGGTGAAACAGCTGCTCAGGCCATCGTACGCGAGTTTCAGGAAGAAACCCATTTGGAGGTTTCCGTGGGCCCGTTCCTCTTTGCGTGCGAGTATTTGCAACCACCGCTTCATGCCATCGAACTCTTTTTTGAAGTGAAACGAATCGGGGGCACACTTGGTATTGGTACCGACCCTGAATTTGTGGCCAGGCGCACTATCCAGGCAGTACAATGGATTCCCTTTCGGGAGTTGGCCAAATGGCCACCCGCCGAAATTCACGGGGTTTTCCAGTTTTGTTCAATTCCAGCCCAAATTATCGGTTTAAGGGGCTATTTTACTTTAGGAGGGGTTGTTTAGAACTATCGAAAATAAGTATTATTGCAGGCTAAAACCTGAACCCAACAATGAATGCCTTAACCAAAGTTTTAACGTTTGTTCTGCTTGCGATCAGTATCGGCATGTTCGCGTACTTGTATTCAAGCGTTGAAAAAGTGATTGACGACCGCAAAGCGATTGACAGCAAAGAAGCAGCCGTAATCGAGCGCCTGAAACTAATTCGGGAGGCAGAAATTGTTTTTAACGAAGTAAACGGTCGTTATACGGCCAACTGGGATTCATTGGCTAACTTCATTCAAAACGGCCAGGTACCCATCATCGAACGCAAAGAAACGATCATTCAAAAGGCGTATGGTGGCGAAGAAGTAAAAGTAACCTTTGATACACTCGGCTTTGTGTCGGCCAAAGAGCGAATCTTCAAAAAGAACTTTACACTGAGCGCTGCCGATAATGGCACATTTTTGGGCTATAACGTGAAGGTGGGTGACAACGTGATTCGCAACATGAAAGCCTATCGCATCAATGCAGGCGGGTCAGAAAAACAGCCTCCTTTTCCTGAAGAAGGTGTGATCGACAATCTGGCTGATATTGCTGCCGGCACCGAGATCTTGAAGGGTCAGATTCTGATTAACTATTCCCGCTACCAGTTCAACCCCGACATCGACTTGAGCCGTCTCGGCTTTAAGCCGGATTCAGACCAAAAATTAGATATCTACGTGGGTAAAGTAGATAAGTCTGGTTTGATGGTGCAGGTAATCGAAGTAAAAGACCCGAAACCTGACAATCCAACCCGGAAGGAATCCAATGAGCAGAAGGCCCGCAAGCCGCTGCGCTTTGGCTCCAGACTGGATGTTTCTACGGCCGGAAACTGGGAATAATCCATTTCTGTGCAAGCTGCGGTCGCGACCTATAAGTTAATCAAGAAGGTAAAAGACGACCTGCTGGAGGAAGAGTCCTTAAACAATTACGCGCTCGTGATTCAAATCGGAGCGCGCGATTTACAGGTTTTAGTGGTGGATGCGAGCCACAAGGCGCTCCTTCTCGAAGACTACGTGTTCTCGGAAGTGGAAGGCCAAGCTCAACATAATCGAATCGTTGAAGAGTTATTAGAGGCGCATCCGCTTGCCACGGCGGGATTCTGGAAATCGGTTACCATTTGCTTCAAGCATAACAAGTTTGTGCAAGTGCCCGAAAGCCTGTTTGTGCCGGAGGCAAAATCCGAATACCTGGCGCTGAATGCTGCGCTGGATCCTACCACCGAATCGTATGAGTTTTGCCAACAAGATGGTATCGTAACGATCTTCGCGATTCAAAAAGATCTTCAGGCGTTTTTTCAAAAAACCTATCAGCGAACCGGGGTACGCTTCATCCATCAGTCGGCTGCCTTAATTAAGGGTACAGGTGGGGTAACCGTGTCGGGGCTGCCGGTGTTTCTGTATGTGGATCGTTTCAAACTGCATGTTTTGTTTCATCAAGATCAAAAACTGGTGTACTACAATCAGTTCCCCATCAAGCAGTTTAGTGATTATGTGAAATATCTGGTGATGGTGATGTCGGTGTTGGGATTGGATCAGCAAAAAAACGGCATCCTGTTATGGGGATACATTGGCCAGAACTCTCCGCACTACGAAGAGTTTATTAAATACATTAAGAATGTTTCGTTTGGCAGCCGTCCGGGTTTGCTCCGGTTTGGTTATGTGTTTGATGAGGTGCAGGATCACCACTATTTCGACTTGTTTTCGGCCTACTGTTTTGCTGCGTGAAACGGGTAGCGCTCTTCCCGGGATCGTTTGACCCGTTTACGAGAGGTCATGAAGATATTGTGCTACGTGGATTGGCACTGTTTGATGAAATTGTAATTGCCATCGGCTACAACAGCAAGAAGAGCACCCGCTATTTTGATATTGAAATGATGCTGGGGCGCATTCGCACCACATTTCAAAACTATCCGCAGATTAGTGTGGAGACCTACTCCGAGTTAACGGCCACCTTTGCAGAGAAAAAGGGCGCCAGTTACCTACTGCGCGGTTTGCGCAACACCACCGACTTTGAATATGAGAACACCATTTCGCAGGTAAACCGCGACCTGAACCAGAATATGGAATCGGTCTTTCTGATTACCTCACCAAGGCTGGCCGCCATCAATTCTTCCATCGTGCGGGAAGTACATCGCTATGGGGGCGATGTAAGTGCGTATCTGCCGTACCAGCTTTAGCCTTTTACCGTATCGGTTTTGCGATAGAACTCTTCAAATACAAAGCGAATGGATTTGTAGGAGTTCTCCAGCGCATGATACACTTCTTTGCGTGTCATCCAGCGGAGTTCTTCAATATCTTCCTCCAAGCTTGGTTTCATTTTGGAGTCGTCTGTAAGTTCCATCAGAAACCACTTGGTTTGCTTCAACATCACGTTTTTGTTCATCGTATAGGTATGCCACGTGGTGCATAATTTCTTGCCCACTTTTACAGCGATGTTGCACTCCTCCTGAACTTCGCGCTCGGCCGTTTGTATCGATTTTTCGCCGGGGTCCTTTTTGCCTTTTGGCAAATCCCACTTCTTCATCCGGTACATCATCAGAAAGCGATCTTTTTTCTGAATGAGTCCACCCGCTGCCTTCACTACCTTAAACTTGCGTTTCAAGTACACTTTTATGAACTCATAGTCTTCGGCAGTTACGTACAGCGACAACAAGTGAATGGGTACTTTTGAATTGATCAGCTCCAGAATCACATCCAAGTGATAGGTATCCGCGTGGTTTACCCACACATGATGGATGAGACCTGCTTTGGTGATGGATTCCTTTCGGGCATCGATCAGATAATTGTAATGACCGGCTTCCGGCTGTACACCGGGGCGTAAAATCTTGATCGGGATGTCGTTGATGAATAAGTTCATGAAGCCCGGGATGCAAAAACACAAATTATTCGGAAAGCATCAAATGGAATTTTGGGTTTTTTACTGATACCTTCGGCCCGCATGTCATCTATTTCGGTTCATTCAGCTACCGCCAGCAAAGTAGCACGCCAGTTGTTGGAAATTGAAGCCATTCGCATCAATTACAAACAACCGTTTACCTGGAGTTCAGGCTGGAAATCGCCCATTTATTGCGATAACCGGTTGGCATTATCGTATCCCGCTATTCGATCGGATATCAAGAATGCGCTGGCTGGCGTTGTGAAAACGTATTTCGCAGATACACAATGCATCGCGGGGGTGGCCACGGCAGGTGTTCCGCAGGGCGCGCTGATTGCCGATGTGCTGGAGTTGCCGTATGTGTACGTACGGCCGAAACCAAAGGATCATGGCATGGGCAACCTGATTGAAGGAAAGATCACCAAAGGTCAAAGAGTAGTGTTGGTGGAAGACTTGATCTCCACAGGTGGCAGTTCACTCAAGGCTGCGGAGGCTTTGCGCGATGCCGGATTTATAGTGGTAGGCATGGTGGCGATTTTTACGTACGGCTTCCAGGCAGCCGAACAAGCATTTGCGGCAGCAAAAATTCCATTGATCTGTTTGTCGGACTTCAACAGCTTGTTGGACACAGCCGTTGCGATGAAGTATGTTTCGGAAAACGACCTGATCTACATCAAAAGCTGGCGCCTTGATCCCGCCAACTGGAAATAAACGAGCCCACTCGTACGAAGACTTAAACGTGGAAGTGTCAGACGGTTTTCTTACCAGTAGCGATTACGTAAATAAGCAATCCCCATCCAGCTAACATCAGCACACCACCCAGCGGTGTAATGAACGCCATGCCGCGCCACTCCAACACGGCAAGCAGGAGCAGGCTGACGCTAAAGGCCAGAACGCCAATGAGCTGTAGCCATCCGGCCCAACGAATTACAGCGCCCTCGTATTTCCCCTGCAAGTATCCGATGATGAATAAGGCAAAAGTGTGATAAAACAGATACCGCACCGCCAATTCAAAAGTGTCTACACGCCCGTGAGCCGTAAGCATGGGTTTCAAAGCATGGGCACCAAAAGCTCCGAGGGCAACGCTCGAAAACCCGAGACAGGCTGCGGCCAGCCAAAGGGTGCGTGTGGTCATGTGTTTGGGTATTGACGGTTTCCAAAAATTGCGGTGCCGATCCGCACCAGCGTACTGCCGTGTTGCAGCGCGAGGTGGTAATCCGAACTCATTCCCAGTGAGAGTTCAGCCATGCGCATGTGCGGCGGTAAGCTCATGCTCTTGAGTAGTTGAAATAAGTCTTCCAGCGCCTGCATTTCGCTGTGGAGAAGTACTTCGTCCTGCGTAAGCGAGGCTACGCCCATCAAGCCTTCAATCTTTACAAACGGTAGCTCGTGAAACACACCTTGTTGCACCGCGGCCAATAATTCATCACGATCCCAACCAAATTTGCTTTCTTCCCGGGCAATGTACACCTGAAGCAAACAGGGAACGGGGCGGTTGATTTTTTGCCCTTGTTTGTTGATTTCTTGTGCCAGTTTCAGACTATCCACGGAGTGAATGAGACTTACAAACGGCGCGATGTACTTTACCTTATTAGTTTGCAGGTGGCCGATCAGGTGCCACTGGATATCCTGGGGGAGCGCCTCGTATTTCGGCACGAGTTCCTGTACCCGATTTTCGCCAAAAATTCGCTGACCGGCTTCGTAGGCTTCGCGGATCAACTCCACCGGATGGGTCTTGCTCACCGCTACCAGCCGCGCACCCTTTGCTGCAAGTTCTTCATTCAACAAATGAATGTTAGTTTTGATGCTCATTGTCTAAATTGGCGGTTTCTTACGTAGCGCAAAAATATGGCCATACTGGGTACATTGTTAAAGAAGGGCATAAAACTTCGTGAAAGCCTGGAGCAGGAGTATTCCGCGCCCATGGAGTTGCAGAAGATGGAACTCAAGAAGTTGTTGATCGAAGCCAGCGACACCGAGTTTGGTAAGTACTATAACTTCCATGAGATTTTGGCAAGTTTTCGGCAAGGTGATTTACACTTTTACCGCGCATTTAAAGAGCACGTGCCCCAGCACGACTACAACAAAATCTACAAAGAGTGGTGGCACCTTGCGCAGAAGGGTGCCAAGAACGTTTGCTGGCCCGGCCGCATCAAGTACTTCGCGCTTAGCTCGGGCACATCCGAGGCTTCATCCAAATACATTCCTGTTACAAAAGAGATGACCAAGGCGATTCAGCGTACGAGCATTCGCCAGATTCTCAGTCTTTCCAAATACGAGCTGCCGGACGAGTTGTTTGGCAAAGGGATTCTGATGATCGGGGGTAGCACACACTTGAATAAACGAGGTCATTATTTCGAGGGCGATTTGTCGGGCATTCAGGCCGCGCGCCTGCCTTTCTGGTTTCAACATTTCTACAAGCCGGGAAAGAAAATTGCCCGCACCCGCGATTGGGAAAAGAAGTTGGATGAAATCACGGTAAACGCACGCCAGTGGGACATCGGTATCATTGTGGGCGTGCCCGCCTGGCTTCAGATTTTGTTGGAGCGGATAATCGAGTATCATCAGGTCAACCACATTCACGAAATCTGGCCGAACCTCCAAGTGTACGTTCATGGAGGAGTGTCGTTAGATCCCTACCGAAAGAGTTTCGAAAAGCTGTTGGGTCGCCCGATTGAATATATTGAAACTTACCTGGCCTCGGAAGGGTTCATCGCCTACCAAGCCTTACCGAAACGGAAAAGCATGCGCTTGGTGCTCAACAATGGCATCTTCTACGAATTTGTACCATTCAATGAACAGAATTTTTACCCTACGGGTGAGATGAAGCCGAATGCGGAAACGCTGCTGATCGACCAAGTGCAAGAGGGAACCGATTATGCGCTGCTGCTTTCAACCTGTGCAGGAGCGTGGCGCTACCTGATTGGCGATGTGATTCGTTTCACTTCACTCGAAGAATCGGAGATTGTGATCACCGGCCGAACCAAGCATTTTTTGAGTTTGTGCGGGGAACACCTCTCGGTCGATAACATGAACAAAGCGATTGAAATGGTCTCTTCCGAATTGAATGTTGAAATCAATGAGTTCACTGTTAGTGGGGTGCCGCACGGATCGCTTTTTGCTCACCATTGGTTTGTGGGCACCGATCACAAAGTGGATGCAGACAAGTTGCGCGACCGCCTTGATTTTCACCTGAAGGATTTGAATGATGATTACGCAGTGGAGCGCACCGCAGCGCTTCGTGAAGTGGTGGTAGACGTACTTCCCGTGGAGAAGTTTTATGGTTGGCTGAAGTCGAAGGGGAAGCAGGGAGGTCAAAACAAATTTCCACGCGTGATGAACAAAACCCAGTTGGAGGACTGGAAAAAGTTTCTCGCTAACGGTCATTGATGGAGATTGTTCAGCAGGGCATTGAGTTAGGTGCAGTTCTGGCCTTCCTGATCGGACCGGTTTTTTTTGCCATTATTCAAACCAGCCTCGAAAAAGGTTTTTCAAAAGGTGTGCTGGTGGCGTTGGGTGTTTCGCTGAGTGATGTACTCTACGTGGCCGTTTGTTACCTCGGACTCGCTCAGATTCTACAGGAGCCCATGGCAAAGAAATACATGGCATTTGTGGGTAGTATTGTGCTGATTGGTTTTGGGTTCTATCACTTGCTGGTGAAAAGTCGGAGCCAGCAGGTAGCGCGGGAATCCGTTTCCGGCCAAGGATACCTCCGATACCTAGTGAAAGGCTTTGTGATCAACGGACTCAGCCCGATGGTGCTGGTATTTTGGCTTGCTACCATTAGTGCCGCTTCAGTCAACTTTGGTTATTCCACCCATCGCGAGTACCTCATTTTTTTTACTGCGTTGTTGGGCACGGTACTCGTCACGGATATTCTGAAAGCCTATCTGGCCGGTCGGTTGCGGAAACTCATTCAGCCACGGGTGCTGGCCATCGTTCACGCCATTGTAGGTATCGCGCTAATTATTTTTGCCTGTCGCTTGTTCTTGGTAGGGGCAGATTTTGGTTAATCCTGCAGCACGTTGCTGATAAATGTGGATTTCATAAACAGCCACAACACAAACAAAACGATGGCCCACCGCAGGTAGATGAAATAGTAGTCGGAGGTATCCTTGTAACGGGTTTCTTTGATTTCAGCCTTCTCATATTGGTCAATTTTCCCGAACACGGTTTTCAAGGCTTCGTCATCTTCAGCCCGAAAAAACTCACCTTGCCCGATTTCAGCAATCTTGCGCATGCTACTCTCGTCTATTTCGTTCTCCACCATTTGTGGCCGACCAAAAAAATCTTTGCCAAACGGCACCAATCCTTCCTTGCCCACAATGATGGTGTAGATCGTGATGCCATAGGCGCTGGCCAATTCCGCAGCAGTAATGGGATCGATGTTGCCAGCATTGCTTTCGCCATCGCTTAGCAGAATACAAACTTTTGATTTGGAAGTTGATTCGCGCATCCGGTTGATCACTACTGAAAGTGCACTACCGATGGCGGTTCCGCGGTTTTCAATCATATCAAAACCCATCTCATCGATATACGAATTCAGCAGTTCGTAGTCGGTGGTGAGTGGTGCCAGCGAAAATGCATCTCCTGAAAACACGACAATGCCAATCCGGTCTTCTTTGCGACCCCCGATAAAGTTGCGGCCTACTTCTTTTGCAGCTTCCAGGCGGTTGGGTGTAAAGTCCTCAAGTTGCATGGATTGCGAAATATCAATCGCCAACATGATGTCGATGCCTTCCGTGTATTGCTCCACCTTATCGTTGCTTTTCTGAGGGCGGGCCAATGCCACTACTATCAGTACCAAAACCAGCATTAGCAATAACTCCGGCAGGAAGCGTACCAGCGTGAGGGGGGATTTTCTTAAATCACTTTTTACCAGCGCAACCGCCAGTTTCTGGTTAGTGAAAAAACGGATCAGCCAGCGCCCGACAAACAAAAAAGGAATGACGATTAACAGCCAAAGTAAAATGCTGTGCTCCCAGGTGTACTGCCGAAACGTGGCGGGAAAAAACCAAACGGGCGCGTACCAGGCATCCATGCTATCCATGTTTCGTCTCCGCTAGTTTTTGTTCAAAGGCTTTCTGACTCTTTTCCTGCAGCGTTTCAAAAGGTGAGCGCAGGCCTTGCCGGATATCAGCATAAATCATCCGGTCAATTTCGGATAAGACCGGCTTGAGTTGGATGTCCGACAGTTGTTGGATAATCTCGCGACTGGTAAGTTTTGTGATGGGAAAAGCGAGGAGTTGTTCCATGTACGTTTTCCAGATCACCAGGCATGACTCGGCTTGGCTGGCCGAAAAATTTGCTTCCAATTTCTCCATCTGTCGTTGGAACTGAGTCAGAAACTGCGCGTGTTGTTTCCGAAGCCTGCGCTGCAAAAAATACTGGCGAATCCGTTTTCCAAAAACCAATGCCACAATGCCAGCCACCACCACCAAAAGGCCCGCGATAAGCAACGCCAGCGGATAGTTCAAGAGCTTGTTTACGAATTGGTAAGAGGTGTTGATCTTCATCGGGAGTTCCGCGGTCTGAACAGAGTCAGGGACGTCTGCCACCAGTTCCTTCAGAAAAATCGAATCGCGTGGGCTCATCCAAACCGTGCAATCCTGATCAACCACCAGATATACCGGCAATAGCAGAAACTGAATGCTGTCAATTTCGAAGGAGGTGAGCTCGTACACCACTGAGTCCAGGCTTTCGCCCGCTTGGGTGCGGGTGGGAAAATACGTGCGTTTCGAAAACTCGAAAGGGGTAAAGGCAAAGGTGGTATCTGGAAATAGCACCGTTGCTTCTGGCGAGTGTCGGGCTGTCAATACGAACGAAGTGGGCACGCCAATCTTCAAGCTGTCTGCCATGAAGCCGCCCTTCACGCGCACCGATTGCGCTTGAACAACTGCCGCAAAGAGCAGAGCCATCAACACCCAAACCCCACGACTACGCACTCTTTAACGATTTGTTTCGAACTTTGAATAAACGCAACAGCTTGGGCACGTAGTCTTCGCGAGTGTCCACGCGCAGAAAGTTGATTTGATGCTTCTTGCAAAATTGACCGAGTTCTTCAACTCGCTGAGTATGGTGTGTAACGAGTCGCTCGCGAAAATCACCAAAAGACGTGTTGATCCAAATGGTTTGATTTGATTCTTTATCGAGTACCGGAATGATGCCCAGTTTCGGCAAAGCCGTTTCGCGGGCATCGTGGATTTGGATGATCACCAAATCATGTTTCCGTGCCAGCGACTTTAGGTTGGGATAGAATCCCTCATCAATAAAATCGGAAATCATGATGATCACGCTTCTGCGTTTGATGGCATTGAGCGCAAATGCAATTCCTTTTTTGAGATTCGTTTTTAATGAGCCGGGCTTCAACCGAATCAGGCGCGCAATTACTTCATAGGCCTGCTGCATGCCTTTGGCCGGCTTCACAAATTCCTCGCGGGCATCGCTGTAGCAAATCAATCCAATCTGACTCGACTCTTTGGCACCAGCCAGCGTAAGCACGCCACAAATTTCCTTGCCGATATCCAGTTTGGTGCTGCCAGTGGCGCCAATGGTTTGCGAGGCACTTACATCCAGAATGAAGTAGATGGTTTGTTCTTTTTCTTCTTTAAACGTCTTTACAAACGTGCCGTGGCCCTTGGCCGTCACGTTCCAGTCAATGGTGCGGATATCGTCTCCGTACTGGTACGGGCGCACATCGTCAAATTCAAGTCCCGAACCCTTAAAAATCGAGTGGAAATCGCCCATCATTTGACTATTGATGGCTTTTCGAATCTGGATTTCGTATTTGCGCAGCTTTTTCAGCAGGTCTCTCACTCCGGCACTATTTTTGGCGGTCAAATTTAGTCGAATTATACTATTTTGGCACCCCTATTATGAAGGCGAAGAATTATGGTTTGTGGGCCGGTGTGTGGGCGATGTTGTTGGTGGCCTGTAGTGGCGAAGTGAGACCACCGGATGTGCTGGATCAACAGCAGATGTCTGCGTTGCTTTTAGAGCTTTACCTAGCCGAGTCACGCATCAACCTTCAGAATGTGCCCAAGGATTCGGGCTACAAGTATTTTGTGCCCTTCGAAGATTCGCTGCTCACCCAGCGCGCGCTCAATGATTCTGTGCTAAGAAAATCCTATCAGTACTATCTTAGTCACCCGGCCGAGTTCGAACGCGTTTATGCGGCCGTTGTGGATTCGCTTAATCTGCGCCTGCAAAAAGCAGCGGGCACACCCGCTCCGGCAAATTAAAGGAAATGCTTTTTCCACAGGATCTTGAACAACGACTCGGCTTCGATGTAATTCGCGCACGGCTGGAAGGTTATTGTGTGGGCGATCCCGGAAAGGCGTGTGTGCATGCTATGCACTTTCAGCAACAATTAGACAAGTTACTGCCGCTGTTGCGCCAAAATCTGGAGCTTCGCCAATGGTTGGAGCGTGGTGATCCGTTTCCACTTACGTCCTACATCGACCCGCAACCGTGGTGGGCTACTATTTCGGTTGAGGGCGCCTTTCTGGAAGTAGAAGATATCTTTCAGTTGCTACAGTCGCTTCGCACATTGCGCGATTTGATGCTGGCAATCGACAAGCGCAAGCTAGAGTACCCCGCCTTGTTTCAGTTGATCGAAACACTTCAAGTACCCAACAAGCTGCTGCAAACCCTTAGTAGCTATTTTGATGATCAGGGAAAGCTAGCCGACAACGCCACGCCCGAGTTAGCACGGGTTCGCAAACGCCTGCGTGAAGAGGAAAGTCAGATGAGGCGCCTCACCGACCGCTTGTTTCGGCAAGCCGCAGACGCGGGCTGGGTACCCGAAGGGATTTCTGCTACGGTGCGAGATGGCCGCCTGGTGATTCCGATTTTAGCGGAGCACAAGCGCAAGTTGAAGGGACTGGTCGTAGACGAGTCGAGCACCGGACAAACGGTGTTCATGGAACCGGTAGAAGTGCTGGAAGCCAACAACGAAATCCGGGATTTGCAGTTGGCGGAGCGCAGAGAGATTATCCGGATTCTGCGCGAACTGACCGATTTGTTGCGCAGCAACCTGCATCACTTACAACAAGGCTACACGTTTCTGGCGGTGGCGGATTTCACGTATGCTAAAGCTCGTCTTTCCTTGGAACTCGAAGCGGACTTACCTGAATTGCAGCAGGAGCCGATTCTGCGATGGCAGGAAGCCCGGCATCCATTGCTGGTACTGAACCTAAAAGGGAAGCGCCCCATGGTGCCTCTGAATTTGACGCTGGATGGAGCCGATCATTTTTTGTTGGTGTCAGGCCCCAATGCCGGTGGTAAATCCGTGTGCCTGAAAACGGTGGGCCTCATTCAGTATATGTTGCAATGCGGTTTGCTGGTGCCGCTCGATAGCCGGTCGCGCATGGGCTTGTTTTCGAACCTCATGGTTGATATTGGTGATCAGCAGTCCATCGAGAATGATTTGAGCACGTACAGTTCGCACCTGCGCAACATGAAACTCTTTACGGCGTCTGCGGATGACCAATCGATGGTGCTGTTAGACGAGTTGGGCGGTGGCACCGATCCCAACTTTGGTGGCGGTATCGCACAGGCGGTGCTGGCTGATCTGATCAGTAAAAAATGCTGGGGCGTTGCCACGACCCACTATCACAACCTGAAAGTTTTTGCGAGCAATACGCCGGGAATTTTGAATGGAGCCATGCTGTTTGACACCACCAAACTCCAACCGCTGTACGTGTTAGAAGTAGGTAAGCCGGGAAGTTCGTTTGCGCTGGAAATTGCACAGAAGATTGGTTTCCCGGAACGGCTTTTACAGGATGCGGAAGAGATCATCGGCAAGGATGTGGCGGGTTTGGAAAAGCTGATCAAAAAGGTGGCGGAAGACCAACAGGAGATTCAGCGAAAGACGCGAACCGTGGCGCAGCGCGAAAAGGAATTAGCGGCCCTGCAAGAGCGGTATCAAAAGCTGGCGGACGAACTGGAGGCTCGCAAAAAGGAGATTCTGGAACGGGCTCGTTCGGAGGCATCATTGCTGTTGAAAGAAACCAACCGCGAGATCGAAAAAACCATTCGCCACATCAAGGAAAACAAAGCCGAAAAGAAGGAAACCAAAAAAGTCCGCGAGTCACTGAAAGAACTTTCTACCAAAGTGGCCACTCCACAGGCGAAGCTGGAGGTGGTGGAGTTGAAAGTGGGCGACAAAGTGCGGATTCGGGGGCAAGAGGTAACCGGCACGTTGTTGGAAATTAATGGCAAGCAAACCGTGATTCGGTTTGGCGAAATCCGCACCGTAGCGAAGCTGGACCAACTCGTGCGGAGCGATCAGGTGCAAGAAGATCCCGTGGTGAAGAAAGCGCGTTCGCTGGGATTGGATTTATACGCGCGCCAGGCCACCTTCAATACCACCCTGGATGTGCGTGGCAAGCGCGTAGAAGAAGTGTTGCCGATTCTCACCCAGTTTATTGACGATGCACTGCTGCTAGCCCACGGCGAGCTACGGATTTTACACGGCAAAGGCGAAGGCGTGCTGCGGCAGGTTATCCGCGAGGCGCTCAAACGCAATAAGCATGTAGCCTCCGCTGCCGATGAACACGTGGAGCGGGGTGGCGCGGGAATTACCGTGGTGGTGTTGAAGTGAGTGTGAACGGGTGTTTACTAAAATGAGCAGGAATTTTGAAATCCGAAATTTGACTAGGTAAGCAAGTGATTGTTCCACGCGTAATTAACCAGCGAGCCAGTATTGAGTAAGTTTGTTTTCCGAAGCATGTTTTGCCGGTGCTTAGAAACGGTAGTTGAATCAATTCCTAGCTTTTTTGCGATTTGTTTGCTTCCAAGACCCTTTGCTAATAGTTTCAATATTTCAGTTTCCCGTGTGGTGAAAACGCTTTTGCGTTCTTTGCGATAGACGAATTCCTTCATCAGCTTTTGCTCACCACTTTTCAGAACTTTCGAAATCTTCAGGCTCTGGTTTTCATCTTTTTTGAGGTGGGTAACATCCACGCAAAGTTGAAAACAGACCAGCGGCTTACCTTCTTGATCCAACTCCACAAAAAAATCATGGGTTTCGAACCAGATTACTTTTCCATCTTTTCGAACGATTCTAAACTGCTGCGAATACCGGTATTCGGTTCGGTGCTTAAGAGGTTTGCTGAAATGCCACTCCAGAATGTCCATGTGCATCTGTTTCATTCGCTCGTGGTCTTCTTCAAACACCATTCCCATGGCGAAATTCAACCCGCCTTTAAAAAACTTTCGCGAGCTGTAACCGGTTACAGCGGTGGCACTTTCACCCACATAAAAATAGTTTCGCTTAGAAAAGTTGATAACCGTGATCAGAAATGAAAATCCCTTCACGGGCATAGAGAAGGCCTTCGACATTTCAACCACCGTTTGATACCACTGGGCATTGTTGGGTTCGGTAGGTTTCTTGCTCCACCGGTAGAAATCTTCATCCCCATAAGGCACCTTCACATTCGAGGACTTTTTACGCGAGTTCATGGGGCACTAGCCGAAGTTGCAAGTTGTGTGTTCAGACAAGAAAAAGCCGACCGAGTAGTATACTCAAAAATAAGTATTTTTTTTTCAAGGTGTTAGCTAGAAATTAGGACATCAACCGAGGAAAAAAGTAGTATGCCTATAGATTGCATGTGCAGAGTAATGCAACCTATTAATATCGTTGCGATTTTTCTTTGTTCCTTGCTTGGGCTGCCGAGCGCTACGGTTAGTGCTCAGTCCCAATTTCTTTCAGACAGTCTTGATTTTTATGCCCCCGACCTCGTCTTTACGTACATCCACGAGGATTCATCCACGTTGGCTACGGTTAGGCAGTTACCAACTAACCGATTCATGCCCAAAGGCCACCAGAGCTATTTTCCGTTCTACCAGATGCATGATGAAATCTGGATGCGCACAACGGTGAAAAACACAACTAAGCGGCCAGATTGGTTGTTTGTGTTCGATAACCCCCTGATCGATGAGATTCAGGTATATGTGATCCAGCAGGGTAAGGTTGTGCTGCAACAACGCTTTGGCGATCGTTTTCGCTACTCCGAAAGACCGGTGCAGGCCCGGCCGCTGGTATTGCCGGTAAAATTAGAAACTGGCAAATCCTACGAGGTATTGGTGAATGTGGATACCGACGGGCGTAAAACCAACCCGGTACTGCTGGTCATGACACCGGAGCGATTTTTTCAGTGGGAGATGGTGAAAAGAAACGAGTTGTCGTTGCTGTATGGACTGCTGGTGCTGCTGGCCGTAATCGTGTTTTACCTGGCGTGGATGTTTCGCGATGGGGTATTGGGATGGTTAAGCGCCTTTTTCCTCGCCATCTTTTTCATTTACCTGTGCACCGGTGGATTTGCTTCTGCCTACTTATGGCCTGATTGGCCCGAACTGGGCCAGAAAGTACCGGGTGTGTTGGTGTATCTGAGTGTATTCTGTGCCATTGGCTTTTGCCGGGCTTTTTTGGCGGAAACGGTATCGCGGTTGTTCATCGATCGGGTGTTGTATGGGCTGATGGGCCTTTCGCTGTTGCTGATGCTGCTTTCTTTTGCCGATGGTTGGATACTCTATCTGGCTATTTGGCTGATGTACAAAACACTGATCGTGGGGTATGGAATCATTTTGGCAACTGTGTTGTACTCATTGTACAAACGTAGTTCTGCAACATTCCTGTTTATGGTGGGAATTTGTATCTGCATCGCGGCTTTGGCCATGTTGGAGCGGGTGGACGAGCGCGCGGGGCACATCTTCAACAATGGCGGATCGGTGTTTGCTTTCGCGATCGGCTGCCTGTTCATTGCGTTTGCAGCCATCGATCGGCTGCGAATCTTAAAAAACTATGAGAAGGACGTGCAGCTTTTTTCCGAGCGCGAGCGCATTGCCCGCGATTTGCACGACAACATCGGTACCCAGTTAACATCCCTTTCCTTAGGCTTGCATCAGGCAGCCAAAAACCCGCTGTTGGACTCCGAGAAGATGCAGGAACTACAAGACCATGCAGAAGCTACGTTGGTAGAACTACGCGATACCATTTGGGTGATCACCAAAAGTAACGTGACCATCGAACAATTGCGCGATAAAATTGAGGGCACGCTTTGGCGATTGCAAAAAGAACATGATGCGGTACAGTTCACTACAGCTTTCGAGTCGGTGCAACCGGATCGGGTGCTTACCCCTGATCAGGCCATCAATCTGTTTCGGATTGTGCAGGAAGCGGTTAACAACTGCTTAAAACACAGTGCAGCTAAAAAAATTGTGGTCAGGCTCTTCGGCACCGAGGAGTTATCGATAGCCGTGGAAGACGATGGAAAAGGGTTTCGCCCCGAGCAAGTACAGGCGGCCTACAGTTACGGGCTGGGGAACATGCGCAAGCGGGCCGAACAGCTCATGGCACAGTTTCACATCCAGTCGCGCGAGAACGAAGGAACAACGGTAACGGTGTCGATGCCCTTTTAACGCAGCCCTTCTGCCTTACGTAAAGCTTCGATTTTATTGTTGACCTGCAGCTTGCCAAAAATGTGGTTCATGTGCTTTCGAACCGTATGCCCGGAAATGCTCAGCAGATCACCAATCTGATCGTACGTAAGGCCCTGGCTTACCTTTTCCAGGATTTCGAGTTCTCGTTGGGTAAGGGCATCCGCTTTTTCCAATTTCTCTTGAAAGCGAGCCGGGTGTTGCGGGGCGAGGAGCCGAATTGTTTTTCGGGCAATGGCGGGCGACATCTGCGAGCCGCCATTCTTTACATCCACGATCGTTCTCAAAATATATGCGGGCTTTTCGTTCTTCAATAAGTAACTAATCGCTCCGGCCTGAAAGGCTTCGAAGATTCGGTCGGCTTCATCGGAGATTGTAAAGATGATCACCTCTATGTCCGGGTATTTTGACTTAATCAGGCGCGTGGCGCGAATGCCTTCATCCACCAGCCCCATGGAAATGTCCATGATAATTACCTCGGGGCGGGCCGAAGGCGCCATCGCATCGAGTTCCTTTACAAACGTGAGGCCGCTGTGGCAAGTAAGCACAGAAGCGATTTCCGGGAATTCGAGCAACTCGCTTTTCAGGAAACGGGTAATGCGCGCGTCATCATCCACAATGGCGAGTTTGATCATGAGGTAAAGTAACGGCTGCCTCTACCAGTAAACAATACCTCAAAAGGAGTATTCCGCGCTGTGAAGGTGGCAGAAAATACGCAGAAGTGAGTATTGAAGGCGAATTGGTTGGGGGAGACATTTACAAAAAAAAACACCCATGAAAACGCCACTCACTTTTCTTCTCGTGCTCATTGTCACTGCAACCTTCGCCCAAACTATCCGCAGGGTAAACAACAATCCGGCGGTAACCGGTTCAAATATTTACGCCACACTGCAAGCGGCTCATGATGCGGCAACGAACGGGGATATTATTTATGTGGAAGGGTCTGTTGCGCCATATGGGAACCTAACGTGTATAAAATCTTTAACCTTAATTGGTACCGGTTACTACTTAAATCCCAATACACCAGCTAGCGTCATTGGTGCGGTCACATTTAAGGCTGGAAGTCAGAATTCAGTTCTAACTGGGTTTACCCTGTCTACCATTTCAGTGCAAGGTGTCAGTAACATCACATTAGCTAGAAATGCATCCTTGGCATCTATCGGGAACATTACTATTGACACCCAAGATGCTTTAACTGCTATTTTTTCAAGCATTTCGAACGTTAATGTATTAGGTAACTATAATTTTAACCTAAGTCTAGTTCCGAGGACTAGTGGTGCTTTGAACTACACAATTAGTAATGTTGTCATCAGGGGGAATTTAATGGACGCCTTATCATACGGTTCAACCCCGTCTTTGGTCAGCTCGGCAATCGTAGCGAACAACATCATCTTTAGAATAACTTCAATAATTCATAATTCAAGTATTCAGAATAATATTTCACATGGCTCGTTTGGCGTGGCATCCTTTGTAAACTGTTCAGTAGCAAACAACGTTGCTTTCGGAAGCCTTTGGCCTACGGGAAACAATAACAAGAGTAATATTGCCGATCCTTTTGTTCAAGTAAATCCCCCGGTTGACACAGGCTGGCAACTTAAGCCTGGCTCGGCTGCCTCGGGCGCAGGGGTAGGAGGTACTGACTGCGGTGTTTTTGGTGGTGACACTCCTTATGTTTTATCCGGCATTCCCAATTATCCAACCATAACTAATTTTATCACCTCGGGAACCGGTTCCGCGGCTACTCCGCTAAGTGTTACGATATCGACTAAGTCCAATAACTAGTCACCACCATGAAGCGTTTTGTCTTTTTGGTGTTAGCCATTGCCTGCGCGTTGATAGGCCACAGTCAAAACCTGACCCGCATTGAGTACTACGTTGACACAGATCCGGGTTATGGCAATGCTACTAATGTGCCGTTTACGGCTGCTGCAACAATTATCGATCTTACGTTTGCGGTTCCGCTCACGGGCGTCACCGATGGTTTTCACACGCTCAACGTGCGCTCGCGCGATGCCAACAACAAGTGGAGCCTCGTGCAAAGCCGTCCGTTTTTTCGGTTTACACCCCAGCCTACTACGGCCCCCAACCTTACCCGGATTGAATACTATGTCGATACCGACCCGGGTTATGGGGCTGGCACTAACGTGCCCTTTACGGCTGGCAACACGTTAACGGATTTGGCGTTTACGGTACCCCTCAGTACAATTTCGGATGGATTTCATACCCTCAATATTCGCTCGCGCGATGCCAATAACAAGTGGAGCCTGATACAGAGCCGGCCGTTTTTCAAGTCGGCTGCCCCGGCCGCGTTGGCAAATATCAATCGCATTGAATACTTTATTGACACAGACCCTGGCTACGGGGCGGGCACAAGCGTAACCTTTACACCTGCCACTGCGATTACGGATTTGGTTTTTAATGTGGATTTGACATCGGTTACGCAGGGCCCACACAAAATTTTTGTGCGGAGCCGCGATGCCGATAACAAATGGAGTTTGATTCAGATTCGGGACTTTAATGTGTGTAACCAAGCGGTGCCAGCAACGCAACCGGCCACTTCGGTAACCACTACGAGTTTTACGGCCAATTGGTCGGCTGCTTCCGGGGCCACCAGCTATCGGTTAGACGTGAGTGCAGATAACTTCGCCACGTTTGTTTCTGGTAATAACGATCGCACCATTACCGGTGCCACAACGGCTGCGGTCACGGGCCTTACTCCAGGCACCGCCTACAAATACCGGGTGCGGGCAGTGGGTACTTGTACGTCCGTTAACTCAGCGCCCGTTGAAGTAACAACGTTGTTTACTGCCCCGGTGGCCAATGCTGCAACGGCAATTTCAGCAACCGGGTTTACCGCTAACTGGGCCGCTGTGGCGGGTGCGGCCGGCTACCGCTTAGATGTAAGTGCAGATAACTTCGTCACGTTTGTTACAGGCTTTAACAACAAAACAGTCACAGGAACGAACGATGTCGTTACCGGCCTTACCCAAGCCACGGCCTACAAATACCGGGTGCGGGCGATTAGCGGATCAAGTGTGTTATCGGCCAACTCCAACGAGATCACCGTAAACACACTTGCGCTGCCAGCTACGCCGGTGGCTACGGCAGCTACAAGTATAACCACAACCGGATTTACCGCCAATTGGAATGTCGTGACGGGGGCAACAGGCTATCGGCTGGATGTAAGTGCAGATGACTTTGCGACATTCGTAACCAACTTTAGCGATCGTGCTGTCACCGGCACGAGCCAGGCCGTAACGAGCCTTGCGTCTGGTACTGTTTATAAATACCGGGTACGGGCCATGAATGCTGG
>JBIIVI010000296.1:0-4151 GCA_044339555.1 Cyclobacteriaceae bacterium | reverse complement strand
GGTTCCCTTTACATGGAGTTTCTGTTGGGGGTTGTCTGTTCCAATGCCAATATTAGTACCATTGCCCGATGGCCTAAAAGTCATTCCAAGTTGAGGAGTATTAAATCCATACTCAGTATATATACGCAGGCCAGAAGTGTTAAATGTTTGTTTGAAGGATTCCAATTTTGGTCCAACATGATCTGCGAAAGCAAACTGAATCGCGGCCGCCCCACTTTCGTTACCGCTACTGAACGAACTATTTCTGAGTATGAGTGAGGGTGAATATCCCTCCGCTCCAGAAACAGTCAGCCTTGCTTCAGGATTGGTCGTGCCAATACCAATTTTTCCCCCGCTATTAATTGTCAGTCGCTCCTGCGCTCCACCATCAACAAATGCCAAACGGTCTGTAAGCGAATTTTTTAAATAATCGATTGAAAATCCATTCGCAAAGCTGCTTTCCCCGGCAAAAAACTGTAGTCGCGATTTACCACCCGTCGTCTGGTTAAGCTTTCCGATTGCAAGTGTTGGCGTATTGCCACTATGTAGTTGAAATAGATGATCCGGTGAAGTTGTGCCGACACCAACATTTCCCAAGAAAAAAGCGCTACCGTTGTTTGAAACAAAAGCATTGGGCTGGAAGTTAGGACCAACTTTGAAGTCGCCGTCAAGTAGGCGTACATGGAGTGTTGCACTACTGTTTCCAAAAAAAAGCAGGTCGTGGCTTTCACCGTCCTGCGAAAAAATATTGTAGGGATTCAAATCCCCAACAAACGCAGAACCGTAACGGCCCAGGTAAAGTCCATTTGCATTGATGTTGGTTGACCACGACTGCCCCAAGGATGAATATGTAAGAAAACTGCCCAAGAAGGTCATACCTATTGCAATCAGGGCTCTGCAGCGAGCCTCAAACGGCTCAAATGGCGAAATAATCTTAAACTGTTTGGGGCTAGTAAAAAAAGAAGTCATTTCGAATCCGTTTAGTTCTTCGTAAAAATGAACTAGAAATGACCGAATGTTTTGACTGGATTAAAATCTTTCTAACCAGAAACCGAAAAGGGCGTTAAATGAAGTTTAACGAATCTTGTTGCGGTGTAACTTGCATGAGATCATGACGCGGGTATCGTATAAATACGATGTTCTTATCAAGTAATGATTGCTTTTAGATCATAGCAAAGTGATGCCCGTTCTACCAATAAACGCCATTAACTCACCTGTGTTCTTTACTTTCATTTTTTGTAAAAGCTTTGAGCGATAAGTTTCAACAGAACGCCTGCTAATGCAAAGATCTTTTGATATTTCTCTGCTATTAAGACCTAATGAAAGGCGCTCAACTATCTGTTGCTCACGAGGTGTAAGTTTAAATGATCGGTCTGTACCTTTAGAAGAATCATCCGCAATGACCTGACATGTAGTCGAGTGTTGACTAGCTAGGTAGGTATCACCTAATACCAGCGACATAATACACTCAACCACTGTTATCGGGTGACAACTTTTACTTACAAACCCTTGCACTCTTTTTTGAAACAGGTTTCTGATTACAAAAACATTATCCAAGGAAGAGTACACTGCTATTCGTAATTCAGGCTGAGCAAACTTAACCTCTGACAACCAACCGACGTCTGGCAACGATGGTGTAAACACCAACTCGGTTACCAGAACATCGAAGTTTGTTTTCTCAATGCACGCCTTTAGCTCCGGTACGGATTGAGCCTGCACTACTTTCGAATTGGCAAAACAACTAGTTGACAGAATTGAAACGAGCCCAAGGGTGGTAACGGGATGTGGGTCCGCCAATAGGATGTTATAACTCCGCATTTTTTATAAGGGGTTTTACTTATGCCAACTGACGGGCTAAACATACGCTATCAACTCAGGTAATAAAAGGGGTAAATTCGGTTGTTTAGATTCTTTCTTTTTCTTATCACGCAACGCCCTCAATTTTTCAGGAAGGATCGAGTAATACAATTTAGTAATAAACGCAATTTCTAACAATCGTAACTGGAATAAGTCGGTAATTTGAGGTTAGAAAAAGCCAAGCACGGTAGACGATGTTATCTCAAGCATTTCTCCTCATAAAACGACAAATTCCCTATGGAACACGAATACAAAAGCTTCTTGGTTTAGATAACTACTTCCTTGACATAACCAGCGATTACTGATATTGAAATTCGTCTGAATGCCGGTAAGCCACGTCCATCGCCAGATACGGATCGGAGCTTGTTCGGAGTTTGCCGATTGTAGAGCGTAGCTCGCGGCATCAGCCTCTAGTCGCCAACGGATGCCCTTTGATAGCTTAAACGTGGAAAATCCGGAGAAACCCCAAACGGGATTTTTTTGGTCCAACTGCCATGTTGCCTTTACTTCCCGAATCCGATAAATTAGGCCGGCACCTAATTCAACTCGGCCGGTTAGATAATACGACACGTTTGGAAAAAAATCTACGATCAACGTATCGGAGGTGTTTTGCACAGCGGCGTGAAGCCCGATCCGAACCTGCTCAGAGAACGGCTTTCCTTTTAGTCCGTTACGCGGTAGCCAGGAATTCTTTGGCAGGGCTTCCAGGTTCAATCTTTGTGGTGGGGTGATGGCCACCAACTCCTCAAAATATGGGATGGCTTCCTTCGGCAACTCGTTCATCTTTCCTTCGCCAACGGCTTTCAACAGCGCGATTCTTTTCGCCACATCCTTTTCTTGCTCCAATGCCGCCTCCAGACTGTCCAGCCGCTGGGCGGAAACCATGAAATTGGTAAGAACACAAAGGCCAACAAGCCCGAGCTTAAACCGTACCTGAGATATGAAAAGATAAAAACCCACCAGCTTGCAAGGTAACAAGAAATCAAAAAGTTACCACTGCACCAAGGTGTTTGCGAGCTACTACGACAACGCTTGTGGTGTTGGCATGCCTGCTGGCCGCGACTTGTCGTCTGGCAATGGCACAAACTCTTTGTTGTCGTTGGGCGGCAAAACTATTCGACCCGCTTGCCAGTCGCGCTTGGCTTGCTCGATGCGTTCCTTGCGGGACGAAACGAAGTTCCACCAAATGAATCGTTCACCGAGTGGCTCCCCACCCAACATTAGTAAGGTGGCCGCTTCCAATGCCGTCACTACAGCATCCGACCCTTTTGTAAACACCACCAACTGGCCGGCAGGATACCGCTGACCCGCAGCCTCGATGACTCCACGAACTACATACACTGCTCGCTCCGAATAGTTTTCTGGTAACTTGGTTTGCACCCCGGCGTTTAGTTGCACGTGGAAATAAAACAAAGGCGAGTGCGTGCGCACTTCGCTCTTCAAACCATACACCTCGCCCGCGATCAACCGCATCCACTGACCCTGATCAGTAAATACCGGCAGTTGCTTTTCCGGATAATTGACAAAACTGGGATCGGCTTCTTCGTCTCGTTCTGGCAATGCCACCCAGGTTTGAATCATCTCCAACTCCCCTCCTGCCAACACAGCCGGATCTTCAAACCGCTCGCTGTGGGCAATTCCGCTGCCGGCCGTCATCCAGTTTACCTCGCCCGGTTTAATGATCTGCTCGACACCAAGGCTATCGCGGTGCGTGACATGTCCGCCAAACAAATACGTCACTGTCGACAACCCAATATGTGGATGGGGTAAAACATCCAACGCATGCGGACGAGTAGGCACCGCGGTTACCGGGCCGGCATGATCCATAAAAATAAACGGGCCCACCATGCGCTTCAGCCGAAAGGGCAAAATCCGTTTCACCTCCATGCCAGGCGCAAGTGCGGCCTTTCGGGCGTCCATCTGTACCGCCTGGCGGAGGCGGACGCCTCTATTCATGTTAGGGAAGTACGGTTTTTGTTTTATGGCACTAAGTCAACTCGTCTGGCATTTGATGATGTGATGCTGGCGGCTCAGCTTAATAGCTCGGGCAGCCAAGCGCAGGCATAAGCGGTGGTGGGAGTAAAGTGAATTGTTTTTCTATCCGATTGCGATAGTGATCGATTTCTTGGTTGATACCTCGAGGAACTGAAACGCGATGAAGTAGCAGAGGAGGAACTGCCGTATTTGTCCTGCTCACATTGTTGTTACTCGAAAGTTAAGATCTAAACACGAACCTAATACAAACCACTATGAAAAAAGCCACGCTCCCATTTTTACTCTTCGCCCTGGCGATTGCCAGCGTATCGGCTCAATCT
>JBIIVI010000295.1:0-4167 GCA_044339555.1 Cyclobacteriaceae bacterium | reverse complement strand
CCACCTGGTTGAGTTTTAAACTCAGGCGGTTCGGGGATGTGGCCCGCCCCTCAGGTGTCCTACACCTCCGAGGTGTAGGACACCTTACCGCCCCCGGCCGCCGGGTCGTGCTTTCGCGGGTCGCCAGCCACCGCCCGGGCCACCTCGGGCTCCGTCAAACCCGCTCAATCCCTCACGCATGGCGAGCGTTGCGTTACTTTTGGCGGACAAACAGAAAATCAATCGCCCGAAACGCTACCCGCATCCAATAGCCGCCACTGATCTAAATCGCTGTTTGAATTTTGGCTCGGCTTCGCTAACTCTCACCAATAAATCACAAACTCTATGCGTAGTTTCGTTGCATTCCTCTTACTCATGACGTCCGTGCTTACCTCGGCTGCCCAAACTCCCGACAAGGCCCTGAAAAATCTGAAGTGGCGACCGATTGGCCCGGCCAATATGGGTGGCCGTGTAACCGATATAGAAGGAATACCGGGCGACCCCACTACCTTTTACGTGGCGGGTGCCGATGGCGGCATTTTCAAAACAACCAATGGCGGTGTTACCATGCAGGCCCTCTTCACCGATCAGAAGTCATACTCCATCGGGGATGTTACCATCGCGCCATCAGATCCGGAAGTGGTGTACGCGGGCACCGGTGAAGGCGACCCACGCAACAGTGTAGGCTATGGCCATGGCGTGTACCGCTCCACCGATGGCGGCAAAACGTGGCAACACATAGGCCTGGAGAAAACCGATCGCATCAAGCGCATTGTGGTGCATCCGGAAAACCCGGATGTAGCCTGCGTATGTGCCCTTGGGCGCGAATGGGGTCCAAATCCAGACCGGGGTGTGTTCCGTACCGAAGACGGTGGCAAGTCGTGGACGAAAGTGCTTTACATCGATGAGAACACGGGCTGTTCCGACATCGCGATGGAATGGAGCAACCCGCGCATCATGTATGCCGGCATGTGGACATTCCGCAGAAAACCCTGGCGCTTCGATGACAGTGGCGAGAAAACAGCCCTCTACAAATCCACCGATGGCGGCAAAAGCTGGGTGAAGATTTCGCACAAGAATGGCCTGCCCGACAAGCCAATGGCCCGCATTGGAATTTCGATCGCACAAAGTCAACCCAATACGGTGTATGTCATTACCGAAATCAAAGATGCGGGCACGCTCTACCGCTCGGACGATCGCGGTGACACCTGGCGCGTGGTGAACAGCGACCGCAACCTCAACTTCCGCCCCTTCTATTACAGCGATGTGCGCGTAGATCCCAACAACCCCGAGGTTTTATACACGCTATCGGGCGGGCTCAGCAAGTCCACCGATGGCGGTCGCACGTTTCGTCCCATTGCCCGCGGCCAGCATGGCGACAACCAAGCCTTGTGGATCGATCCTAAAAACTCCAACCGCGTTTTAAATGGAGATGATGGCGGCTACCGCGTTTCGTACGATGGCTTTCAAACTTATCAAACCATCAACAACGTAGAGCTATCGCAGTTCTATCAACTGTTTGTGGATGATCAGGATCCCTATTTCGTCTATGGCGGGTTGCAAGACAACGGCACGTGGACCGGTCCGAGCAATTCCCTGCATCAGGTTGGTATCCTCAAGCGCGACTGGAAACAAATTGCCTATGGCGATGGCTACTATGCCGTACCCATCCCCGGAAAGGAGAACGAAGTGTATGCCAATTTACAAGGCGGTGTAATTCACCACGTGGATACTAAAACCGGCAACACGCGCATCATCCATCCTTACCCGAACAAAATGGGGTCGGCCGGTGATGCGATCGAGAACCACAAATACCGGTTCAACTGGGATTCACCCATCCATGTATCGCCCAACGACCCCAACACGGTATACACCGGTGGCAACGTCATCTTCCGCAGCCGCGACAAAGGGTACACGTGGGAGCTGATCAGCCCCGACCTGACCACCAACGACAAGTCGAAACAAAAAACTTCGGGTGGTGAGATTTACCAAGACAATACCGCAGCCGAATTTCACTGCACGATTCTTACCATTGCCGAATCGCCCGTACAAAAAGATGTGATCTGGGCGGGTACCGATGATGGCAACGTGCAGCTTACGCGCGATGGCGGAAAGACATGGACGAACCTCAGCAAAAATATCATCGGCCTGCCAGCCTTTGCCTGGGTATCGAAGATTCATGCCAGCGAACACGATGCCGGCACCGCGTTTGTTGCCGTAGATCAGCACCGCATGGACGACTACAAGGCGTATGCGTTTATGACTACCGACTTTGGAAAAACCTGGACCAGGATCAGCACCGGCCTACCCGAAGACTGGGTGTACGTGGTGCGCCAAGATCCGCACAACCCCAACTTGTTGTTTGCCGGTGTGGAGCACGGCATCTTCGCCTCGTGGGACAAAGGCAAGACCTGGACGAAGATCAACAACAATATGCCCAACGTTTCCGTGCGCGACCTGCGCGTGCAGAAGCGCGAACGCGATCTGGTAGCGGCCACGCACGGCCGCGGCATCTGGATTATAGATGACATTCGCCCGCTGGAAGATTTCACGCAAACCTCGGGCAAAGAAGTTGTGGCTTTCGAGCCCCGCCCGGCCACGCTGTGGAACTACTACAGCCTGATTGAAGAACAAGGCGACCAGGCCTATCGCGCAAAAAATCCGGAGTATGGAGCTTACCTGAATTTCTTCCTCGCGACTGATCCGAAAGAACCAGTAACGGTAGACATCCTGGATGGCTCCGGCACGAAAGTGCGCAGCCTGAAAGACACATTGGCGAAAGCCGGCATCAACCGCATCGTGTGGGACTTGCGTCACCAGGAAGCTGAACGCCTCAATCAACCTGTGCGTGGCGGCTGGGGAGGTGGGGCGCTTCGTCCGCTGGTGGCCCCGGGTCAGTACACCGCCAAACTGAAAGCCAACGGGCAAACCGTGGAAATGAAAGTGGTGGTGCGGGGCGATCCGCGCATTGATCTGTCGGATGCGGACTACCGGCAGAAAACGGAAACTACGCTGGCGCTGCGCGATCAGCTCTCGCAAACGCACCGCATGATTAACCGAAGCGATGACCTGGTGAAGCAGTTCACACAACTGAAAGATCGGTTGAAGAACGGTGGAAATGAATCCGGTGTTGATCCGGCTGTGGGCGGCCAGATAGATGAAGCGATTAAAAAACTGAAAGAATACACAGACGAAACGTTGCGCAGACCGCCACCGAACATGGGCTATCGCCAGCGGCCCCGTTTGCGTGAAGAAATTTCCAGTCTGCTGGGCGATGTGGATGATGCCACGGCTCGCCCCACGCAGCCACAACTGGAACGCCTGGGCGAATTGAAACGCGAAACGCAGGAAGCCGCCACGCAATTAGAGCGCCTGGTCACGGATTATGTAGCGCCCATCAACGACAAAGTGAAAAACCTGCCGCAGGTAGTGGTGGGGAAGGAGCAGAAGAAGGAGATGTAACGATCGGACGAATCGTTCAGCGGTAACAAAAATCCCCGACTGTCTTGCGTTTCAAACTCAGGCTGTTCGGGGATTTGGCGTTGTTGAACAAACAAAAAAAATCCACTTGCTCGTTTTGGGGGTATTGCAGAGAGGTCTAAATTACACTGCATTTTAAGAACAAAACTCGCCTGACTATCTGAAGATTAGCGGATGAATATCCTCCAAGTATGACGAACCCTTTCTTCGAACGGCCCATCCTCAACTCGCCTTACGAATATCCCAGCCGGCATTGGGAGCTGGATGCATCCGGCCAGCCTACGCAAAAGATCATCGAGAAACGAAGGGCGGCCGATTTCATCACGCCCATTCCCAAACCGCGCAAACGCAAAACTCCGGCAGCGCAAGAACAGATTGTATTTGACGAAGGCAAGGGCCTTTCTACCAAAGAGCAGCAGTACGATCCCACGCCCATCATCAACTTGGTGCGGCAGGAAGTATCGAAGTGGCGCGAGTTGCCCAACCCCAACGATTGGCAAGTAACACCCGAAACAGCACGCTTGCTGCAACACTGGCGTAAACATAAGTTTAGCAGCATTCGGCCATTCTTCTGCCAGGTGGAAGCCGTGGAAACCGCCATCTGGCTTACCGAAGTAGCACCACATGCCGGCAAAGTGGGGAAAGGTTTGGTAGATCATCTGGCGAATGCCAATAACGATGCCAACCCCGAACTCTCGCGCCTCGCCC
>JBIIVI010000294.1:0-4170 GCA_044339555.1 Cyclobacteriaceae bacterium | reverse complement strand
TGCCAAGGTGGGGTTGAGCCGTGAGTACAATATTTTTGAATTGCAAAAGGCGATTGTGAGTCGCGACACGTTCATGGCCCAGAAAATCGTGAACTACTTTGAGGCCAACCCAAAAAAGAATCCGGCCATCCCTATGGTGGCGTTCCTTTACTCGTTCTTCAGCAAGTTGCTGGCGGCCTCTAGCCTTGCCGATAAATCAGAGAGGGCGTTGGTTAGTCACCTAAAAATCAGTCCTTTTGCTGCGCGCGAGTATAGTAATGCTTTGAGGAGTTTCTCGGTACAGCAGTTGGTGAACATTATTCGTTTGGTGAAACGGGCTGACCTGCGGCTAAAAGGTGTGGATGCCGCCAATCAAACCGAAGGCCAAATCGTGAAGGAATTGGTGGTGCAGATTCTTCGTTAGAATTTTCGGCAGATTTTTTGCCACCGATTATTCCGTGTAACTTTGAATTCAATGCGCGAGCTGCTTTTCGGCTTTACCTTTACACTTTTATTCAGGCTCGTATCTCGTTTTCCTTTTTTTGTTCGTTCTAGGTCCATGCGCGTTTGGTGTTGCTCGGTTTTGATTTGGTTGCTTTCAACTCCAACAGTTCAAAGCCAACGGGTGGTGTCGCAGCAAGAGAACCATCGTTGGTACGAAAGAGGCATGGAGTTGTTCGTGCTCGGAAACTACGGAAGCGCCATTCAGCGGTTTCAAGAATATCTCAACAACCCAAGCCAAAGCGCCACTCGCATTCCGGAGGCACAATACTATGCGGCCATTTGTGCCGTGCGGTTGTACCAGCCCGAGGGCGAAAAACAGCTCGAACAGTTCGTGGCCCGGTATCCGCTTCATCCACAAGCGGCACTTGCCTATTTCGAACTCGCCAATTTCTTCTACAACGAAAAACAGTATGAGAAGGCGGCAGCCAACTACGCCAAAGTAAACTTGACGAGTTGCACGGCCGAGCAGCAACTGGAGGTACGGTTCAAATGGGGTTATTCCTTGTTCAATTTAAAGAAGCTCAAGGAAGCCAGCCAGCAGTTTGCCTTTGTAAAAAACCAGGGTGGCCAATATGGTCCTGCAGCTAGCTATTATGCCGGGTTCATCAGTTACCAGGAAAAAGACTATCCAACGGCAATTGTGGATTTTAAACGAGCCGAGTTAAATCCCTCGTATGCACAGATTGTACCGCACCTTATTGCGGGTGCGCTTTACCATAATCGTCAGTATGAAGAAGTGATTGCCTTTGGAAAGTCGCTTGCGGGTCGTGAAAACCTGACCAATGAAAGTGAGATACAATTATTTGTGGCCGAAGCCCATTACAAGAAAAGGAAATTTGCCGAAGCGTACAGCGCATACCGTTCCTTCCTGGAAAATCAACCTCAGGCCGATAAGGCCGTGTTTTATCGTGCGGGTGTTACGGCCGATGAGGCTGGCCAGACCAAAGACGCCATCAATTATCTCAAGAATGCCGCACTTGCTTCGGATACGCTAGGTGCGTTTGCTTCGTATCGATTGGGTTCATTGTACCTGAAAACCGAACAAAAGCCCCAGGCCCTTGCTGCTTATGAGATTGCGGGAAAATCGAAAATGGACAAAACCATTACGAGCGAGAGTGAATTCCAGGTCGCCAAGTTGTTGTACGATCTCGGTCGGCCAGACGAGGCCATCCGCCAATTAGACGACTACCTGCTCCGCTATCCGCAGAGTAACCGAACTACGGAGGTCAAAGAAATCCTCTCCCAAGCCTACGTAAATGCCAACAATTACAACAAAGCAATCGAATACATCGAAAGCTTGCCAAGGCGTGGGCCCGCCATTGATCAGGCGTATCAGAAAGCAACATACCTGAAGGGAACGGAATTGTTCAATCAGGAACTTTATCCCGAAGCGATCGGGTATTTCAAGAAATCGATGGAGTACCCGGTAAAAAGAGAGATTCTGGCAGAAGCCAATTTTTGGTGTGGCGAAGCGTATTCCATTGGTCGAAAGTATGCGGAGTCCGTTCCGTTCTACCAGCGGGTGATTGTGGAAACTCAGGATCCAGAATTGGTGGCCACCAGCCATTATGCGCTCGGGTACTCGTTATACAACCAGCAAGATTATGCGCGTGCGAGCACACACTTTAATGACGTGTTGAATTCGGATCGAATCCCCGTAGCCCGTAGAACCGATGCGTATCTAAGGTTGGCCGATTGCAACTACATCGCAAAAAATTATCCGGCAGCGTTAAGCTACTACCGAAATGCCGTGGCGCAGAAGAGTTCTGATAGCGACTATGCATTTTTGCAAAGTGGTATCATTTACGGTATCCAGCGTAAGTATTCCGAAGCGATTACAGAATTCGATAAAGTATTAGCTAGTACCTCGCGCTACCGCGATGATGCCTGGTTTAACCGGGGTCAGATCAACTTTGAGCAGGGCAAGTACGGAGCGGCTGTGGCCGAGTACACCCGACTTATCGATCAGCCTAACCCCGGCCGCTTTGAACCGTATGCGCTCATGCGCAGGGCGGCAGCGAATTACAACTTGAAAGAATTTGGGAAGACGGCTGACGACTACATCGCGCTGATAAAAAAATACCCGGGTCACCCGGCTTCGCAGGAGATCGTGGTGCAATTGCAGGAGTCGTTAACGCTGGCCAACCGTGGCGGCGAGTTCGACCAATATTTAACTGTCTTCAAACAAGCTAACCCGGATGCAAAAGGAATTGAAATGGTGGAGTTTGAAGCGCTGAAAGGCGTGTTCTTCAATCAGCAGTACGATAAGGCGGTACAGGTTGTAAAGACGTTTTTGATTAGTTATCCGGAAAGCATGCGCGCGAGCGAGGCTCGTTACTACCTGGCCGAAAGCTATTATCGCTTAAAGGACTATTCGAATGCTTTAGCCGCTTTCCAGGAGACTGCGGCCAATCCGTCTTTTAACCTGATCAATCGGGTTTATGCTCGCCTTGGAGAATTGGAAGTGCGGGCGGGCAACCTCGTACCTGCAATTGGACATTACAAAAAACTGGAACGAATTGCCACCAACAAGAAAGACCTCTACACCGCGTGGTCGGCCATGATGGAAACACATTACCGGTTGAGTAACTTTGATTCGGTAGTGCTTTATGCCCAACAGATTGAAGACCGGGCCAACGTAAATGCCGGTGCCTTGAACAAGGCCGCATTGTACCGGGGCAAAGCGTTGATGGGGCAGGGGCGCTACGATGAGGCGAAGGATGAATTCCTGCAAACGATCAACGCGGCTCAAGATGAAAACGGGGCGGAGGCTAAGTATTTGTTGGGTGAGATTTTTTATCTCAGTAAAGAGCATAAACGTTGCTTCGAAACCCTGATCGACTTTAATGCCACTTATCCCGCCTATACTGAGTGGGTGGGAAAGTCGTTTTTGCTGTTGGCCGACAACTACCTCGCCACCGGGGAAACGTTTCAGGCGAAAGCCACGCTACAATCGCTGGCCGACAGTTTCCCGCTCGACTCCATTAAGGCTCAAGCTCGCCAGAAACTGATGGGCCTGAATGCCAGCCAGCAAAAACAAGTTCCCTCCGATACGCTCGACAAACGATGATCCGCCGCTGCACGTTTATTGTCACACTTCTAGTTGCTGCCGCTGCTTACGGGCAGGAGTGGGGTGGTGAAATTGAAAGCGTAGAGATTGAAATTATCAAAGAACGACAGATCGCATTGCCGCGTGCCAATCGCGCGTTCGACAAAGTGCCGCCCCGGCCGGTAGAGCCGATCGAGCCACGGCTGACCTACGATTTTCAGCCCGTTAGTTTTGATGGGAAACCTTTTTCGCCCGCCTTGCGCCCGCTGCGCCTAAAAGCCGAAGAACTTACCCGCCTTTATGGCCGAACCCTTAGTGCCGGGTTTGGCAACTATGCTTCGCCCTATCTGGAGGCCAGCCTGAGCACCAAGCGCGACAAAGCGCGTTTTCTGGGGGCTCGGTTTTTTCATCGCAGCTTTGGTACGGGGCCTGTAGACGGTCGGACTTCTTCGAGCGGCCAAACAGAGTTGGCCGCTTTGGCGAGAAGCTTTGGCAAAACGGTGAGCGGTGGTGGTGAGATCGATTACTCATACTCTGCGCTCAACTTCTACGGTTTCCCCAACCTGAATGTGGTGAGCCGTGGGCAGATTCCACAGAACTTCCATCGCGTTAAGTTGAGCGGTCAATTGACCAACACA
>JBIIVI010000293.1:0-4179 GCA_044339555.1 Cyclobacteriaceae bacterium | reverse complement strand
CCGCGGGTAGTTCTGCAGAATCATCCATTCGATCGCTGACGGATAGCAACACCAAGGCGTCCGCGCACTTGGTCGTGGCCCGCACTGGCGACATTACCCAGTTGGTTCCGTTCCATACCATCGCCTGGCATGCCGGCCGCAGCCAGTTCGGCAACCGGGTTGGGTTTAACCGATACTCCATCGGCATCGAAATCGACAATGCGGGCGTGTTAGAAAAGCGAGGCAACAAATACTACTCCTGGTTTAACAAGGCGTACGAGGCAGACGAAGTAGTGTTTGCCGTGCACCGGAACGAGAAAACGCCCCGCTACTGGCATGCGTTTACTCAAGAACAGATCGCTTGTGTAGAAGAAATTTGCCGCGCGCTGGTGCAAACCTATCGGCTCAAATACATCCTTGGCCATGAAGAAATTTCTCCCGGCCGGAAGATTGACCCCGGCCCGGCTTTTCCACTCGACAAACTGCGTGAGCGGATTTTTGGCGGCAGCCGGGATTCAGACGAACCCGAGCGCGCACGAACCGAAGGCGTGGTGACTACCGACCTACTGAACATCCGCGAAGACGCCAGCACGAACTCCGACAAGGTAGCCAAACCGCTGGTCAAGGGTCAGCGCGTACGCATCGTGGGTGCGAAAGATGGTTGGTACAAAGTAACCACGGAAGTAACGGGGTGGGTATCGGCTAAGTACATAGAATAATCGATAAAATCATGAGCAAATTCAGAATCCTTTCCATTGATGGTGGCGGCACACGCGGTGTCATTCCGGCTACCATTCTTGACTGCATTGCGAAAGACACGCAGCGGCACCCAATGGAACTATTCGACTTGGTGGCCGGCACCTCCACCGGTGGCATCATCGGCATTGGCCTGGCCGCAGGCAAGCCACCCGCTACATTAGTTGATCTCTACCTGAAGGAGTCGAAGAAAATATTTCACGACACCGGGTGGGACGACTTCCGCGATGGCTTCGGAAAAAATGTAGGTGCAGATTATTCAAACAAAGAACTCAAAAAAATACTGGAGCGCGAGTTTGGCGATCAGACGATGGGCGATATTTTCTCACGTTATGCGGATAAAAAGACATTGATGGTCGCCTCGTTCGATCTGAGTCCGGAGGACAATGGTAAAACGGTCAACTTTCGTCCGGTAGTGTACAACTCGGGTTTTCTAAAACACAAAGATGAAAAACTGGTGGATGTCGCTTTGCGTACTTCTGCCGGCCCCACGTACTTCCCGATTTACCAAAAAAAGTATATTGATGGAGGCGTGGCGATGAATCACCCGGCCATGGCCGCAGTGGCCTTTGCGCTTAACAAACATACCGAGACAGACGACCCAATGTACCGATACCCCGATGGGCTTAAGAAGGGAATGGGCAAAGAACCGCACGAGCTACGCGTACTCTCGCTCGGATGCGGAACCTCGAACAAAAACTTCATTTCGCCTTCCGAAATAAAACGAGGCGATTGGGGCAACCTGCAGTGGGTGAAATACCTGCCGGATTTATTGACAGAATCTAATGTACAGGCGGCCGACTACTACGTTCGCCAAGTGCTAAGCCCAGCCGATTACAAGCGTATCCAGTTAGAGTTCAACAGCGCAGAGGCTCCCGACCTCATTCGGGGCACCACGTTGGGACTTGATGTAAAGGCACCCGAGCTACTGGAAGCGATGCACGAATACGCAACCAAGGTGTACCACCACCGAAAGTCTGAAATACTAGATTTTCTGGAAGCTTAACAAATAACGAAACGGAGGAAGCCGAAAATCCGATGAAGAGTAGGTGCATAAACTCAACTACAAAGAGATTTTTATCTCGTTAACGGTAAAGCTATTCAATGGCACAAGGCCGAGTAAAAGTTACAGATTTGTATTTCGGCCAAAGGCATTCCGTGGATTTTACTTTTGCAACCAAAACCAAATTTATGAATACTTTAAACAAACTTTTTACCAACCCGTCAACCATACGATCAAACTACTTTGTTCAGACTCCAGGCACTTTTTTCGCATTAGTTGATCCTGCTACGGTGGGAACCATTATAGCAATTGGAGAATACTTACTTGATCTGTATAGTAAAACATCCCAAGATCTTCGATTTGAACGGATGGAGGAAGCATTGACCGCGATACGAAATCAGACAACCCAAATCAATGGTAAACTGGATCAGGTTCTCGATGAGCTCCTTAAGCTTAGAATACTAATTGAGGGCGAATTTCGAAGGTCGGTTGAATTAGACGTAAAGGCAAACATTCAAACTATCATTGACAACTTTGATGAGTTTAAAGAGCGCAGTCGTTTTCGCAGAACCCGTGACCGAATGAATAGCGTATTAAATGAAATACAGAATAATAACAGAAAACTAATGGGCTACGGATACGCTGTGATGTATACATTGTTCAACGGGATGATTTTTGAATTTGAGATGATGAATTTGCTCAAGGTTTCAAAAAAAACTCGGCAGAACTGCCTAAAAACTTTTCTTTCTTATTTTGAGAGGGCAATAGCAGCCGAGCATGGCACGCCTGGTGGAAATCTTGCGGCCGTTACCCAAGAAATAGAGAATATTCGGCAGACCCGGCCACCAAGAGATGGTTCGTTTACTCATTTGGCCGCCAGATCATATACCCGCATAAACCAGAGTCGCAGACTGGGCGAGAGCTACTATTGGTATTCATCAAGAACCATCGACATCTACATAGCAATATCCGGCAACCTTGATGCGGAGGGGCAATTTAGCGTCAGCCTTGATTATCGCAACGATCGTGATGGCGGCAACGCACCCGAACGCTTCTTTTTGACAGATTTACAGCGTGAATATGAAATTACTAGGTTAAGTGTTGAGCAGGATTGGAACGCCAGCCGCGCAAGATATCTCCAATTGAAAGATGACCAAACCTTGTTGAGCACGGTCATTGATTTTGCACAAAAGGCCGTACAATCAATTAGAATCAAAGCCAATTACCTAAACTAAGACTATGGCCTCACTCTGGAATTTTTAAACGATGCCACCGGACTGAATTATTCTTACTGCTGAACCGAAGTTGTTCAATCAGATTTTGGCAACACCCCGCTCTTCGAAGGGCCGCTACGCGGGTTGCTGCGGGTAGCCAAGCCCGATTTTGGCAGGCGTGCCAGCAATGAGCAATAAACGAACTGAACGAACAAAAACGGAGGAAGCCGAAAATCCGATGAAGAGTAGGCAAGTAATAGCTAAAACCATGAGACAAACTAAGATTAATACAGTATTACTCATAAATGCTCTTACACTTTTTGTCATCTTGATCAATGGCTCATGTGGTGGGGGAAAAGCAGGGGAAGTTGGTTCTTCTGACTCAACTTATCTGGAATTTGAACCAGCAGATACAACTGCTGTGGCTGACTCCATAGCTGTAGAAGATTATACTACATATTGCTGTAGTAATCACACGCCCTCACACTGTGGAGTGACATCCGAACTTGAAAGTTTAACGAGAACACACGGCTGTATAGACTTCAGAACACCTTAAAAGAAATAAACACTCTGTCATGAAGAATTTTATAAACGCAATTTATGTATTGGTTTTTATGGGATGGATTTCAATGGGTGCCTATTTTGGAAGTGCTGGTTATACGAAGCTTAAAATTGACGAACTAAATAATATGGGTAAGAGCTCGGGCCAAGTAAAATCCGTTTCGATCGGAAAGATAACCTTTCAAAACTCTTATTTCATGAAGGCTTATCTGGAAGAAATAAAAGCCATTAAATATTTTCCCGAATTTTTTTTATCTATCCCTAACATACTAGTCTTCTTAATTACTGCTTGCTCGTTTGGCGTTCTCGGGGCTCTTACATTTTTAGTCAAAATTATCGCTATTGATGGTGAACTTCTGATAAATCTAAAGGTTGTTAGTGTGCCTCTGTTAGGTGCCTTGACCGGTATAATTGTCTTGGGCTTAGCTACAACGGTACCAGTTCTTTTGATATCAGGCGAATCAGAGCTTAAACCTCTCACTCTTATTTTCCTATGTTTTTTTGGCGGCTTCTACAATTCTAAGTTTTTCAATTGGTTAAATGATACTATCGGTAATCTTTTCCCATCCAAAAAAATAGAACCTTGAAATGCAATTTTTATTAACGACGGAGTAAACTGAAAATCCGAAGAAGAGTAGAATAAAAATCACTATTAACATGACACGG
>JBIIVI010000292.1:0-4194 GCA_044339555.1 Cyclobacteriaceae bacterium | reverse complement strand
AAGAACTTTACCGCTACTCAGTCCGTGTGAAAGGTGTCTCGCAATTTTCAGGTTTGCCGGGTATCAACTTACAACAATGTCGCATATATTTAGTCCTGTAATCAAAGCCGGTTTTTTATGAAAACAAACTGTGTACTATCAATTTCAATTTTCTTTTTGGTGAGTGTGAGTGCCTTTGCGCAAGGTTTTTTTATGCCCATGCCTCAAACCATCCAAACGCCTTACGGCCGTGCCACGTACAACAACTTTGTGTATCAGCCCATGGGCAGCTACTCCAACAATCAAAAGATTTCCTGGAAATACGATTTCACGGTAGTGATGCGCTCGGGCGATAGTATTTTTACCCAACGCATGGCCATCAGGATTTCGGAGAAGCCGCACCAGTTGGTGGCGAAGAAGCGCAAGGGCAAGCGAGTGATTGTGCCTGTAGAGACGCGCCAGGTGTTTCGCATCAACCTGAAGACCGGGCACAAACTTACCGGCATCCCGGCAGACTCGTGCTGGTTGTTTAAGTCGGTGCGTGGAAAGATCAATGGGTATTCGCCGGTTGCGGAAGAAGGGTATTGGCTGTTGGCGGCCATCCAACAAGGAAATGACGGGCCGCTACTACCCATTACCAAAGAAAACGTGCAGGCTATGATTCCGGAGCCGGATGAGAAGATGAAGAAGCTAATTGAGGAAGGTAATCTGATTCGCGCGGTGCAGAAATATAACGAGCAGAAGGAGTGAAGATAGAACTACCGCAATAATTGCTCATACCCTCTTTGGTTTCAAATGGGGTCTTCGCTCGAGATTCGGTCATGGCCGTGCGGTGAAGTAGTGGTGGCAGACGATCTGCGGGGTCTCGAAACGAAGACCCCGCAGGGACCAAGGTAGCCTCTTCTGATTTTTGATAGGTAGTGGATGATTACTCAAGCGTTTTTCTCTTTGGTTGAATTCGAAATTCGTTTTTGTTAAGTTGGTTGATGGATACTCTTAATTGGCTTGACGTTTTGTATCTCGTGCTGGGTGGACTGCTTTGGGTAGTTGGCCTGGCGGGATGTTTCCTTCCCGTGTTGCCGGGTCCGCCCTTGGCCTTTGTTGGGCTACTGCTTCAGCAATTGCGCGACCAGGCACCGTTCTCTACGCGCTTTTTGTTGATCTGGCTTTTGATCACGATTACCGTGACCGTGTTGGACTACTGGATACCCATTTACGGAACCAAGAAACTTGGTGGAACCCGGGCGGGCGTATGGGGTGCAACAATCGGGCTGGTGGTCGGATTTTTCCTCGGCCCGTGGGGAATTATCATTGGGCCTTTCTTTGGGGCTTTACTGGGTGAGCTGCTGGCAAACCAAGATTCTAACAAAGCCTGGAAGGCCGCGTTCGGTTCGTTTGTTGGTTTTTTGTTGGGCACCGTGCTGAAGTTGGCGGTAACAGGCATCATAGGCTGGCACCTGTTCAAGTCGATAACATAAGATCGTTTAAGCGAACTCAGTTAACGGACTCAGGTTTAAATCTATGTGGGGTGCCTACCGCCATCCTCCACCCAACGAGCGATAGACTTGTAGGAGACTTTGGTACTGCTTCTTTCGGGCTTCCACTAAATCCACACGGGCATCGAGTGCATTTTGTTGAGTGAGCAACACTTCCAGGTAATTGGCGCGACCCGTGCGGTACAGTTCGTTAGCTGTTGTAATGGCACGGGTAAGCACTTCTGCTTCCTGTTGTTTTTGGAGATACATCCGGCTTAAGTTTTCGTAGCGGTTCAATTCGTTGTATACTTCCGTAAACGCAGCTACAATATTTTTCTGGTACTCCAGCAGCGCCTCTTGCTGATAGGCGCTTGCGCCTTTAAACCGGGCTTGAATTGCGTTACGATTCAACAGTGGGGCCCACAGTCCGCCCAGCAAATTGAATGCGAACGATTCTGGCGTTTGCCACAACAAGCTGGTGCGGTACGATTGAAAACCAACGCCTGCCAAAACGTTGAGCTGTGGGTAGAACGCAGCCCGCGCTGCCCGCACGTCCGCGTTGGCAGCTGCTACTTCCAATTCCGCTGCACGCAGGTCGGGACGGTTGCGATGCAGTTGGGCCGGAATTCCGGCTGCCGGTGTCGGACGCGCAGGCGGCTCCAGGGCTGCTTCGTTTCGCAACACAGGTTGCGGAAAGCGTCCTAGCAAAAAGTTAATTCGGTTTTCGTTTTCAATGATGAACTGGCGGGTTTGGATTTCCAGCGCACGCGTGTTGAGCAGTTGCGCTTGAAACTGATTAACTGCCAACTCGTTGGCTACACCATTTTCCTTTTGAATGGTAACCACCCGCAAGGCATCGTCTTGAATTTTCACGGTAGCGGTAATCACCTTCAGTTCCTGATCTAGCGCCACCAACTCGTAGTACGCAGCAGCAATCTCGGCCACCAGATTGGTGATGACCCACTGGCGTGCTTCGGAGGTTGCCAGCAAGCGCGCCATAGCCGCACGTTTCTGGTTGCGCAACTTCCCGGAGATGTCAACTTCCCAGCTGCTTTGCAGACCTACAAAATAGTCCGGCAGGTTGGTAGGCACAACTTCGCCCGGACGGATGTCTGTGCTGGCGTTGCCCGCACCATCCATCGTGTACAAACCAAATCTCCGCACGCCTGCCATCGTACCAGCAGAAACGGTAGGCAGGAGCTGGCCGCGCGCAGCAAGTACCCCTGCACGTGCTTGCTCAATTCGTTGCCACGCAATGCGAGTATCAAAGTTATCGTTGAGGGCGGTCTCAATCAGCGCAATTAACAACGAATCGTTTACCAGTACGCGCCAGGGAGTAAACGTGAGATTGCTGGTGTCGGACAACTCAGTTTCCAGAAACTGATCCGGAACCGGCAGTGGCGCGGTAGGCGCAACGGGCTGCGTTACGCGGCACGCGGAAAAAGCAAGCGCCAGCAATAACACCGCTGTCGATCGGAAGAAAAGATGGTTCATGATGGCTAAATGATTTCGGTGTAGGGGGCTTCTTTCAGTTTGTGGGAGGTATCGGGTCGTAGCGTAACGGTGGCAAACACCACGTACAGTCCAGGAATAACCACCACGCCCAGCAAGGTTCCCAGCAACATCCCGCCCAGGGCCGCTGCGCCAATGGTTTGGTTACCAACGGCTCCGGCTCCGGTGGCGAGCACCAAGGGAATGAGTCCGGCAATGAAGGCAAACGAAGTCATCAAGATCGGGCGGAGTCGTTCTTTGGCGGCTTCAATCGCCGCTTGCAACGGGGCTTTACCTTCGCGTTGGCGCAGGGCCGCAAACTCGACAATCAGAATAGCGTTTTTGCCGAGCACGCCGATCAACATAATCAAGGCCACTTGCGCGTAGATGTTATTTTCTAATCCAAGCAGCGCCAACAACAAAAAAGCGCCCAGGGTGCCCGCAGGCAGTGAAAGAATAACAGGCAAGGGGAGGAGAAAGCTTTCGTATTGAGCGCTAAGAATGAGGTACACAAACAGAAGGCAGATCATGAAAATGAACAGGGCTTCGTTACCGGTGTTCACTTCGTCTCGCGAGATGCCGGCCCAATCGATGTCGTAGCCGCGGGGTAGTTTTTCTGCTGCGGTTTGTTGAATAGCCGCCAGCGCACTGCCACTGCTGTAGCCAGGGGCAGGTTCACCGGTTACCTCGGCTGACAGGTACATGTTAAATCGGGTGATTTGATCTACACCAAACACCTTTTCGATCGTTAGGAATGACGACACGGGCACCATCTCGTCTTTGTCACTCTTCACGTACAATTTCAAGATGTCGTCTGGCTTAGCGCGATACTCGGGCGAGGCCTGCACCATCACCCGATACATCTGGCCGAAGCGAATGAAGTTGGTGGCGTACTCGCTGCCTAGCAACGTTTGCAACGAGCCCATCGCGTTTTCCACCGTCACTCCTTTTTGGGCTGCTTTGTCGGGATCAAAATGAAGCAGGTATTGGGGAAAGCTGGCATCAAAAATTGTAAATGCATTTCCGATTTCGGGGCGCGCTTTCAAGTCTAAGATAAACTGATCAACTACCTGTTCCATTTTTTTCAAATCCCCACTGCCGGTGCGGTCAATCAGGCGGGCTTCAAAGCCGCTGGAGTTACCAAAGCCCGGCACTGCCGGTGGCGGCATATACTCAATACGCGCGTCTTTGATTTGGCGTGTGCGTTCTTTTACGAGTTCGATTACTTCGCGTACGGATTCGTCTCGTT
>JBIIVI010000291.1:0-4201 GCA_044339555.1 Cyclobacteriaceae bacterium | reverse complement strand
ATGGATCGGTCGGTCAAGTTTGTATCCCTCAGCGGGCTATCCGGTGTGTTGGCGGGCTGTTATGCGTTGATCGGAACAGCGTACGCATACTATCAATTATACAGTGGCTCGGTGGCACGCTCCGTGGAGTATCACGGCCGGGTTCCGGTGGTGACGGATTTGTTGGTGGCCGCCGTGTTGGTATTGATGGCATCGCTGGCAACTGGTTGGTGGTTTAGTTTTCGGAAAGCCCGGGCAGCCAACCAATCGTTATGGAACAGCACCACCAAACGGCTGTTGCTGAATTTGGCCATTCCACTGGGGGCGGGCGGCATTTTTACGCTCGTGCTGATTGCGCAAGGAAACTTTCAGTTGATAGCTGCTGCCGTACTTCTTTTTTATGGATTGGCGCTCATGAATGCCAGCTTCCACCTGTACGATGAAATTCGGTACCTGGCCTATCTGGAAATTACATTGGGATTGGTGGCCGCCTTTTTTCCGCACCACGGGTTGCTCTTTTGGAGCCTGGGATTTGGGGTACTTCACATCGTGTACGGTCTGGTGATGTACAAACGATACGATCGATGAAGAATCCTTTTGATGGATTTGATAAAACGCTGGAACACACCACCCGGTTGCAGATTGTATCGGTGTTGGTGGCCAACGACTCGTACGACTTTACCGGGCTCAAGGAATTGCTGGAAACCACGGATGGTAACCTGGCCACTCACCTGAAAGCGCTGGAAAAGGAAAAATATATTTCCGTTTACAAATCGTTTGTGGATCGAAAACCCAATACGCGGTATAAAATCACCGAGCGCGGTCGCACGGCTTTCAGGCGGCACCTCGAAGCAATGGAACTGGTGGTGAAACAGCAGCGCAGAGCATAATTTTTTTTCGGGCAGAATTTTAAACAAAAAGTTTTTTTAAAACAAACGATATGAACAGTCAAACGGAGTCTGGCATATGGAACCGCCTAAGTGTGTGGGTACGCGAATCGGTGTCGCTGAAACTATTTTCGATCGGCATTTTGGTGCTGTTACTACTTATCCCCACCGCGTGGATCCAATCGCTCATGGAGGAGCGACAGCAACGTGCGCAGTCGGTCGTGGAAGACATCAGTGCGACGTGGTCGGGCGATCAGGTGCTGGTGGGCCCGGTGCTGGTAATTCCTCATTTGGCACGCGAGCATGTAGTAGATGAAAAAGGCGTGGCCCGTCTGCAGGAGCGGGAAGAACTCGCTTTTTTTCTACCGAATGATCTTTCGGTTCAAAGCCACGTCTCGCCCACGCGCCTGCATCGCGGCATTTTTGAAGCAGCGGTCTATGAATCCGAGAACGAGATCAACGCTCAATTTGATTCGATCGACTTTTCCGGATTGGGAATTGCCGTACAGGATGTGTTATGGAACAAAGCCTACTTCATGGTCGGCATCAGCGATTTGCGGGGCGTGAGTGCAAGTCCGGTCGTGAGTCTGGGCGAGGAGTTGTTGGTAGCGGAGCCCACCGAGAATGTGGGGCTCTCGGTTCGCTTGTTCCAGAAACCCGATGCGTTTGGCGATGAGATAACCCCGGCTCCAGATCGATCCGTGGCCGCATTTCGAAAGGGGATCAAAATTCCGGTGCCTGAAACCACTTCCTTTCAAAAGCAACAAGCGCTTTCGGTCACTCTTTCTGTCAAAGGGAGCCGCTCGCTGCACTTCCTGCCGGTGGGAAAAACTACGCAGGTGCGGGTGCAGGGTGCGTGGGACAGCCCAAGTTTTGCCGGGAGTTTTTTACCGACTGACCGGAGCGTAGGCCCGGAGGGGTTTGATGCCAAGTGGCGCGTGCTTCATTACAACCGACCGTTTGACCAGCAGTGGGTAGGAGCCAACCGCGAATTGGCGGATGTGGATTTTGGCGTTCGGTTGCTCATTCCCGTAGGGCAATACCAAAAGAGTATTCGTACTGCCAAGTATGGCATCTTGATTATCCTGCTTTCGTTTGTGGCGTTGTTGTTGGTAGAACTGATAACTAAAATCCGGATCCACGCGTTTCAGTACATCTTAATTGGAGCCGCCTTGATTGTGTATTACACACTGCTGATCTCGTTTTCTGAGCACATCGGGTTTAATGTAGCGTACCTTCTCGCTAGTGCAGCTACCATTGGGCTGGTGGTAGCCTATGTGTTTGCGATCTTGAAGCATACACGCATCTCGATTTTATTCGGCAGTTTGTTGATCTTCTTTTATGCGTTTGTATTTGTGATCATCCAACTACAAGACTACTCGCTACTGGTAGGCAGCGTAGGATTGTTTGTGTTGGTAGGAGCGTTGATGTACGTATCCCGGAAGGTGAATTGGTATAATAGCTAATGGACTAGAGGCTGTTTGTTTCCTTTGATAGGGAATTGGGGTGGTCGGGATTGCAATGATTTGCAATCCCGACCAACTTAGTATCTTTATTTTCAAATGAGCTTTGTCACCTGAAGGGTTCTACATAAGCTGTCAGATCAGTTCATTCCTACTTCCTCACCCACACGGTAAAAGGATGGGCCGACTTGTTTACACGCAAAGAACTTGCAGAAATTGTAGTCAACGCCTTAAGTTATTGCGTGGAAACACAAAGGCCTTGTCGTATATGCCTTATGCCAAGCCACTTGCACATGATTGCGAATACAAACAGTTCAGATGATACGCTTTCCGACATCATGCGCGACCTCAAGAAGTTCAGATCAAAGGCAATCATCGACTTCAAACAAACCGGTGCCGAGAGCAGGCGACATTGGCTGCTTAAACTTTTTACGCGTGGGGAAAACAACTTTCAGGTTTGGCAGTAAAGTATGCACCCCGAAATACAAAAATTGCCCGTTTTGTGAACCTGCCTTTCTTTAATTTATATCAATCCTGCCATAAAAGGTACATGAAGATTTCTTAGCAAGAGACATTTTTTCTGACTTTTGTGTCCGAGAAATTGCACGAAAGTAGAATAACTTACATGTACCCGGGAAAAATCCCATTGCTTATTCGGTGTTTTTTTTTTTTTCTTTATAAAGGTTTTGCAGAGCAGCTGTTTTGTAAACCACTGCAGCCGGAGCAGGGTTTCCGGCAAATGTTCAATTTTAATAAGATTCATATGAACAGATTGCGTAAGTATTTGGTCGTTGGGGTTGTTTCTTTCTGTGCGTGTTTTGGGTTGATGTTGGTTCCCCACGAAACTTATTCTTGGGTATGTGACGACAATTGTTGTTACGAGGCCAACAAGTCCTGCCCATCAAACTGGGGCACCTGTTGCTATGTTGGTGGCACTGATTGCATCGTTGCGAGATGTGATTGGCCGCAGCAATAACGCGGTTTAGTTTAATGGAGTCCATTTTTAAGTTAATAGCTTCGAAATGGACTTCATCAGCAATCTATCTCTTGAGTTTTAAGTCGTTTTGATGTATCGTTGAGTCTTTGGATGCATTTGCGAGGAGTGGGGTTATTAATTCGTCTGAATTAGAGTCGGAAAAAGATGGTAAGTCAAAGGGTATTCGGCTGCGTCATAGTTTTATCCCTCCTGTACTCATGTGAGGTTAGCAGGCAAAAAGACGACGTTATTGAGTATCACGTAAAACTGATATCCTCTGGTGAAAATCTTGTTTTTGAGGTTGATGACTCAACATCATTTGAGAGTAATTACTTGCAAACTACTTGGTTTAGAGGTGAAGAAGTTTTGGCGTTCGAAAGCAAGCATAAGAATAGTATCCAGTATTATTCAATCAAACAAGGAGAAAAAATAAATGAAATTTTTTTGCGGCGGGAGGGAACTAATGCGGTCAATGAAGTACATGGTTTTTCGATACTTGCTGAGGACTCTGTTCTTGTATTTGATAAATATGTAGCCGGTGCTTTGCTGGTAGATTCCAAGGGCATCGTGTTAAACAATTACAGGTTTAAAGACAGTCGCTTTCTGAATCACGCGTCAATGACACGATTGCCCAACGTGGTATTGGGAAAAAAGCTTTGTATGTTTATCTTCCCGGATGTTGATGCACGTGATCCGAAGCTTTTCGACGGCAAAGTATTTTTCGAAATGGTTTTTGATCTTAATGCGCGAACTTCAGAATTTATTGATTTTTCCTGGCCCGTACTGTATCGTGGTAAGACTTGGTCATTTTATCATACTTTCCCCTCGAGAATACTTGCAGGTCAGCATTTGGTGTATTCATTTGGTGCAGATGAGAATATTTATGTCGTTGGAAT
>JBIIVI010000290.1:0-4216 GCA_044339555.1 Cyclobacteriaceae bacterium | reverse complement strand
CTGCCGGTAGCGCGTTCACCGTAACCGTAACCGCCGTGCGCGTGGCACTCTCGCAGCCCGCCAGCAACGAACTAACGTGGTAGGTCGTAGTGGTCGTTAATGCCGGGGTGGTGAACGAGGTCACGCCTGATCCGCCAGACAACGGAACTCCACCCGTACTGTTCGCATAAAAGTTGTAAGTCGTACCACCCGCTGAGGGTGTCAGAACCGCCGTGCTGCCCGAACAAATCGTGGTGCCACTCACCGTGGGCGCTGCCGGTAGCGCGTTTATTGTTATTTCAAAGGGTACAACTAAACTTACACAACCGTTCGTAGTATTTCGAACAGTGAGATCTGCATTGTAAACACCCGCTGCCGCTCCCGCGGGAATCACCAGCGGAATTGTACCCGGAGCCGCCGCTAGAGTCTGGTTGGTTACGTTCGCAAAGCCCGCTGAAACTGCGCCCGGACTGTACACAATGCTATACTGGTTAGGCGAACCCGTGGTGGCTGTGAAGGGCAACAAACCAGTTGTCGTGCCGCGACAAACACTTGGAAACGTACCCAAGCTGATCGTTGGGCGGGGATTTACTGTGATCGTTGCACTTCCTGTACCTGTCACCGTACAACCATTTGCGTCGGTTACCAGACCAGTCAATGTATATGTAGTGGTAGTAGTGGGGGAAACGGAAATAGGGGTACCGGAAACATATCCGGTTCGAGGGCCTAAACCCGTTATGGTAAACGAATACGGGCTCGTGCCGCCAACAATTGAAACCGAGATATTGGTTGATGCGCCTTCACAAATCGTTGCCGTGCCGGACAATACTGCGCTGGTTGGTGTGGGATTTAGATTTAGTACTACCGAACCAGACATCAACCGGGGCGTGCAAGCACCATTTCGTGCCAACACGGTGAGCACATCCCCGTTGGAAAAACCGGTAGTCGGAAAGGTCATCGTGAAGGGAGCCGCGCCAGTTCCGGTAAATGTTAGCGGGGTACTTAAACTGCTACCGTTGCGCAGAATCTCATAAACAGGCCCACCCGACTCGGAGCCACTCAGGGTTACCGAGAAATTAGCTCCCGCACACACGGGGCCAGATCCTGATGTGATTGAGAAAAGAGTCGGGGATGGGTCCGAAAGAACGAAGTTTACCGTTGATGTACAGGTGGAGTAGTTGTCCCGAACTAACAACGTGTAGGTGCCACCAGGCAAACCAGGACGACTTAGCAAGGCGGCCAGATTCAGATTGGAAGTGCCATTAAATGTGCCTGACAATGGAAGTCCAACCAATCCGTTAGAAGATGTCCATGTATAGTCGAAAGAAGCAGCTACTGGTGCCAATGCCAACGAACCTCCCGATACACTGGCAACCACCTGCCCGTTGGGAATTGTACAATTACTGTTATTTGTGGTCGTAATCGAATTAGCGGTTAGTATGGGAAGTGCTGTCAGCACAACCGGACGAGAGAGCGTGAAAGTGTTAATTGATTGTGCACCTGCTGCCAGGATAAATTCATAGTTGCCGGGTTCCAGAGTTCTTCCCGTATTAAATTCAAAAGAGCCACCAACTGGAATACTTTGGTTCAGAACTTGAAGACCAGATGGGCCCTGCACCAGTACCAAGATCGCATCAACACCGCCGGTTGTGGAAACCACGTTGAAGCGGATAAAACCATTATTATTGCCATTGCATGGATTCGAAACAAAAACCCCCACGTTTAATCCCCCATTTATGTAGTTGGGAGAGACCGGTTGAGTTAATGCTGTATATCCAGAAAAAACACCGAGGATGAGTACGGCCGCCGTTACAATTCGCATCATTTGGCACTGATTTTTACCTTTTTATGACAACCGTTGGAAGTCGTGACAATCAACCAATAGTTACCAGAAGCAATACCCGAAAATGAATCCTTGTCAAATTCACTCACGACTAGCGAACCATCTTCAAAACAAAGAACATAGTTATACGGTTTGTTTTCGCCTTCTGCCGAGACTTTCAAGTCCCATTTACCATCTAGGGAAGCGGTTATCTCGTAATCTACTTTTAGGCGTTCGCAACGATTGGTGAAGCGCCCATCCGATCCCAAAAAAACAGCGCAAAAAATGCTTACTAACAGAAGCTTACGCATTGACATCTACAGTTTAAGTTAAAGGCGAAAAGTTAAGCATTAATAAATAATCCTCAAAGCAGGTTTAGTAACCACACTTTTTGAAGAATACAAATGTGCCTGCAATTGAACTGCTAAGAGTTAGAAAATACCCCTCGTCACAATTCGCGTAAGTTTTTTCTGGTTTTATGCGTTTTCTAAAACTTCGGTTTCAGTATCTCGGCCATTACAAACGCCCGCTTAAACTGATCAAAGTCTTGAAACGTCTCGGCAAACGAAGTGGCCGGCACGGTCTCCTTCACCTTTTTGTACTTCTCAAACTGCCCAAATTGTACATCGGTGTCCTCCACCTTCATGGTCTCCTCGAGCGATGGCCGCGAAAAAGCATCCGCTTTGGCTTTCTCGTAAATCTCGTAACTGTTAGCATAAGCCGGCGCCGGTTGCTCCAGGCTCTTCTCCTCTGCTTCTAGGTCACCATCGTAATTCACCACTTCATCGTACTGAGGATAAGAAGGTTGCGGTACCTTAGGCGCGGGTTCCGGCTGTTTGGATTGCTGAATCTCGCGCAACAAATCCTCGAACGAAATGGGCTTGGGCGCCTGCGGACTTTCTGAAGTTGGTCCCGGCAGGTTTTGTTCTTCCTGCTGCTTTTTCTTCTTGCGCGCCTGCGCGAGAATGGATAACACCACAATTGCCACGTAAATCCAAAACTGCAAATCCATAATGGATTCAAAAATAGCGATTTACCCCAGATTTTTATGTTATTAACCTCGGGATAAAATGTGGATTACTAAAGAATCATTCGGTTTCCTTTTGCCACCCTCGCCTTTATATTTGCCGACTTTAACTAACGGGAAGGGGCTTTCTCTTTCGCATTCTTTACATCCGCATGCAACTATCGAAATTAGAAATCAAGGGCTTTAAAAGCTTTGCAGACAAGATCGTCATCAACTTTGATGAAGGCATCACCGGCATTGTGGGCCCGAATGGCTGTGGCAAGTCGAACGTGGTAGACTCCATCCGCTGGGTGTTGGGGGAACAGAAAACCAGTGCGCTCCGGTCTGAAAAGATGGAGAACGTAATCTTTAACGGCACCAGTGGTCGGCCGGCCCAGCAAATGGCGGAAGTATCCCTCACCATCAACAACACCAAAAACCTGTTGCCCACAGAGTACTCGCAGGTAACCATTACCCGCCGGCTGTATCGATCCGGCGAAAGTGAGTATCTACTCAACGGAGTGGAATGCCGCTTGAAAGACATCACCAATTTGTTTTTGGATACAGGGGTGGCCTCCAACAGCTATGCCATCATCGAGTTGGGGATGGTGGATGACCTGCTAAACGACCGCGACAACTCCCGGAGAAGTTTATTCGAAGAGGCCGCGGGCGTTTCAAAATTCAAAAAACGCAAAAAGGAAACACTCAAAAAGCTGGAGGATACAGACGCGGACTTGGAACGTGTGGAGGATCTGCTCTTTGAAATCGAGAAGAACATGAAAAGCCTGGAAAAGCAGGCGAAGCAAACCGAAACCTACTACAAGGTTAAAGAAGAGTACAAGGAGAAAAGTATCCAGTTGGCAAAAGTGGTCGTCCAAAAGCAACAGGAGAAATTCGGAGTAATCAACAAACAGGTTGAGCAGGAGAACGACCGCAAAACCCGACTGGCTGCTGAGATTGGCGAGAAAGAAGCCTTGATTGAAAAATCAAAGGCGGAGTTGATCATCAAAGAAAAAACGCTCTCCTCGCGCCAGCGCACCATTAACGAATTTGTTTCCACTATCCGCCAAAACGAGAGCGAAAAGCAATTGCGCCAGGAGCGGTTGCGATTCTTAACCGACAAAGCGAACAATCTGAAAGACCAGATTGATCAGGACAAAAAAAGCAATGAGCGCGCCCGCTTTAGTCTGGATAGTTTGCAAAACGAACGCGAGGCTGCACAACAGGTGCTCACGGAAATTACCCAAAAGGTGGAGGCGCTGAAGGCCGAGTACGAAGCCCAGAAAACCCACACCTACACCCTACAGGGCGAATCCGATGCGCTGCGGCAACTGCACCGCACGCGGCAGGAAGAAGCTTTTCAGATCAACAAAACGGTCGAGATTCAGGAAATTCAGTTAACCTCCTTT
>JBIIVI010000289.1:0-4220 GCA_044339555.1 Cyclobacteriaceae bacterium | reverse complement strand
CTTTTTGCATGTGGTTGATGTGCATGGCACTACTTCGCAGATGATCCTCTCTAATACGTTGATAGCTCCGCAGCTCTTTTAGTGAGCCTTCGGCAACAAAACACCGATTTAGCAATTGACCGGGTACTTGCTTCACGGGGAAGGCAGAGGTGTAAGCCGCTTTGTTCTTTACCACGTCCCACGTGTGGTAAATGGAAAAACCCCGGCCTACTATCTCGTTCGGGCGTTCAGCCGCCCAGGCCGACAGCCGCGTAAAATCCTGCGCCATTTTTCCCGACAATTCGTCCATCGTGCAGGTGGTTTTGATGCCCACGTAGGTACAACCGGCATAAGGTTGAATGCCCTTGAATGTGAGTTTGGAGGGCACGCTCCCGGTCTCTACATAGTCTTTCAACATCAGCAAACCGCGTTCGTAATCCATGCCGAGGTAAGCCGTCATCATCTTGGTCATGAAGAACATGAAGAACGGCAGGCTACCTGTCATGCCCCACGTTACTTCGGTACCCTGGCCTTGCGGCTTCAGATCAAACCAAACCGGCGAGGTCGATTTCCAGGGTTTCAGGAAATGCACCACCATGTCGAGCCGCCTGGGCGCGTTTTCTTTTAGCACCTTCATTTCTCCGCTGCCGGTGCGCTTGCCTTGCCGGCTGTACTCTTTGCCGTCCTGTTTTACATTCACAGTCACGCCCGGTTCGGTAATCAACCAAGGCGACCATGTGGGCCAATGGTGATAATCGCTGATGATGGAATAGACTTTTTCAGGCGATGCCTGAATGGTGATGGTTTTCAAAACGGTAAAGGCGGGCATGGGAGTGGGTGTTAGTGTAGCGAAGGTAGGAAAAAAGGCAATCTCTCCGCCCCCTGAAATGCCTGATCTGCGTGTAACCCCACGCGAGGTGCTAATAATATCGCATCTTCATTTCCACTTTTTTATCCCCGGTAAGGACGAAGTCGAAGTCATCGTACACGGGCTTGCGCAGCATGGTGGCATGGTAGTAATCCGAAAAGGCGTGTCCTTCTTTGGGTAAGAACCATCCCATGTCCAGTTTCATATCGCTGTTCTCATCGTCTTGCAAGGCGATGGCCATATTTTTGGAAGTAAACCCGTGGTAGGTAACGGTGATGGAGTCGCCCTTCATTTCTGTTTTTGGAACCACGGTGCGCAAAAAGCCCGTGTCGTGGGGGAAGCGCGTGTTGTCATCGTAAAACTTGAACCGGATCACGCCTTTGCTGTTGCGGATGTTTCGCACGGTGATGGTGATGGAATAGCTTTCCTCGGTTGCTACAGGCATGGCCGCGGTGCTGCTCGTGAGCGTCCCCGACTGGGCAAACAACAGGATCGGCCCACAGGCCAAAGCGATGGTGATGACAAAGAGTAGCGCGTTTCGCATAAGAAAATTTAGGAGGGAATGGATCCCTTTGGCCCACTAATTTACACAATTCTTGGTTGGATGTTGAGGTTAGGTGTTCGTGCGGTCGCAGTTCGACCTCTCCCCCCGGCCCCCTCTCCCGAGGCTCCGAAGGAAAGCGGCCAGCAGCGCGAAGAGAGGCAGCGTTCGTGCTGCCTTTTCTTTTGGGCAAGCAAAAGGAAAGTGAGGTAGTTGTGTGTCAGTAAAAAATTAAGTTTAACGCTTCGCGCGTCATTCCATGGCTCCCGCATTATGCGGTGCATCATCGCAACGGCGCTGGACTATTGCCCGCAGCTCGACCGTTCCTCCAAGCAGAATTTCTTTTATTTGCAGGGTATTATGTTGGTGAGCGAAAGGCAAAATACCATCTTTCTCACCAAAAAACCTGGTTGGCTTATAGCTATTTTGCATGAGTATGCTGCCCCACACATTAAAAACTTTACTGCTTGGAAATAAAAGCCACATGCTTTCCTATTCCGCTTTCAAGCTTGCAGTACTTACTGGCCAGCTGAGCTTGTTGTCTTTTGCGATGAATGCGGGCTATGTTTTTTTGGATCTGTATCATCATGTCTATCACTCTTGGCCTTTGTTGTCTGTATCCGCATTGCTGTCGCTGGGTAGTTTTGGGTTAAACAGACAAGGTTATTATTTGGCGGCCAAAGTGCTTCTTGGGCTAACGACTAATCTTACCATTTTCTTTTTCTCTTCCATTGAACCAATCGAAACGGGTCTCTCATTTTTGTTTGTTGTCTGTGCCTTGGGAGCATTCAGCACATTGGGTTTATACCACAGAAAGCTAGCTGTCGTTTTTGTTTTGCTGCCTGCGCTTCTTTTCTTTTTATCTATTGTTTTTGAATTTGAAATTTTGAGCCGCAGATCAGCGACAATAGAATATGTGCGAATGAATATGATTATCAATTTCGTTGCCACGTTTGTAGCCGCGGTGCTAATGATCTACTTTCTATTGAGTTTAAACAATCATTCTGAAAAAGCGCTGCGCGAAAATGAACAGCGGTTGCGCGACAAGAATCAAGAGCTAGAGAAATCAAATAAAGAGCTTGACCGATTTGTGTACAGTGCTTCCCATGATTTACGGTCGCCCATCAGCTCCGTGCGCGGCTTAATTGGTCTGGTTCAGCTTGACTCCCACTCACCCGCTACAAAATCGTACCTGGAGATGATGGACAGCCAGTTGATTGGTTTAAATAAGTTTATTGAAGATATTGTTTTGTATTCGCGAAACACCCGGGTGGTTGTCAAAACAGAGTCAATATATCTAAAAAAGCTGGTGGATGATGTGTTCATTAGTCTTCAATTTTATCCGGGATCAGACAAAGTTAAATTTGATGTAAACATACCGGATGATGTGGTTTTATTGAGCGATGCCACCCGTGTGAAGGTAGTATTGGCCAATTTGTTATCGAACGCGTTGAAGTATTCGGAACACACGAAAGAAAACCCTTTTATTAAAATTGATGCAGTGAAAGTCCACACGCATCTTGAGATTTCTGTGAAAGATAATGGCACGGGCATCGATCACCAGTATCTTCCCAATATATTTGATATGTTTTTTCAGGGAAACGAAAAATCTGACGGATCCGGACTTGGACTCTATATTGTGAAAGAAACGCTGGAGAAAATTCAAGGAGAGATCAGCGTTCAGTCTGAATTTGGGAAGGGCTCTGATTTTAAAGTTGTGTTGCCCATACAGCTTGATGCCCAGCGCCACGTATAGCCTTCATTTTTCGATTCAAAAAAAGTCTTTACCTGGCCAAAATTGTGAAAAACACCCACGAGGGGGAGGAGAGTCTTCGAAAAGGAGTAATCCGGGTATTGAAATCTATCGTCATTAACGGGGAAACACAGAACCACTAAAATCCGGATGCTACGGTTTACAAATGAAGGGCATGGTAGTACCCGATTAGCCCAAAAAAAATTCCCCCGAAGCCAAATGCGATCATCAGCCAGCGAAACAGATTTTTTGCTTTGGGAAGACCGACAATGAACCCCATGGCGCCCATCACCAAACTTAGTTCCAGTAATAAAGAAGCCAGATCAAATTTATCTCCGGCCAGATCCAGTACTTCAACCTCATGTTCCCAATTTTTCAATCCCCTGATTTTTCCCAACTCACCATTTATACTGGGCATGGTCCATTGAGCCGGTGCATCCGGCAGCGAGCCATTCATCAGTTCAGTTTGTTGGCTTCTGATTACCGCTAAATCCTGGTCGAATTTTCTGAGCCGCTCATGCACAATCAGGGTATCGTGAGCAACTACAGCACCCGCGCGCATCAGGTCAAACAATAAGTCGCGTTCGGCCTGAATCAACGTTTCTTTCAAGATCTTACTGTGATAGAGCGAATACTCAGTCATTTTTTTGTTTACGCCCACAATTTCCCGATCGCGAAAACTATTGGCTCCGATGTCAATAAAAGAAAGCGCAGCAGCAAAGAAAGCGATGAAATACGCGATGCGCATTTCCTTATTTCGTGCGGGTGAATCAAGCCCCAGATCTCCTTCTATCACAAGTTGAGTTTTTTTGAGAGGCCCAATGTAATAGAAAATTCATAAGCGCCCGGCAGTTTGAATTTGAAATTTTGTGCTGTTCGTTCCGGTAAGGCAGTAACCGTTGGCCAGTGGGCCGGAATATGTCTATAGGGATTGCTTCGTCATGGCCGGTTTCGTCATTGCGAGTAAGAAAACCTTCGGCTCAAAAAGTTGAATGACAAGGTTTAACTTCGTAGCCAATCTTTGTGCAGTGTGGCCGACGTCAAGAATAGTGCGCGCTGTGCCTGTTTGCGAGTGTGGT
>JBIIVI010000288.1:0-4225 GCA_044339555.1 Cyclobacteriaceae bacterium | reverse complement strand
GCGAAGTAAACGTAACAAGCGGAAGCGTTACCAGCATGCTGCGCCACTTATGGGGTTTTGACACCATCATCCAGAACTTACACCTGCCAAACTACCGGGCAGCAGGCCTTACCGAGGTCTATATAAGTAAAGAAGAGTATCAGGATAGAAAAAGAGAAAGAATAGTCGACTGGGACAAGCGCAACGACCATCGACACCACGCATTGGATGCGCTTGTCGTGGCGTGCACAACAAGAAAGCAGATCAAAAGCTTAAATGATTTGAATAAAGAGTTTGATGCTCACTCCGTGCCTAACACCGATTCCGTTTGGAAAAGTCTGAAAAAGAGATTCCCAACTCCATTTACCCATCAACAGATTGAAGAAGCTATCGAACAAATCCTAATCTCGTACAAACCAGGGAAACGGCTGGCGTCTAAATCCAAAAACAAAATTGGCGATGTTCGAAAAGGAAGCGCCCACCTTATTCCTCGCGGGAGACTGCACGAAGAATCGCTTTACGGGCGAATTAAGCGCTACAAAAAAGTTTTAATTGCAAAATTGCGGGCAACAGACCTACCTCGAATCGCTCACGAACATGATTATAACTTAATACACGAGCATCTCCAGAGCTTTGACGGTGATTTCAAAAAAGCGTTTGCAAAAACGGAAAGAGAAAAGCTTCAAAAAAAAGGTAAGGTTTTGGAGACAATCGCGCTTTTTGACCACAAGTTTACGATTAGGCGTCAGCTCGAGAGTCTCACCGCAAAACAAATTGACCAAATAGTTGACAGCCGGGTACGCGCCTTAGTTAAGGCTCGTGTTGATCAGTTTAATGGAAATATTAAAAAGGCTTTTACCGACTTAACTAAGGAAGAAAACAAGTTGTGGCTTAATCCGCAGACGGGGCTTTTCATCAAATCAGTAATTTGCACCACGGGGGCGTCAGAATTATTTGAGATTCGGCCGGGGACATTTGTGGAGTCAGGTCGTAATTGTCACGTGGCACTTTACCGTAGTGAAAACGGCCTTGAAGAGGAAGTCGTAACCTTTTTCGAAGCATTCGAACGCAAACGGCAAGGGTTACAAGTTATTCCGAAAATTCACCCGCAACTCGGGACACTGGAAGTATCAATGCGAGAAAACGAAATGTTCGTTTTTGATCTTACCCGGGAAGCATTAGAAGAAGCTATTGCCAAGAAGAATCATTCGCTCATCAGTAAGCATTTGTTTCGGGTACGAAAGCTAACTTCAGGGAGTTACTGGTTTAATCACCATCTTGAAACCATTCCAAGAGAGACCCTCGTTGATAAGCGGATGAATCTCTGCAAACAAGCTAGCAGGGCGACCTTTGAAAAAGGAAACATCCATAAAGTAGTTATTTCACGCACCGGAAAAATAACACTTGAAAAACAGACTCGGCATTAAACATGAAACACCCATTCCGCATACTGCCCGTCTTCCGGATGAAAACCGGGGTCAACGGTAAAGCGCGTTTCGAGCACTTCTACGGTAGCAATGCGGTTGAGTTGCAATTGCCGATACCCCGCACGGCCTCCAGCTTTGGTAAAGCCCATCGCCTGCCAGCAGACCAGCACAATGTGGTGGCGGGCGGTGCGGCAAATGCCGTACGGATGAACCACGCGCGTCAGCAGCTCGCCCGCAAGGGTAATCCGGCAAGCGCGCTGCTGCTGCGCGGCTTGCCACAGCAATTGTGTGATCTCTTCCATAGTACACAGGGGCTAACAGCTACCGACCTGAACATGGAAAAAGAACCGGGTCGTGGCTGGGCACGGCGTAAAGATAGCCTACGTTAGAAACCAAACGCATGGAGCCGGGCTGCACGTATCATCTCTACACACATGCCAACGGGTTTGAAAACCTGTTTCGGAGCGATGAAAACTATCGCTATTTCTTACGGCGGTACGAACACTTTATTCTACCCGTAGCGGAAACCTACGCGTATTGTTTGATGCCAAACCACGTTCATTTTCTAATCCGGATAAAGACGGCCGCGGAGCTCGAATCATCTTTCGGAAAGTTTGAAACTTTCCGAAAGATGGAAGCCCGGATAAGTAAACAATTCGCGAACCTGTTTAGCAGCTATACGCAGGCCTTCAATAAGATGTATCAGCGACGGGGAAGCCTTTTCATTCCCAACTTCAAACGCAAAGAAATCAGCCACGATCGGTACTTCACTACGGTGCTCCATTACATCCACGCAAACCCCGTACACCATGGATTTGTAGCTACGCTTACGGACTGGAAATGGTCCTCCTACACGGTGTTGCTAAGCCGTGACACCGGCGGCTGGCTGAAACGCAACGAAGTGATGGCCTGGTTCGGAGACGAATCTTCATTTGTCCGTTTTCACGAACAGCCCCTTCAAACGCCCACCAGCTTCGAACTAGGTTAGACGAACCTGTACAAGCATGATCAAGCGCACGCTCTATTTCGGCAACCCCGCCTACCTGAGTACCCACTTAGAGCAACTGGTGGTGCGCCTGCCCGAGGTAGAAAAGAACCCTACGTTGCCGCAACAGTTTAAAAAGGAAGCACAGGCGTCCATCCCGATGGAAGACATCGGCATTGTAATCCTCGATCACGCCCAGGTAACCATTACCCAGGCAGTCTTGGGCAAATTGCTGGCAAACAACGCGGCAGTAATCACGTGCGATGCAACCCACCACCCTACCGGCCTCTTGCTGAATCTGGATGGCCACACGTTGCAAAGCCAGCGCTTTCAGGCCCAATTGCAGGCCAGCGAGCCGCTCAAGAAACATTTGTGGCAACAGGTAATCAAAGCAAAAATCCAGAATCAGGCCGCTATGTTGCGACTTCAAGGCATGGAAACCGCCAACATGGAGCATTGGGCCGACTCGGTGCGATCGGGCGACCCAGACAACCTGGAGGGCCGCGCCTCGGCTTGGTATTGGGCCAGGCTGTTTCCGCCCGCGATGGGGTTTGTTCGAGACCCCGCCGGCCCCCCTCCAAACAATCTGTTGAATTACGCATACGCCATTCTACGGGCTTGTGTAGCCCGCGCGTTGGTAGGCTCCGGGCTGCTGCCCACGTTGGGGATTTTTCATCGGAACCAGTATAACGCTTACTGCCTCGCGGACGACCTGATGGAGCCATACCGACCGGTTGGTGTTGGCGCTGGCGGGCGAGTCCGGTTTTCCCGAAGCACTTACGCCTGAGCTAAAACGAAAACTCTTGGCGTTGCCTACCGTAGATGTGCGGCTGCAGAACGAAACCAGCCCATTGATGATTGCCGTGCAGCGTACCAGCGCTTCGCTGGCACGATGTTTTCTTGGTGAAACCCGGAAGCTGGCCCTGCCGCAATTAGAATGAAAGCCGAGCGACTTAACGCTTACCGCATTATGTGGATCATGGTGCTTTTTGATTTGCCAACGGAAACCAAAACCGATCGGAAAAACTACACCGATTTCCGGAAGCGGATGATGAAAGACGGTTTCCACATGTTCCAGTTTAGCGCCTATTTGCGCCACTGCGCCAGCCGCGAGAACATGGAAGTACATGTAAAGCGCATCTACAAGAATCTGCCGCCGCGCGGCCACGTGGGTATTTTAACCGTTACGGATAAGCAGTTTGGCATGATGCGGATATTTTACGGCAAGGAAGAAAAAGAAAAAGCTCCGATACCCGAACAGTTAGAACTGTTCTGAGCCGGAGCTTTTTTCCGAAAATCACTCACATTTTTTGATCCTGTTTTAAGCGATAACATCTTGATAGTTAGCCAGTTTACGCAGGGTACTCTGTGAGCAATCTATCAAAGAACACAATCTGAAAGCAAATCATCCCGCGTCTCGCGGGACAATCTATCAAAGAACACAATCTGAAAGCAAATCATCCCGCGTCTCGCGGGACAATCTATCAAAGAACACAATCTGAAAGCAAATCACAACAACGAGCAGGCATTTAACATCATCAGAAATCTGTGAGCAATCTATCAAAGAACACAATCTGAAAGCAAATCACAACGAACCTATCTCAGCTACAAGTTTTGTGCCCTCTGTGAGCAATCTATCAAAGAACACAATCTGAAAGCAAATCACAACCAGATTGAGCGTGTACTCCTGCCACGGGAATCTGTGAGCAATCTATCAAAGAACACAATCTGAAAGCAAATCATCCCGCGTCTCGCGGGACAATCTATCAAAGAACACAATCTGAAAGCAAATCATCCCGCGTCTCGCGGGACAATCTATCAAAGAACACAATCT
>JBIIVI010000028.1:0-19807 GCA_044339555.1 Cyclobacteriaceae bacterium | reverse complement strand
ATGCTGAATGTTGTTGTGACCACACGGCTATCCGATTTGTCCCGCATTTTTCGGGCGCACAAGGTGAAGTCGGCCTACGCGTTTGGTTCGGTTTGTAGCGACCGATTTACCGACACCAGCGATGTGGATATGATGGTGTCCTTCAAAGATCAATTGATCCCTATTGAGGAGTATGCCGACAATTACTTTGATTTAGTTTATAAGTTGGAGGAACTTCTCGGACGGGAGGTTGACTTAATCACGGAGCGTGCGCTTAAAAACCCGTTTTTTGTTAAATCCGTGAACGAGACGAAAACGGTTATTTTTAATGACTGATTTGAAACGGAAGTATCTGGATGATATTTACGAAGCGATCGTTCGAATCGAATTTTTTATTGGTGAACCAAAGACCTTTGAAAAGTATCAAAACAACCTGATGTTGCGCCAGGCGGTAGAGCGGAACATCGAAATCATTGGCGAGGCGCTTCATCGGCTACTTCGTTTAGTGCCCGAAATTGCCATTTCAAATTCCCGAAAGATCGTTGACACCCGCAATCGAATTATCCATGGCTATGATCAGGTAGAAGATGTTGTGGTGTGGTCGATAATTATCAAACATTTACCAATTTTAAAGGCGGAAGTAGCTCAACTAAAATCCAACTATGAGTAATCTGCTTATCTACGGCTCTTATGGTTACACCGGGCAACTCATCGTGGCGGAATGTGCGGCTCGGAAAATCCCGGTGCTGTTAAGCGGCCGCGATGCCGCCAAGCTCAAGGCGCAAAGCGAGAAGACGGGTTACCCCTACGAAGTGTTGGATTTGAAAGAGGTGGAGAAGCTCAAAACCCTCCTCCGTGGTGTCAAGGCGATTGTGCATTGCGCGGGGCCGTTTCGTTATACGGCTCGCACGGTGGCGGAGGCCTGTCTGGAAACAGGAACTCACTACATCGACATTACGGGCGAGCACCAGGTGTTCGAACTCCTGCCCACTTACCATTCGCAGGCGGTGGCAAAAAATTTACAGATCATGCCGGGTGCGGGCTTTGATGTGGTGCCCACGGATTGTTTGGCGGTGCACTTGAAAAACCGGCTGCCGAACGCCACCCATCTGCAACTGGCATTCGCTTCGCTCAAAGGTGGCCTTTCGCGTGGCACCGCCAAAACCATGGCCGAAGGCGCGGGCACGGGAAGTCTTGTTCGCAGAAACGGAAAACTGGAGAGCATACCGCTTGGAAAACTGGTGATGAAGGTAGATTTCGGAGCGTTTCAAACCGTGTGCCTGAACATTCCGTGGGGTGATATTTCTACCGCGTGGCGCTCAACAGGCATCCCTAATATCGAAGTGTACACAGGCGCAAAGGCATCCATGATCCGTAATGCCAAAATCAGCAACTACATCGGTTGGTTTTTGCAAATGCCGTGGGTCAAGCGCATGGCGCAGCGCCAGATCGATAATCGGCCTCCGGGTCCTTCTGAAGAGCGCAGAAAAAAAGGCCGCAGTTACGTGTGGGGCAAAGTATGGAATGCTGCGGGCGAGAGCCGCGAAGCGCGATTGGAAACCCTGGATGGCTACTCCCTGACTGCAAAAACCACTGTGCTAATTGCGGAGAAGGTATTACGCGGTGATTTCAAGCCCGGCTATCAAACGCCTGCGACCGCTTATGGCGAATCCTTGATTTTGGAAATTCCCACCACCACCCTCAACGACCAATAGCTTAATGTCGCGCCCTCGATTAACTACTTCGCCCGACCGTGTATTTTTTGGTGTTTGTGGTGGTGTGGCCGAATACTTTGGTTGGGAAGCCAACCGCGTGCGTACAGCCACTGTGGTGGTGGCCATCTTTACAGCCGTATTGCCTGCCATGGCCATTTACGCCATGCTTTTTTACGTGATGCCCGACAACGACTTCTAGTGCGGAAGAAGGTAAATCGCTTTCTTGATTTCCGGATTTATGTAGTTGGAAAATTGTTACTATTCAGCTACTATAATATCATCCTCTTTTACCACATCTGTCTGGTACGCTATGGCGAGAGGAGAAACCCACCTCCGTTCTATTTGAGGGCGACACAGGTGCGCGCTGTATAGGATGGCTTTCCACAAGCAGATCGTAGTCGCGCATCAGCCCTTTTCCCCCGCCGTAGGCGGGGGAAAAGGGGTGTAGGCGCGCCTGCCAACTATTTCGGGGCTAGTCATTTACCAGCGCGCACCTAGCACTCACTCCATCTGTGCACCCACCACCGCTTCAGTCTTCCAGAACCATCCGGGAGTTGACCTACTCGGTGCGTAACCTGGCAATGTGATAATCCTGCGTATCTCTTACCTCAATGACTTGGCGGAACTCCTACCAAAGCTTGGTCTGCCGCACTAAAACGAACAAGTCAGGCGTACGGCCAACGTAGTGGTGGCCATCTTTACAGCCGTATTGCCTGCCATGGCCATTTACGCCATGCTTTTTTACGTGATGCCCGACAACGACTTCTAGTGCGGAAGAAGGTAAATCGCTTTCTCCTTCCGGGATGTTAACGCGCCTATCGCAGCTAACGTAAATCCTAAACGGCTCAATTTTTTTTCAAATTCAAGCTGGTGGTTTTCATCCAAACAAATTAACAGGCCCCCGCTGGTTTGCGGGTCGCATAATGTCAGCAGCGATTCGGAACCAATTCCTTCCACTTGATGCTGGTAGCTGTTCCAGTTTCGCATCGTGTTGTCGGGGTAGATGAAAGCGCTTGCGTACTGGCGGGCGCATGGCAGCAGCGGCACCCGGGAATAGTCGATCGTGGCCGATACGCCACTTCCGTTGCACACCTCCAGCAAATGGCCGAGCAGACCAAAGCCGGTTACATCTGTTAATGCAGTTACTTCTGCCCATGCGCCGAGTTCGGCACCCAGCTTGTTTAATGTGGTCATATGCGTGACAGCTTCCTGCAAATGTTCCGGTTGCGCAAGTCCCCGTTTTTGAGCGGTTGTTACCATGCCAACGCCCAGGGGCTTGGTGAGGTACAACAAGTTGCCTGCCTTGGCGGTACTGTTTTTCTTGAGGTGCGATAACGCAACCGTGCCACTCACGGCCAAACCAAAAATTGGTTCCGGGCTATCGATACTGTGGCCACCGGCTAGCGGAATGTTCGCTAGGGCGCAAACAGATCGCGCACCTTCCAGCACCTGCCGCGCCAAAGCGGCAGGCAGTTTTTCGATCGGCCAGCCGAGGATGGCCAGCGCCATCAACGGCGTACCACCCATTGCATATACATCGCTGAGGGCGTTGGCGGAAGCGATCGCACCAAATGTAAACGCATCATCTACAATCGGCATAAAAAAGTCGGTGGTGCTGATGAGCCCCGTGCCGTTCTGTAAGTCATACACGGCCGCATCGTCTTTGGTGTCGTTGCCTACGAGTAAGCGGGCATCCGGAGTATTTGGGTGCTGCTGCACAAGTATCTGTTCCAACACAGATGGTGCAATTTTGCAGCCGCACCCCGCGCCGTGCGAGAATTGCGTGAGTTTTATTTCTTCCATGGCGATTATGGCTGCGAATATGTAACATATTCGCCTGACAAATGTCATTCGCCTTTGCCACAACCGTCATTACTCGCACGGGTTGTTGTGTGCCATGTTTGCAGCACAATAAACAATTTGTGCCATGGCAGCCAAAAAAGTAATCGTAATTGGTGGCGGCATTGCCGGGCTCTCGGCAGGCATCTACAGTCGGTTAAACGGATTTGAAACACATTTATTCGAGGCAAGCGAAAAATTGGGCGGGGTATGTCAAAGCTGGAACCGCAACGGGTACCAGGTAAACGGCTCCATTCACTGGTTGTTGGGCTCCGGCCCGGGCAATGAGTTTTACGAAATGTGGCGCGAGTTGGGTGTGATTGAAAATACCTCGCTTTACCACCACAGCAGTTTCATCGAATACATTGGCGATGGAGGCACCAAAATCCATCTCTTTACAGATGTGGATAAGCTGGAGCGACATCTGCTGCACTTGTCGCCTGCGGATACAGCTCCCATTTATGAATGGATGGAAGCCATTCGCACACTCAGCAAATATCCGTTGCCATTGCCCGATGCAGACCCCATGCGAATGGCCTGGAGTGCGGCTCGGATTTTGTTTACCGAGTTTCCCTTGATTCGGTCGCTCATTCAATGGCAACCGGTTTCCATGCGGCAGTTCGCGAAACGCTTCCAACATCCGGCGATCAAAGAGTTGCTGGAAACATTCTGGCATCCGGAAATGAGTATGATTTTCTTCATCATGCAGCAGGCATTTGCCAACATGGGGGCAGCCTCGTATCCCCTTGGCGGGGCCGGCACGTTTGTGGAGAAATTGTTTGACCGGTATGATTATCTGGGCGGCCATCTCCACATGCGCAGCCGGGTAGAAAAAATCATCATCGAAGATGGCCGCGCACAAGGAATTGCCCTGGCCGATGGTACGACCCACCGGGCCGACTATGTGATTTCCACAGCGGACGGCTACCAAACACTATTCAACTACATCGGGGAGAAACATTTGTCCGACAAGCTCAAGAACTTGTTCATTGATTTGGAACCCTTTCCGGGGATGTTCTACTTCTCGGCAGGGGTGCGGCAAAAGTTCGATGAGGTTCCGCCTTCGATTAGCGGCCTTAGCATGCCGCTGTACAATCCCGTAAAGGTTGGAAATACCACGCACGGCCGCACAGCTTTTCAGTTTTACACCTTCGACCCCACCTTGGCCGAAACGGGTAAAACGTTGATCACCGCCATGTTCCACACCGACTACGAGTTTTGGAAAAACCTGTACGATGCCGATATCGATCAGTACCGGTTTGCGCGCAATCAGGTGGTGAGCGCCATTCTCGATAATCTCGAAATGCGTTTTCCCGGTTTACGCGAGCGGCTGGATTTTGCCGATGGTGCCACTCCGATGACCTATGTGCAAGAAACGGGCAATTACCACGGAAGCTACGAAGGTTGGCTGCCAACGCCCAAAGCGCTGCGCTATCAAATCCCCACCGAGTTACCCACGGTACAGCATCTGTTTATGGCGGGGCACTGGGTGGCTGCGGGGGGCGGCATGCCACCGGCTGCGTTCACGGCACGACAGGCCGTGCAGCGAGTTTGCCGGGCGGAGAACATGCGGTTTGTCAGCAACATGGAAGTAAAGTACGCCTGATTCAGGCGGGCAAACGCTCGGCTTCAATTTTTATGAGGCGCAGGATTTCCTGCCGAATCCAGCCGCTGAAAGGCCGGATCACCCACCAGTAGATGCGAAATCGATTTTCGCTGGCGCGATCGGTACAGGCAATCCGGGTTTCGGTAACCAGCGTGGTGGCGTGATCGCCAGCAGGCAGAAGCGTGAACGACCAAATTGCTTTGGCAAACCCCGGCCGATCAAATGATTCAAATTCTTCCGGCAGGAATTTTTGAAGATCGCCCGTCAACTTCCAGAATCGTCCGATCAATCCCAATGTTAGCGATTGGTTTTCTGCCAGTTCCAACAGGGTAAATCGCAATTGCTGAAACTCCGCGAGGTTTATGCGATCGGTGGGTAATCCGCGTAAGCAAAACAAAAGGCGAGTGACCCAAGAGCCCCGGAAATCCAGGGTTTGCACATGTTGAAAAACAATGGCCGCAGGTGCTGCGATCTGGATGCGATGCACTTCGGCAAACGGTGCATTCGGCAGCCACATTTAGGCTGGATTTTTCAGCACACCCAGCACCAACGTTTTTAGATAATTGTACACCTCGCGCTCGTCTTTTAGCTGCCCGAAGTCGGTAAGCGAGGGCAAATTGTTCATAAAAAAGTATTGGTAGTGCGCCATTTCAATCACCGTACTGGTAAGCGAGCGGGTGTATTTGTAGTTGGGATTCAATCCCTGAAAGATTTCGGCAATACGGGCGGTCAGGTCTTTATAAGGTTTGAAGAACAGGTTTTTGTTGTCTTCCTCTACGTGGTTGGTGAGGTACACTTTAGAGCTTTCTTTGATAACCAACTGATGCAGGGCTCGTTTCTCTATTTCCAGCCCATCCAAAGTAAGTTCACCATTCACTTGCAACAATAGAATGCGGATGATCACGTCTACTTTTTCTTCTGGAGTCTTCAGGTTGTTTGTATGTACCGCCACGAGGTACTCCAGCCAGCGCCAGTACCAACCCACCAGATAGAGCAGCAGGCGGTGTTTGTTTTCAAAATACCGGTACACGCTGGACTCGTTTGTGCTGATTTCGGTGGCCAGTTTTTTAAAGGTAAACTCCTCAAAGCCCATCCTTTCCATCATTATCGCCCCATTCTGCACGATTCGGTGCCCCAAATCCGACTTCGCAGGGTCGCGAAGAAAGAGCTTTTCGTTCATTTGAATCTGTAAATGCCAGTTCATAGGTCTGATAAACAACTAGGTTGAATCCGGAATTTTAGGTAGTAAAAGTAACTATTCTTAGACCAGTAGTGTTACTTTTACGCCCCAAAACAGGCTAAACAATGACAAAAAGACCTATCACAGTAGCTTACGGAGATGGAATCGGGCCCGAAATTATGGAGGCCACCCTCCGCATCATTCAGGCGGCTGGTGCGGCCATTGAGATCGACACCATCGAGATTGGCGAGAAAGTTTATTTACAGGGGAATTCGGCCGGGATTAAACCTGAGGCCTGGGACAGCCTGCGGAAAACCCGCGTTTTTTTAAAGGCTCCCATCACTACCCCCCAGGGTGGCGGTTTTAAAAGTTTGAACGTTACCACACGCAAGATGCTGGGTCTGTTCGCCAACGTGCGGCCTTGTAACTCCTATTATCCGTTTGTAAAAACCAAGCATCCTGTTATGGATGTGGTGATTGTTCGGGAGAACGAAGAAGACTTGTATGCCGGTATTGAGCACCAGCAAACAGACGAAGTGGTGCAGTGCTTGAAACTGATTTCGCGCCCCGGCACGGAAAAAATTATCCGATATGCATTTGAGTATGCGCGCCAATATGGCCGCAAGAAGGTAACGTGCTTCAGCAAAGACAACATCATGAAGCTTACAGATGGCTTGTTCCATAAAATGTTCGACCAGATCGGAGCGGAATACCCCGACTTGGAAAAAGAACATTGGATTGTGGACATCGGTGCGGCCAAGCTGGCGGACACCCCGGAAGTTTTTGATGTGATCGTGATGCCCAACCTTTATGGTGATATCCTGTCGGACGTAGCGGCACAGATTGCCGGTTCAGTAGGATTGGCAGGTTCCGCGAACATTGGCGATGGTTTTGCGATGTTTGAAGCTATTCACGGCTCGGCGCCCCGCAGGGCCGGTCAGAATCTGGCCAACCCATCAGGTCTGTTGCTGGGAGCGGTACAAATGCTCGTACATATTGGTCAGGGCGATGTAGCCGAGAAGGTACACAACGCTTGGTTGCGTACGTTGGAAGATGGCGTGCACACGTACGATATTTTTGAAGAAGGCAAGAGCAAAGAAAAAGTGGGCACGCGCGAGTTTGCCGATGCAGTCATTGCCCGCCTGGGTAAAAAGCCATCGCAACTTAAAGAAGTGAGCTACTCGAAGGCGGTTGGCAAGACCATTCAGGTAAAGCTAACCGAGTATAAACCTGCCAAGAAAGAGCTGGTGGGTGTAGATATTTTTGTACACTGGGCCAACCGCGATGCCAACAAGATTGGCGAGGCTGTTAAAGGGTTCAAAGCCGGCAACATGGAGTTTAGCATGATCACTAACCGGGGCGTAAAAGTGTACCCGAATGGTATGCCCGAAACATTCTGCACCGACCACTGGCGATGCCGGTATAAGAATGAGGCCATGAAGCCTTCTACCTACGCGGATGTGATGAACATCATGAATCAGGTGGCGGATGCTGGTTTCGACATTATCAAAACAGAAAACCTCTACACGTTTGATGGGGTACCGGCCTTCTCTTTAGGACAGGGACAATAGTATCTGAACGTGGAGTGAGCAACGCACTGGCGCCCGGCATCAAAAGTTATTTTGAAGGAAGGCGCCTGCTGATTGCCACCAAACACGAAAAGGAAAAAATACTGGGGCCTGCACTCGAGCCGTTGCTTGGTGTGCAGGCTTTTGTTTTGCCAGGTTTTGATACCGACCAATTTGGCACGTTCACCGGCGAGATCGAACGCGTGGGCGATGCCGTAAGTACCTTGGAGCGAAAAATTCGCTCAGCCATGGAATTGGCTGGTGCGGACCTGGCGGTAGGCAGCGAGGGTTCGTTCGGGCCGCATCCCGAAATCGGATGGGTGCCGGCTAACCAAGAGTGGTTGATGCTGCTCGACACGCGAAATGATTTTCGCATCACCGCGCAGGTGGTAAGCACAGAAACCAATTTTGCTCAGCAAGTCGTAACCTCGTGGCACGAACTGGAGCAGTTTGCTGCGCGGACGGAATTCCCTGCACACGCCTTGATTCTGAAAGCAACCACTTCGCCCGGCCCACGGATCGTGAAGGCCATTCAGGACCGGCAGTTGCTCCAAAACGTTTTTGAATCCATGATCGCTTCTGGTACGGAGGTAACAGTGGAGACCGACATGCGGGCATTGTACAACCCACAACGCCAGCGCGTGATCGCGGCTGCCCTGGAACGCCTCATCGATCGGATTGCCACTGCCTGCCCCCAATGTGGTACTCCCGGGTTTTCGGCTACGTCTGCCCGGCCAGGGTTGCCATGCGGTTGGTGTGGAGAACCTACCGCGTTAAATGCTGCGGAAGTTTTCACATGTGCCAAATGCCGCTACGCGTATGAAGTGCTCGTGTCCGCGAAGGCCGACCCGCAGTTTTGCCAACATTGCAATCCTTGATCGTACTCCCACCCGGGCAAATCCTTACTTTTGAGCATGATTCCATTTCAATCATTTACGCTCGCCAATGGCCTGGAAGTGCATGTGCACGAGGATCACACGGTGCCGGTAGCAGTATTGAATGTGCTGTACAAGGTCGGGTCGCGCAACGAGCGGCCGGATAAGACCGGATTTGCCCACTTGTTCGAGCACCTCATGTTTGGAGGCTCAAAAAATATTCCGAGTTATGATGAGCCCCTGCAACTGGTTGGAGGCGAGAACAACGCGTTTACCAGCACGGACATCACGAACTACTACCTCTCCGTGCCGGCTGCCAATCTGGAAACCGGATTCTGGTTGGAGAGCGACCGGATGCTTAGCCTGTCGTTCGATCCAAAGGTGCTGGAGGTGCAGCGCAAAGTGGTGGTGGAAGAGTTTAAACAGCGCTATCTCAATCAGCCCTATGGCGATGTGTGGCTCAAGTTGCGACCGCTGGCGTACCAAACCCATCCGTACCAATGGGCTACTATCGGCAAAGAACCTGCGCACATCGAGCAAGCTACGTTGGAAGACGTAAGGCATTTTTTTCATCAGTACTATGTGCCCAACAATGCGGTGCTGGTGGTAGCCGGGAATGTTTCATGTTCGCACGTGCAAGCGCTCTGCGAAAAATGGTTTGCGCCCATTCCTGCTGGTGCTCCGATTGTTAACGAATGGAAAGCAGAGCCGACACAAACAAGCAAACGAGTGGCACACACACATGCCCCGGTGCCGGCCAACGCTTTGTACAAATGCTGGCACATGCCCGGCCGGTTTCATGCGGACTACTACGCGTATGATTTGCTCAGCGATGTATTGGGTCGTGGGCAATCCAGTCGGCTACATCAATCGCTCGTAAAAGAACAAGCCGTGTTTACATCCATTTCCTCGTTTGTCACGGGCACGTTAGATCCCGGTTTGGTGGTAGTGAGTGGTCGCGTTGCACCGGGTGTGTCGTTGGAAGAAGCAGAACGCGCGGTGGATGAAGTAATCGAATCGATCAAACATCAAGGCGTTGAACCGCGTGAGTTGGAGAAAGTAAAAAATCAATCCGAAGCTTCACTCCAATTTGGTGAAGTGGAGGTACTCAACCGCGCCATGCACCTGGCGTTTTCTTCCCTTTCGGGGGATGCCCAAATGGTAAATCGGGAACTAGAACACGTGCGTAGTGTGGGCGAATCCGATCTGGCTCGGGGAGCAAATGCAGCACTAAAAGAAGAAAACAGCTCTGTGTTGTATTATCATACACAATCCTGATCAGCATGAAGATTCGAGTGGGTTTTGGTTTTGATGTTCACCAGTTGGAGGTGGGCCGCGATTTTTTTCTCGGTGGTATCCGCCTCTCAGATGCCACACACGGAGCCGTTGGGCATTCGGATGCAGATGTGCTTATTCATGCGATTTGCGATGCCTTGTTGGGAGCCGCCAACCTGGGCGACATCGGCTTTCACTATTCCAACAGAGACCCGCGCTGGAAAGGCATGGACAGCAAGTTCTTTTTGGAAGACGTTACCCGGATGTTGCACGAACGCGGTTGGCGAATCGAAAACGTGGACTGTACGCTGGCGTTGGAAAAACCCAGGATTGTACCGCACATTCCAGCCATGAAAAATGTGCTCGCGCCACTGATGAAGATTTCTGTGGAAGACATTTCCATTAAAGCCACAACCACCGAGAAACTTGGTTATGTTGGTCGCGAAGAGGGCGTCAATGCGTATGCGGTAGCGTTGATTGCCAAAGAGTAGTTTTATTATTGACTACGACAACTCCAGAAATGCGACAATAAACGGTGCGGAAATCAGCAGTCCGTCAAACCGATCCAAAAACCCGCCATGGCCAGGCAGCGAATCGCCCGAGTCTTTTATCTCAATCGTGCGTTTCAGCAATGATTCGATTAAGTCGCCATAGGTTCCGCCCACAATGATGATACCCGCAATGCTCAGCCACTGCCAGCGCTCCAGCGTATCGAAATAATGCGCAATGCCAAAAGCGAATGCAATGGCCAGAATTGCGCCACCGAGTGCACCCTCCCACGATTTCTTGGGTGAGATGCGTTCAAAAAGCTTGCGCCTGCCGAACAGGGTACCAGCAATGTAAGCGCCTGTATCGGTAGCCCATAAAATGAAGAGACAGCCAAAAATGATTTGGTAATTGTAGAACCCGTACTCAAACGCGGCTATATTCATAAGCGAGAACGGCACCGCCACATAAAACAACCCGAGGAAAGTAAAAGCAATGTTGGTGAAAGGTTTGCGCTCAAACTTCTTGTAAAGTTTGATCATGTATACAAACGAGATCAGCGGAAAGATAAGGAAGTAGTACTGAAACGGCAGCGAATCGCGTTCAATGAAAAAAGAAAGGCTGAACACTACCATCCCACAAAAGGTGCCGAACGATTTCTGCGGAAGCATGCCATCTAGTCCAGTCAGACTGTAAAACTCCCAAAGCGTAAACAAGCAGATTAAAAAAAAGACAGCAAAATAGCTCCACTCCCCCCACACCACTCCCCCGATCACAACGGCAGCACCCAACAGGGCGGTGATGATTCGTTGGGTGAGATTCGAGTATCGTTTGATCACGCTTGCTGGGGATGAAAGGTGAAATAAATTTTTCGAATCAGAAAAACTGTCAACACCAAAAACACGATTACGATCGGCCACGGAGCCGCTTCGTTTTCCACATCCAACGGCAACGGACTTTGCTGATGCAGGTAAACCACTATAAGTGAGAAGCCATTATTGGTAATGTGTGCGACAATCGGCAACCAAAGGTTACCTGACCACACATAGAGGTACCCAAATAACGCACCTAACAGCATGCGGGGTACGAACCCGTAAAACTGCATGTGGATGGCGCTGAAGAAAAACGCAGTCAGCCAAATGGCTACGTGTGGTTGGCGGAACGCGCGGAGCAATTCGGTTTGAATCAGGCCCCGGAAAAAGAATTCTTCGGTAAGCCCGGCCAACACAGCAATCACGAGCAAGCCAATAAAAAATTCCTGAGGCGATGCGAAACTCACCAGCACTTTGGTGAGTCGCTCAAGCTGTAGTTCTTTAGCCTGTGCCCAGGATTCAAATTCGCTTAGAAAGGAGGGGAGTTTCCAATTCTTATTCCACTGGATGATAGCAGAATCAACAATCGCAAACGCAATCACCAGGAAAACCGTAAGCGCCAGTATTTGCCAGCCGGCGCGTTCTGTGAAGAATGCAGATACAGGTTTATGCCGGAGTCGCCACCACACGAGTCCGGGCACCAAAATCAACCCAACGAGCGCCGAGATGGCTTGCATCGTTAGCATCGGGATCCTGGCTGCGTCTGTGGGATTTGTTACCGCGTCCAGAAACGAACCTTCGCCATCATACATTTCCATCGCCACAAGTCCACCAATGCCCGAGCCAAAAGTTAGTCCGACACCGCTGGCTAGCAGCACCAACAACACCACCAGCCAGGGCGACTTTTCATGCGTATTTTCCATTCCGGGGGGTAGTTGGTATTTTTGCAGCGCAAAAAACGCAAAACGCCCTAATAATCAAAAACATGGTAAAAATTGGCTCCATCGAATTGGGAAACTTTCCCCTGCTGCTGGCCCCCATGGAGGACGTGAGCGATCCGCCTTTTCGCGCGGTGTGCAAAGAAGGTGGTGCCGACTTGATGTATACTGAGTTCATCTCTTCGGAAGGTTTGATTCGAGATGCCGCCAAGAGCAAGCAGAAGCTCGACATCTTTGAATACGAGCGCCCCATTGGCATCCAACTCTTTGGTGGCAATGTGGATAGTATGCGCGAAGCGGCCGAAATTGCCGCGGCCGTACATCCGGATCTGATCGACATCAACTACGGTTGCCCCGTAAAGGCGGTTGCTTGTAAAGGCGCGGGGGCTGCGTTGTTGCAAGACATCCCGAAACTGGTGCGCATGACGGACGAAGTGGTGAAGGCCACTACGTTGCCCGTAACCGTGAAAACACGACTGGGCTGGGATGACAGTACCAAGAACATTGTGGAGGTGGCCGAGCGCTTGCAAGACATCGGCATCCAGGCCCTTACGGTACACGGCCGCACGCGCGTGCAGATGTACAAAGGCGAAGCCGACTGGACGTTGATTGGCAAGATCAAGGAAAATCCGCGCATGCGAATCCCGATCTTTGGCAATGGCGATATCGATTCGCCTCAAAAAGCATTTGAATACAAAAACCGCTACGGCGTAGACGGGGTCATGATTGGCCGCGCTGCGATTGGTTACCCGTGGATTTTTAATGAGATCAAGGAATACCTGCGTCATGGCGAACGGCCGCTGCCACCCGATATGGCCGAGCGGGTACGCGTTACCCGGAAGCATTTCGATTTCTCGGTACGATGGAAAGGGGAGAAGCTAGGCGTGTTTGAAATGCGGCGGCATTACAGCAACTACTTTAAAGGGTTACCCGATTTTAAGCCGTTTCGTACGCGGCTCGTGGAGGCAGGAGCTCCCGCGGAAGTTTACTCGATTTTGGATGAAGTGGCGTCTACTTATATGAGCCTGATTCCTTCGCAAGTTTCCGACTTGTGATGACAGCCCGAATACCTTTCTTTGCGTCTTTCCCAATTTAATGAAGTCCGACCGCTATCAATCGATCGTCTTGCTTCTGGTTCTTTCATTAATCTGGGGCACATCATTCATCCTCATTAAGCAAGGACTCAAAGTATTTCCACCCGATGTGGTAGGTGCACTGCGCGTGTCGGCTGCCTGCATCATCTTATTGCCGCTTTCGTTGCCGCGTTTACGTGAACTCAAACAGGGCGATCACTTCAACATCGCCATGTCGGGCTTAATGGGCATTTTTATTCCCGCCTTTTTATTTGCCATTGCTCAAACGCGGTTGGATAGTTCGCTGGCGGGCATTCTCAACACGCTGTCGCCCGTATGGACGATGATCATGGGCGCACTTTTTTTTCAACAACGCTTTCGCGGATTTGCCATCCTTGGCATCTTGATCAGTTTTGGCGGCACTGTATTGTTGGCGCTCTCGCGTTCGGGTGGCAGCATTACAGGCTTTAATGCGTATGCGCTGTTGATTGTTGCGGCCTGCGCCCTGTATGGCGCCAACTTAAACTGGGTGAAGTTTCGGATTTCGGGCATCAGTTCGGTTACGCTCACCAGTGTATCCTTATTGCTCGTGGGCCCGCTGGGCATTCTTTACTTGTTTGTGTTCACTGATTTTGTGGCGATTCTTTGCACCCAATCCGGTGCCTGGCGCGCATTAGGCTTCATTGTGCTGCTGGCGTTGTTAAGCACCGCCTTGGCGGGATTATTGTTCAACAAGCTCATCAAAATTTCCACGCCGCTTTTTGCCAGCAGCGTTACCTACATCATGCCGATCGTTGCGGTAAGCTGGGGCTTATTGGATGGCGAACAACTCACCACCGGCCACTACCTTGCGATGGCGGCTATCATTGGCGGGGTGTATTTGGCGAATCGAAGGTAAGTGAAAGATTGTGCCTTATTCCAGATACATGAGGAAGAGCATTTCTTGTTTTTTGAAGTATCTTTTCTAACTTAGTTTCCATAAATCAACTAACACGATGGAAAATTCATTTATCCCCCCCCCCCCTGTACCGTGTCCGGTTAGTTAGCCGGGTGATATCCTTTATCTTGATCGTTTTCATGGTTGGATGTTCGGTGCCCAACGAAATCAATAGTCCTGGAGAAGCTCTTTTAGAAAAGCTCGAAGAACGATTGGAAAATAGTGATTATAGAGCTGTTGAAGTAAACGATAATCCTTTTCAAACTTTAGGGAAACAAGTGGCCGATTTCAAACAAAAAGTAGAAAAAGACAAACTATTTCTTCAAAAATTTCACAAGGAAAAACGCAAGACCATTGAGCAGGCTTCAATTTTTGATTTGATTGCTGATGATACGGATAAACTTGGAATCGAAGACCCTGAACTGTTAGACCATGCCAAGGTCAAAGTACAGGAGTTTACCGAAGACACAGGGCATAGTTTTAACGAGCAGTTGTTTTTTGAATTTAATTCAGCATTGCTAGCATATCCAGCAAATAGGTCTGGCGTTAATGAGATGGTCGGGGAACTCTTGAAAGGAGACGGCTTGAGCGAGATTCAAAGGAACATCGGCAGACAAATAGTTGAGCAAGTAGATGCAGCGGGCGATCTAACCGGACAACTTGCAGTAATCGTCGCTATTGAGCGGGATGTGAATGACTCTCAAATCGAAAAAGCGGATAAGGATTTCTTGCTGGGGATGTGTGCCATTTTCAAGGAAGAGTTAAAAAACGAACTTAGTCAAGGTCACTTTAAGAAAACTGCTGTTGCATTTGTGGCGGTTGGCGCTGCCGTTTTTGGAGCAATGCTAGCGATAATAGTATGCGACGGTGGTTGCTCGGTGACGGGAACGACTTGTCCAGTTCAATGTTGGTTGCCGGCAGCGGGAGTTGGGGCTGCATTTGGCGCCTTCGTAATGGTTGTTTTGATTTCAAATGCAACTGCCGAAGAGTAATAGAGTAACATTAGCCATAGAAATATTTCTATGAAGAATTTTTTTCTGTTGTGGCTGATCGTTACTCCTTTTTTTGTACGGGGGCAGTCTTTTGGTGACGAAGTGCCCAACGGCGGGATTCTTGTTGAGAACTCCTTCAGTCGCGGGGCGGACTTTCAGTCATATCACAATTTTGGAGCTGGATTTTTTGCTTTCTTTCCCTTAAACGGTAAGCCATTTCAACCATGGATACCGTTTCTTCGGACTGAATTTAATTTGGGCACACGCAAAGGAAACTATGTCAATAATGACACACGGGAGTTCGAGAATGTAAATTCTTCCTTTGCTGCAATAAGTGTTATCCTTCCGGTTAGGTGGCCGCTTGCGGAGGGAGTTTTTTGCAATACAGGAATCGGGGTTCAGGGTGGCGTGGCACGTAATAGTGTTTTTTCAACTGATACAAATCCCTATCGTTTGCAACGCGCTTCAACTGATCCTCACTTCGGTGTCTTGGTTGACATTAATATCTCGTTCGGGCAAAAAACAAATGCTTTTGTGGGTACACGCTTAATGGGCTCGTTTTCCGCTTTCGATTTCCTTGTAAGCTCATTTTACATCGCTTACTCCATACCAAACCTGTCTCCGAAAAAGCCAGGGTAAACCGCAACGTCTGACCTCAGCAAATAGTCGTCATTTATAGAGTATACCACGAAACGAAAATTGGCCTGTTACTGTGTCTCAACAAAGCGCTTCACCGCACTGCCAATAGCCGTGTAATCAATCATTTTTCCAACTTGTAAACCATGGTTTGCGCCTTCCAGCAACAGTAATTCGGCACGGGCCAGGCCCTGCACAACGGGTTCGAGGAGGGCAGGTGTAGCAAGTTCATCGTTGGATCCTTGCAGGAACAGCATGGGAAGTGCTACTACTTTCAAATGGGCGGCTCGTTCAATTCCCGGTTTGCCGCTGGGGTGAAACGGGAATCCAAAGAAAATCAACCCGTTTACATTGCCGGGCCGGGTCGTGGCTACCCACTGCGAGCTCATTCGTCCACCAAAGGATTTGCCTGCCATGAACAAAGGAAGTTTCGGAAAGCGATTGGAGGCCTCGCGCACGGCTGCCGCGATCACCGGAAAAGTTTTTGCAGCCACATCCGGGCGTTTGCGTTTCTGTTCAGTATAAAGAAAGTTAAACCGGAGAATGGCCAACTGCTCGGAAGCCAAAGCGAAGGCCAGCTCACGCATCAATGGATGATCTAAGTGGGTGCCTGCACCATGCGCAAGGGTGATGACTGCATGTGGTTTCTCTGGCAAGAGCCAGGACGCGGTAACAAACCCATCGCCATCAATGCGCACATGAAACCGAGAACTTTCCACGTCACTTTGGTTTCAGTTGCAAAGTTGTCAGCACCGGTAAATGATCGGATGGGTAATGCGTGCCATCATTGTCCTGAATTACCTGGTAGTCCGTGGCCATCCATTCCTCGGAATGAAAGATATAATCGATCAGGCGGCACGGCACGCCCACTTGAAAAGTGCAGTAGGTGCCGCGGGTATCCTGCGCAGGGCGGCAATCAACTAGCGTTAAGTCTCTTTCTGGTTTCAGGAAATTGGTATAGCCGGGATCGCTGACGTCGGAGTTCAAATTGCCCATAACAACCACCGGCAAAAAATCGAGCGGCCTTGCAGCGGCACGAGTTGCTCCGAATCGGAGGCCGCGCGTGTAAGCCAAGATCAAGCGCGGACTGTTCGCTCGCGCATTAACGCCTACATGATCAAAATGGGTGTTAACAATCACGATACTCTTTTTCTGATCAACCCATTCCATTACGGCCACCGTGAAAATCCGCGGCAGCGCAGCATCCCAGCCTTTCGTGCCCGGCTCATCAAGCTTTCCCGACAGCCAGTGGGTTGAACCATCGATGATCCGGAACTTATTTTTTTTGTACAATAAGGCCGAATACTCACCCTTCTGCCCGCCATCATCGCGGCCGGCTCCAACCATTTCGTATTGAGGCAAGGCTTGTAACAAATCGGTTAACTGATGATGCAAGGCTTCCTGAACACCAATTACATCTGCATCGTATTTAGCCAACAAAGCTCCCACCTTTTCTTTTCGCAATTCCCATCGATTCACCCCGTCCTCGAGATTATCAAAGCGGATATTATAAGTCATCACTTTGAGCGATTGACTCATGGCAAGTGTGGGAATGAGAAAGGCGAACAGCAAGAATCGCATGACGAAAGATAGCGATTCACAAAAGAACTTAAAACTTCATCGGTGGCGCCCGGATGCGCCCAAACTATAGTCGGTTTTGCCGGTGTTTACGATCAGGATTTTATCATCGGCCGCGATGTCCTGGCGATTCTGTAGCAGAAGAGCCAGCCCCGCAATGCCGCTGGGTTCGCATGCAATGCCTTGCCCGGCAGCTAGCGCCAATGCCTCTTCAATAAACTCTTCCTCCAATTCCAGAATCGCAGAGTTTTGGCCAATGCGTTGGTTGCTGATGAGCGAGTTAATATAATCGTAGTAGTCTTTAAGGCTAGGCAGGTGATACGAGAAAAGCTTGTCTAAACGGCTGTTCGAGTTGCGGGTGGTGGAGCCATAGAAATTACACGCACTGATCACGTTGATGTTTCCGCGAAAGCGCGGATCGTGCTTGTAAATTCGGTTATTGAATTCGCGTTCGGCAATGATGAGCACATTCACAAACAAATCGCCAGTGCCAAAAGGGATAAAACAATGCTGTGGACTTTCGTTCAGAATTTCGTAGGATAGCCAATCGTAGTAATTATCGTTGTACCGATCCAGAATTTCTCGGTAGGTGATGTCAATGCCGGAGGTATTCTCGGTGAGGGCTTTGATCTCGGTGCTCGTCAGCGGTTTTTGGGCTAAATCGGCTTCGTACACCACACAACCCATGTTGCGGAGGCTCTGCTTGATTTCCGGCTTTAGCCGGAGATCCACTAACACTTTCAGGATCGTGTTAACGCGGTAGAGGTTGAAGAAATGCTGAATGCCAACCGCGGCACTGCCGGAGGAGATGAGCGAAATTTCTTTGATGTTGTAGCGCTTGGCTTTGATCACAACCTCCCACGCCATGCGAGCCTTATGTGTGCCCGTGGGGTTGGTGCTTTCATCTTTTAGCCACACGTTGGTAAAGCCCGGAACATTTAGGCGGAACGTGTTGGATGCTGGGAATCGGGGTGTAAAAAACGGGCGGGGCGGGAATTCCGGTTTATCCGGGTTATTGAATGAGGGAATGCTAAGATCGTCCAGCATTTCCATCGTGCCTTCGCGCTCTTTCTTTTCATCCAACAACTGTATTTTCATGATCTCCATTTCCTTGCCCGATAGCTTTTCCAGCAGAAGATCGGCCACCTTGCTGGCAAATGAGTCAAGGTTAGGTACAGCCGGGCTTTCGGTGGCAGCTTGAACCTCAGTCTTGTCCGAGTCGACTAAATGGAGATACTTTTCTTTGAATGTATGCAAGATCACCCCGTTCCAGTCGTATTCGTTGTCGGTGGCATACCAGCATAGCAAATCGCGTAGCGACTTCGTAGCACCCGGCGGGCTTTTTAAATTGAAGGCCCTTCGCAACAAGTCTTCGGTTGGGCCCTGTGGATACTGCAGCAAGAGTGTGGGATGTTTTTCCTTGTGTTGCTCAAGGAACTTCTGTAAAGCCTTTTGCAGCATAGGAATGAAACTCCATTTGCCAGTGCCGCGCGATTTATTGATAAACTCCGAGTCGTTGAACGCTTTGCGAACCAAATCAAGGATTTCCTGCGGAATTGTTTTGGCCGTAGCTTTTTTTGACATAGTTATCTGTCGGACAATCGAAAGTTATAGCGAACCCGCACCGTGGCGACTACTGGTTTCCCATTGTTGAGTTCGGCCGTCCATACGGGTCCCGTCTGGATCAATCGAACCAACTCTTCTTCACAACCTCCACCAATACCCTTTATTACGAGAAAATCAGAGAGGAGGCCAGTTTGTTGAACCTTGAACTGAACCGTGACCTTGCCTTCAATCTTTTTTGCCAATGCGGCCGGTGGGTAGTTCACATTTTCTTCCAAATACTGGTTAAACGCTTTTCGACCACCTTGTGGCTCAGCGATCCGATACGGCCCGGCGGCATCTTCAGCCGAGACACCGTAGCCCGTCACCACCACCTCGCTAAGACTGCTCACATCCAGCGGCATTTTAATCAATAAAGGCGCGGTTGTCATGGGCTGCTCAACTGATTGAAGCCCGATGAACGAGAAAACAAGTGTGCCATCTGCCAGCAGGGGAAGTTGGAATCGTCCCTCGGCATCGGTCACGGTTCCTTCGGTGGTGCCTTTCAGCATAACATTTACTCCGGGCAGCGGATTACCATCTTCAGCTGATATCACACGACCAGTAACTTGCTGTGCCCGGAGTGTGGCAGATGGAACGGATAGTTTACGGTGTCGTGCAGTTTCTTGCGAGGGAGTTTCTTCTCGGGCAACGGATTTTTTCTCAGTTTCCGCTGCGGCGGCACTGCGCACTTCAACAGGTGCCGCGGCAACCAC
>JBIIVI010000287.1:0-4241 GCA_044339555.1 Cyclobacteriaceae bacterium | reverse complement strand
AATAGCGCGGATAGTTTGTTTCTAACGATGTGAACGTGTGAAACAGTGTTTGGCTACTTTTTATTTCATAGGTAAACTCATGCTGCTGATCGGTTCGATTTCCCGTGAGTTGGAGTTGCACTTGATGCCGACCAGGTGGCAACGACAGCTTGGCGATGTGAATGTTATGCGGCAGCGTTTGCCAGCTTCGCACATCAGCCCGCTCGGTTAGTGCATTCATTACTCCGATCACGGAGCCGAGCACCCGATCGGATTTACGGGCCTGCTGCTCGGCCGCCTTCTTCAGCGCCACGCGAATCAATGCCTTGCTAAACTCCAGCGTCATGCGCTGCTGCAAGCAATGCGTGGCAATGCGATGGATGTTCTGGCTCACCTCCAGATCCGTGCGTTGATTATTCCAGAGCAAATGCCCGGATTGAAAATACTCGGGGCGTTCCACAAACCTCGGAAAGGCTACCCGAAAAACGCGCAACGAACTGAGCGCCTGCCGATCGTCTTGGTTGTAGTTATTCATCGGGAAAGGAAACGCAAAATGCATTTCTTCATTCGCGAAGTAAATCACATCGTTTCGAGTATCGGCCACGAAGTTAAGCCCCCATTCCGACTTGATCGGACTCAAGCCATTATGCCAGAAAAAAACAAGTTGCCCGTTCTGATCGGGCTCGTACTGGTACAGCGGCAATTGAAATTCGTCTTTGAATCGCGCCAACTCATCGTCCAATCCGCTTAAACTGGCGGTTCGAAGCAAGTCTTCCTTCAATTGCTGTGGAACAGCCACCTGAAACAAACGCTGGTAACTGCTGGTGTAGATTTCGTACGAGTTGCGATAGGCAATAAACGCATTGTTGTAGTCGCGATCCATATCATAAATGATGCCCATCAACATGTGTACAAAAGCATCTTCGCGATAACGATCTGGGTTTTCGTACCGATCGCTTAACTGCTGAAGGCGAATGTTTAATCGCCTGCACTCCACCAATGCTTCTTCCGTGCGATTCTCTTTCAAAAAATTCACGGCTTTGTAGTAGAGCAACATCAGGTGTTCGTGATCTTCGCCCCGATACTCAGTAATCATGGGATTGGTGAGATACGAAGCCGCCTCTAAAAAATAGTTCTTTCGAAAATCCTCCCCCAGCATGAATGCTTTTTCTAAATACTCATTGCTTTCCGAATATCGACCCATCATGGACAGCACCAATCCACCGTTTACATAATACAAAAACTCATTACGCGAATTTTTGATGTTGGAGTTGCGAAGTGTTTCCAGCGCGGCTTGCAACTGGCCTTGTTCAAACTCTACATTAAAGTCGCGATTGGTTTGGTGATAGGAGGCGCAAGCCTGAGCAAACGCAAGACATATTAATACCGCTGCTCGCCTCATATGTGTGATGTTTATTTGCGAACCAGTTTCTTGATTTCCTGTTGCCCAAACCAAACCCGCTTGTTTGTTTCAATCTCTGTTAGAAACAAGGTGGTTACATAGTTTACTACACGCTTGTTGTTGGCCAGATCCGTCTCGCTAGTCATCTCCCCGAAAAGCATCAGGTCGGCACCAATTTCGCGGCCCCATTTCTTCACGGTTTCAGAACTGGCAAAATCCTGCTGTTCGGCCCGCTCTGTACGGAGCAGATCCCGGAAGTTGTCCGACTCAACTAAATCGGCCAGACCCGAGTTGAAAACCGCCACCTCTATTTTCTTGATATAGTTGGCGGCATCAATATGCTCGCTCGTTTTGTTGCGCACCAATCCCACCAGAATAGCAGGCTTCCGACCCAATTGCTGCGCATATTCTTTGTATCGCTCGGAGGTTGTCAGGCTGTTGATCATCTGCTCAGCTACTAACCGGCTATCGGCATCGTTCCACCGGCCGCTCAGATCCACGGCTTGATTCGGGTCTAGCCGCGACACCTGTTGAGCACAGCCACTGGCGACTAGCAGACCCACCATTAGAAAAACAACACGCATCATTTTGAATGAATCAACGAGGTCGATTACTCCTTAAACGCGAAATTACCCCTTTCGGGTTTTCATTGGCAAAAACCACATTACCGGCCACGAGCACGTCGGCCCCTTGGTGCAAAAGGGCAGCCGCGTTTTGCTCGTTTACACCACCATCGATTTCGATCAGCGTGTTGGTGCCCGCTCGCTCGATCAGTGCTTTCAACGCTGCAGTTTTCTGATACGTTTGCTCAATGAATTTCTGTCCCCCAAAACCCGGATTGACTGACATGAGGCACACCAGATCGATATCGCGAATCGTATCCTCCAGCAATGAAACAGAAGTATGCGGATTAATCGCCACTCCGGCCAGCGCTCCTAAACTCTTGATCTGTTGAAGCGTACGGTGCAAATGCGGACTTGCCTCCAAATGCACCGAAATCACCTCTGCCCCTGCCTTGTGAAATGCTTCCAGATACCGCTCCGGTTGCACAATCATCAAGTGTACATCCAATGGCTTGCGGGCATGGCGCTTAATGGCCTCGGTAACGGGAATTCCGAAGGAAAGATTAGGAACAAACACCCCGTCCATGATGTCGACATGAATCCACTGCGCCTCACTCTCATTTACCATTTCTACCTCACGTTGCAAGTTGGCAAAGTCGGCTGCCAGAATCGAGGGCGCGATGATGGGACGATCGTTATGCATGTTTATTGTTTGACTAGCCGAATCACTTTAGATTGGCCCGTACGGTTTACTTTAACAAAATAGATGCCAGCTGCCAAAGGCGATAAATCGAGATCAATCGGATCGTAAGGTCGGGTAATTTTGATCGTGCGATCCAACTCAACCTGGCCGGATAGATTCGTGAGCAACACCCGAATATCTTCTTGCAAACCCTGGCGGATGCGGATAGATAATACATCGCCCGCGGGATTTGGATAGATCTCAATTGGCTCATCCACCTCTTGCGATTCAAAAAAATCCACAATAGCCGAATAATTGGGAATGCCATAACCCAACTGGTTATTGGGCATTTGCGCCTGCGAGGCAGACTGTTGCATAGCGGCTATCAACTCAGCCCGGGTTACGTCGGGATATTGTTGCAGCAAGCCTGCTACCAGGCTGGCTACCAGCGGTGCCGCGTAAGAAGTCCCACTGCCGGTGGAGATCAGTCCATTTCTTCGTATCAAAGCCGTGCCCGAACCCAGGGCCATGAAATCGGGCTTTATCCTTCCATCGGTAGTGGGGCCGATGGAACTGAACGAACTGCGAATGCCGGTTGCAGTCACTGATCCAACCGCAAGCGTGCCGATCGCGTCACCTGGAGGTGTAACGAGCCGCCACGAAGCATCCGTTCCTTCGTTTCCGGCACTGGTTACTACCACCACGCCGCGTTTGGCAGCTTCAGTAGCCGCGCGGCTCACCACCGCTGTAGTACCGTTCAAATCGCTGGTGCTGTAGTTCATGTTTGCATCATCAAAGGTGTTATACCCCAGCGAGGCAACAATCACGTCTACGCCGGCACTATCCGCGCGCTCGGCCGCGAAAAGCCAGTTCCATTCTTCCACCCGATACTCGGTGGAGATGTCTTCCGTAACATATAAATGAAAATCAGCTCCATACGCACCGCCTAGAAATGTATCCGGGTTGAAGCCGCCCATAATCGAAAGTACCTCCGTTCCGTGGTCATCATACTGATAGATGTTGTTACTCCGCGCTACAAAATCGTACGCATCTTTCAACCGGTTCTCCGAAAAAACATGTTGGAAAAACGAAAGCGTGGAGACGCCTTCAAAGCCACTATCGAAAATGGCCACATCAATTTCCTTGCCGGTGATGTTTTCATCCAGCATCGTGGTGAGACCCAACATCTGCAACTGGGTACGGGTAGCGGCAGCCATCGCGGCGGAGGTTCGCTCTTTGAATTTATTTTTCGTTTGAACGCGGCCCGAGAGCAACTTTCGGCCCGGAGCCACAAACTCCACCCGCGCCACGAACGGAAGCGCCTGCACAGCGGCAATCTGAGCAGGTAACGCCTGAATGAGCGCCGCGTTTAACCATCGGGACGTGTGAAACACTTCTACTCCGGTCGCCCGCAGTTGATTCAAAAACACAGGGGACACCGGAACATCCTCCGGGGTGATTGCCACTTCGTTTTTGGCACGCCTTTCAATCGCTTTCGCAGACAAAAAACGAGTGGGCTCCTGAATTGAAAATGGCGTACCCTGTTTAGAGGTGAACGAAACCACATAGCGGTTCTGCTGGCCCCAGGCAACGGTGCTCACCATCAAAAAGACAA
>JBIIVI010000286.1:0-4257 GCA_044339555.1 Cyclobacteriaceae bacterium | reverse complement strand
GGCCAGCTATTTTATAGGCTGTCAAAAAGCGGGCGTAGCCCTGGTAATCGATGCCAAGCGCGATGTAGATACGTATCTGGAGATCGCCCGGCAGAACAACATGAAGATTACGCATGTAGCCGAAACCCACATTCATGCCGATTTTTTGTCGGGCACACGCGAGTTGGCGCAACTAACGGGTGCCACCATGTACTTGTCGGATGAAGGTGGTCCGGGCTGGCAATACGAGTTTCCGCATCACGGTCTACGGCACGGAGCTGAGTTTAACGTAGGCAATTTGCTTTTGAAGGTATTACACACGCCCGGGCACACGCCCGAGAGCATCAGCTTTTTGCTGACGGATTTGCCTGCCAGTGAAAAACCTGTGATGCTGTTCACCGGCGATTTTGTTTTTGTGGGCGATGTGGGGCGCCCGGATTTGCTGGAAGAAGCAGCGGGGATAAAAGGCACCAAAGAAGTAGGCGCCCGCCAGATGTTTGAATCGCTGAAGATTTTTCAGGGACTGCCAGATTACATCCAGGTTTGGCCCGGCCACGGTGCGGGCTCTGCTTGCGGAAAAGCGTTGGGTGCTGTGCCCAGCACAACCGTGGGCTACGAAAAAGTGCGCAACTGGGCGTTTCAATACGATGAAAACGAGCCTGGATTTGTAAAGTATTTGCTCGAAGATCAACCCGAGCCGCCCCGGTACTTTGCGATGATGAAAAAGCTGAATAAAGTAGAACGCCCGCTGGTAACGGAAGTCCCGGCGCTAAAGAAATTGTCGCCAGTTGAATTGCAGGCGGCCGTAACTAAAGGCACCAAACTCATCGACACACGTGTTAAAACAGAGTTTGCCAAAGGCTTTATTCCCGGCAGTTTGAATATTCAGGGCAATAATGCGTTTGCAACCTGGATGGGTTGGTTTTTGAATTATGACGAGCCCTTCATTTTGATTGCGGATGAATCGAAGTTGGATGACTTAACGCGCAAGTTGATGCGGATTGGATTAGACAAGATTTACGGGTACGTGGACGGTGTGCAGGTATGGACGGAATTGGGCTTCGAATTACAAAAGGCAGACACTATCTCGCTGGACGAACTCAAGCACGTGTTGGCTACCAATCACACTCAAATCGTGGATTTGCGCGGTGCTGCTGAGTACAAGGCGGGTCACCTGCCCGGAACCGACAACGTGTTTATCGGCACATTGGAAAAAAATCTCGACAAAATCCGAAAAGATCAGCCGGTGATCATTCACTGCCAGGCGGGCGATCGTTCTTCTATCGGGTATTCGGTGTTGGCAAAACACGGTTTTAAAAATATTCGCAACTACCCGGGTGGCATGAGCGAATGGGCAAACAAGGGAAATCCGGTGGTTTCCGAACCCTGAGCCCACAATAGTCGACAAAAGCGATTCAATCCGCCTCTCCGTAACAAATCGGTAACGCCCAAATCGAAATGGTTTTTTACCTTTTCAGGTACTTAAAACCACTTCAATTATGAGCTATTACAAAACCGTAGACGGAAAGAAAATGGACGGCCGCCTGTTAGATCTGGCGGACAAAGCGATTGCCGGTGCTGGCGATGGTCGGATCTCCAAAGAAGATGCATCCGACATGATTGCCGTTGTGAAAGACGGTGGTGCGTATACAGATGTTGAAAAAGACACGATGGAGTACATCCGCGACAACTACAAATGGACCGAAGGCGCAGACGATTGGTTTCGCAGTGAAATCGCCAAGTGGGCGGTAACGAAGTAACAAAGAAAAGGCTCCTGAACGGAGCCTTTCTTTTGTGATGCAATGTTTTTGTGAGTTATTTTTTGCAATACTGGTCGATCTGAAAACGCGCCTTCGCATCGCCTAACTCTACCGCCTTACGCCAGTCGAAGCACGCTTTTTCCTTGTCGGGGAGGCGGTAATAGAAATTACCGCGCTGTTTGTAATAGGAGGCGTCATTATCCTTCAGCGAAATAGCCTCGTCCATGTCCGCAATAGCTGCCCCATAATCGCCTAGTTCAGCCTTACAGTTGGCGCGTCCATAAAATGCCGCGGCATCCTTCGGGTTGAGTTTGATTGTTTTGTTGTAATCCAACACCGCATCTTCAAAGGCGCCAGCTTCTTCGTTGAGCACGGCTTTGTTGTAAAATACATCGGAGTTGTTGGGATCAAGAGCCAATGCTTTGTCGAGATCTTTGATCGCCTCTTTGGGATTTTCCATTTGCAGGTTGGCGCGCGAACGATCCAGGTAAATCGACACCGAGTTTTCACCGGCTTTAATCGCCTCATCAAACGCCTTGATGGCATTGGGAAAATCCTGATCCGCCAGCAAACACTTACCGCGCATAAACAAAATGCGTTTGTCTTTTTCGCCTGCTTTCAAAAGCTTTTCTATGTACTCCAGGGCCGGCGAATAATTTTTCGATTCGAAATAACCTTCCGCCAACGAGCGCCACAAGTCAGTTCCCGGTTTTTCGGTACGCTTTTCTACTTCACGAAAGTCCTTTACTGCCAACTCATATTTTTTTTGAAGCACATAGGCCGCTGCGCGGTATCCGTACGCTTCGCGCAACTCACCATCCATGCGGAGTGCAGCAGTAAAGTCGGCAATGCCTTTATCAATCTCCGTAAGGGCAACACGCGCTACACCTTTTCTCGCCAACAGCTGTGGATCTTGCACGCCCTTGCCTTGTGCTACTTCGTAATCGCCCAATGCTCCCGGCCAGTTCTTCAGGGCGGCATGTGCATCGGCCCGATGGAAATAGGGCAAACCGGGCGCAGCATCTTTTTCAATGGCTTGATTAAAGTCGGCCAGCGCACCGGCAGCATTGTCGGACATGAGCTTGCAATAGCCCCGTTGATCGTAGGCAATTGCCTCTCCATAGCCCTCCTGCAACGCTCGGTTAAAGTCGGGCAGGGCAGTGGCATAGTTTCCCAATTCATAGTGAGCCGCGGCTCGTTGATAGAAGGTGAGGGGTGATTTTTCGCCTGCCTGAATTGCAGCATCCAAATCAGGAATGGCATCGTTGAATTTTTTCTGTGCGAAGAACGATCGTCCGCGGAACAACAACGCATTGCCCGGCGCGGCCCCTGCATCAATGGCTTTGCTCAGGTCGTTGATTGCACCCGCGTAGTCGTTCGTGTGATACTTCGCGATTCCTGCGAACGCCCATTCATCCGCTGTCGCCTGACCTTTGTTGATGAGAATGGCAGCATCTTTAATGGTAGCCGACCAATTTTCAATCGCGAAATAAGCGGCGGTGCGGTTTTTGAGTGCTTGTGGATACTCAGCTTTTAATTGCAACGCACGGGTGAAGTCTTCAATCGCGGCTTCCGCCTGTTGGCTGTTCAATCTGGCTTTGCCACGATTGTTGTACACCAGTTCGCTTTGGAGACCGAGATTCATTGCTTGGGTATATGCCTCGATGGCGCTACTAAAATTGGAAGCAGTAAATCGGCCGTTGCCGGCCAGGAAGTAGATTTCTTTCGCCTGACTTTTTTGTGCGACGGCTTTTTCCAAATAGGGTTGTGCCTCTTTGGGTTTTTGTAACTCTGAATATGATCGTGCCAAGGCTTCTATCGCGGCCAGATCACTCGCATTGGAAGCCACAAACTTCTCAAGGTCGGCCACGGCCGCATCGTACTTCCGAACCTGAAAGGAAGCCTGCCCTCTTTTTCCGTAAAGTGCCAGTTCTTTTTCGCCTGCTGCTTCCGCTTGCATAAGGGCCTCTACGGATTTATCGAACTCTTTTTGTTCGAAGCGCAGGTACCCGGCCGCCAGCCATACTTTTCCATCCGTTATTCCACCTGCGAGTGCCTTTTCGAGCGCTGCTTTGGCGGCATCGTTTTTCTTTTCCTGATAGTAGGCAAGTCCCAGCATCCGGTTTAGCTCCGGGTTTTCGCCCTCCGTAATCTTTGCTTTCTCCAAGTCAGCAATGGCACCTGCAAAGTTCTCCTGAGTGAACCGTACCGTGCCGCGGTTTAGCGAAGCCTTGGGATAGTCGGGTTTCAATTGTAATGCCCGATCAAAATCGGCTGCGGCACCGGCCAAATCGCCCAGACTTAATTTTGCTTTTCCGCGATTGTTAAAGATAACCGGGTCGGTTGCCGCCAGCTTGATGGCGCGGTCGTAGTTTTGGAGCGCACCAGCAAAGTTTTTGTTTACGAACTGCGCATCGCCCAGAATTCGGAAGGCTTCTACATCCGCAAAGCCAAGGCTTACGGCTTTTTCCAAGTCAGGCACGGCTTTTACTAAATCGTTTTGTTGGGCATATGCCAA
>JBIIVI010000027.1:0-19948 GCA_044339555.1 Cyclobacteriaceae bacterium | reverse complement strand
AGAGTTGGGAGCCGTTTATGTGGTCTGTTTTTGGATTCCCCATTCGGGTAACGAGTTTGGCATCGCAGAAATCAATAAAGCCGTTGAGGTATTTAACCGGGCCGGGCAAGTGCTGAAATCCCAGGGCCTCCAGCTTTGCTATCACCCACACGGATATGAATTCCGGCCGTATCAAAACGGTACCTTATTTGATGTACTGGTGGCTCAAACCAATCCCGCTTATTTTAATTTTGAGATGGACGTATTCTGGGTGAAGCATCCGGGACAAGATCCGGTCGCCTTGTTGCGCAAGTATCCAAATCGTTTTTTGCTGATGCACTTAAAAGACCGCCAAGCGGGAACGCCTGGAAACGCGAACGGGCAAGCCGATGTGGAATCGAATGTAGTTCTTGGCGCAGGGGATGTTGGCATTGCAGAGGTGATGAAAGCCGCCAGGGCCACCGGGGTGCAGCATTTTTTTATTGAAGATGAATCTTCGCGTGCTGAGCAACAAATTCCAAAAAGCCTCGCTTACCTCAAATCACTTCGTTGATTAGTCGCTAGCCGTTGTGTCTTTGAAACTCTCAAATCCTAAACCCCGAAAAATGAAACGAATTTGGTTATTGATTCTTTTGACGACCCCAGTTGTGCTGTGCGCGCAAACCCTCGATCTCTCGCCCACCGCGCTACACCGGGTTGATTCCGTGCTGACCAAGTATTTTGCCACGGCCGGTGGAGGTGTGGTGCTCTTGGCACAAAATGGCTCGCCCGTATTTAAGAAAGCATACGGGTTGGCAAATGAGGAATTGCAGGTACCCATGAACACCGATCACCGGTTGGGCATCGGCTCGGTTTCGAAGCAGTTTGCCGCCGTAAGCTTGCTCCTGTTACAACAAGAAGGAAAGTTGAACTATCGGGATGATATCCGAAAATACCTCCCCGCTTACAACACCTATGGCAAAACCATTACCATCGAACATATCTTGTCGCACACTAGCGGTATTCCCAGCTACACCGAGCTTTATGGGTTTGACACGCTGGCAGCACGCCCTGTTTCCATACACCAGCTAGTAAAATTCTTCGAACGACAGCCATTGTTATTTGAACCGGGCAGCGACTGGAGTTATTCCAATTCCGGCTACGTGCTGGCAGCGTTAATTGTGGAGAAAGTGACAGGCCAACCGTTCAACGACTTTTTGAAGAAACGAATTTTCGAACCCTTGCGGATGTCGAACACTTTTCTGGGTACGTCCAACTTTACGCTCGCCAACAAAACCGGTGAGTACGGCTCCACCCTTCCTTATGGCAAAATAAAGATGGAGCCACAATACGATTGGTATTGGGCATATGGTGCGGGCCAGATCATCAGCACGGTGGATGATATGCTGAAGTGGGACGAGGCTTTGCAGCAGGAAAAACTTCTGAAAAAGGATTTGCTCGCCATCGCACACCAGAGCTTTCAACTTACGTCCGGCCGGCCTGCAAACTATGGCTTGGGGTGGTCGGTCAGCACGTTAGGTACGAAAGCTTTTGTGCAACACGGTGGGTCCATTGGGGGTTATCGCGCGCAAGCGGCTCGTGTGCCGGACGATCGACTTTACTGGGTGCTGCTTTCAAATTCGGGAACAGTGAATTCCGCACTCATCACAAACCGCGTTTTTACCCAGCTCTACGCAGTGCCATCATTGAAGGAAGAAAAATCAACGACCGCACCGACCGGCGTGGAAGGCGTATATGAATCGTTGAATGCGGGAAGTCGCCTGCAAGTAAACTACGGTAAGCGAGCCGCTTATTTTTCAATCCGTGTAGATAGCGGTCGTGTGTTTGCGTGGCGCACGGGTGGATCAAAAACCGAATTGCTGGCGGCTGGCCCCGATGTGTGGTTCGTGAAAGGCGCTCCTTACCAGCGCTGGAAGTTGGAACGCGATGCGGCTGGCGTGATAACCGGCATCCGCGTAAGCGCCCTGTTTGGCGCCTCGGGTCCGGAGCGGTTTAACAAACGTACGGCCCTGCCATTGCCCGCCCTACCGAAAGAAGTTACGCTTACTGCCGCAGAACTTGGCAAATGGGCCGGCACGTATGCGCACGAATTTGGCGATCGGGTGGTGATAACCGTTGATAAAAATCAATTGAAACTGGCCGATCCCGTTACCGGTGTAGACACATTCATCAAACCGACGGACAAAAACAGATTTTTTGAATCCGACTTCGATCGTGAATATGTATTTCAAGCTGATTCCAAAAAAGGAACTACAGAGTTTCGGTATTTTAACGGAGCCTTCGACTTGGTTTTCCGAAAAGTAGTGGAACAGTATTGATGTTGCCTAACTAATTCTTTTGATATGAAATCATCCCTTCGCATCTGGCACGTGGGTAACTGGTGTGTGCACACGGGCCAAAAGTATATCGAGTCGCCTTTTCTGGCGGCTACCAAAGGAGTAGAGATTCTCAACTATGCGTACCAATTTGTGGATGCCGTAAAAGGAATTCCCGGTGCGGAAGTGATTTCGCAGCCTTCGTGGGAGTTGTACAACATGTCGCCCGAAGATTTTGAAAAACGATTGCAGTGGGCCACCACCATTGTGTTTGGCGATGTAGAAACCAAGGTTTTGATGTTGCATCCGGATTTTTTCAATCGCAATAAGTGGGACAGCTATGTTACGTTTCCCGATCGCTTTATGCTCTTGGAAGAATGGGTTCGCAACGGCGGGCACTTTCACATGATGGGTGGCTGGTACAGTTTCAGTGGCGAGTTGGGCAAAGGCGGTTGGAAGCGGGTTCCGTTTCACGAGGTGCTACCGGTAGAATGTCTGGATGGCGATGACCTCGTGGAGTCCACCTGGAGTTTCCCGGTGCGCATGCAACGACCGGACCATCCGGTGCTTCAGGGAATTTCGGTAGAAGAAATTCCACCGCTGCTGGGCTTCAACGAAACCCGGCTGCGCCCCGAAAGCATCAGCCTGCTGGAAATCCAGTATATGAAAAAATGGTATCCATTGCTTACGGCCCGCGAGGTAGGCAAAGGCAAGGTATCCTCGTTCACCACCAGTGCCAGTCCGCATTGGGGCATCAATTTAGTTAAGTGGGACAAGTACAACCAATTGTGGCAACAGCTCTTTACCCGGTTATAAGCATGCGCCTGTTGTTACTCGTCTGGTTGCTAACGCTGAGCTTGAGCAGCTTTGGCCAAGCCGCACTTCCTGCGCTAATGCCGCTACCTCAAAAAACCACGACCACACCCGAGCGGTTCCGCATCGACAAGAATTTTACAGTCGGGTTTAGCGGAAAGCCGGGGCCGCGCGTGTATAAAGAGGCATCCCGTGCGCTGCGGAGACTTGATCAGCGAGTTGGGCTTTTTTTTAAACAGGGTCATTTGAATGAACAAGATCGTGACGCGGCCGCCTCTTTACTGCTGGTTGTGAACCGACCCGCACAGCTTCGATTAGGGGAAGATGAGTCGTATCGGCTTACGGTTGGATCTCGTCAAATCAAGTTGGAGGCCGACACCGACTTAGGTGCCATTCGAGGACTTGAAACGTTGCTTCAATTACTCAGCGCAGACGAAACCGGCTACTTCTTTCCAGGCGTTGTGATCGAAGATGCCCCACGCTTTGCCTGGCGGGGTTTGCTGATTGATGTTTGTCTGCATTGGATGCCGATGGACGTCATTCTCCGCAATCTCGATTTGATGGCGTCCATGAAAATGAATGTGCTGCATCTCCATCTCAGCGAAGACCAGATGTTTGGAATCGAATCGAAAGTGTTCCCGCGGTTGCATGAAGTCGGTGCGGAAGGGAATTATTTCACGCAGGAGGAGATGAGAAAAATCATCGTGTATGCGGACCAACGCGGCATTCGGATCGTACCGGAGTTTGATGTGCCCGGACATTGCACGGCCATGCTCCGGGCGTATCCGGAGTTGGCCGCCCTGCCACAAGCGTACGAGCTTCAACGTTATTTCGGGATTTTCGACCCGGCGTTGGATGTTACCAAACCGTTTACCTACGAGTTTCTGGACAAACTGTTTGGTGAAATGGCCGCGCTCTTCCCGGACGAATACTTTCACATCGGCGGGGACGAAAACACCGGGTTGCACTGGCAAAAAAGTCCCACCATTGCCGCTTACATGAAGGAACGCAACTATACACCTGCCGATTTACAGGCGGAGTTTATTGGCAAGGTGTTGCCCATCGTGCAAAGGCACGGCAAAAAAATGATGGGCTGGGATGAGATTCTGCATCCGGGCATCTCCAAAGAAATCATGATTCAATCGTGGCGCGGTCACGAGTCGTTGTACGAAGGTGCGCGCCAGGGTTACCCGGGCTTGCTCTCGACAGGCTATTATATTGATTTAATTCAGCCCACAGATTTTCACTACCTCAACGACCCGCTACCGGCCAATGCCGCACTCACAGAAGATCAAAAAAAGCTGATCGTAGGTGGGGAGGCCACTATGTGGACCGAACACGTTACACCCGAAACGATCGACTCGCGCATCTGGCCACGTACTGCTGCCATTGCCGAACGGCTTTGGTCAGCTGCGGAGGTGCGTGATGTAAACGATATGTATCGCAGGCTGGAACGCGCGAGTTTTTTGCTTGACGAACTGGGTTCGCTACACGTACGCAACAAACAAACGTTGCTGCGCAGACTCACCAACGGCACCGATACCCGGGCGCTCGAAACGCTGGTGGATGTAATTGAACCGTTAAAAATCTATCAGCGCAATGCAGGCGACACGATGTACACGGTCTTTTCGCCCTATACAAAAATTGCCGATGTGGCGATTCCGGATCAACCGGTGGCGCGAGAATTTCGTCAACTGGTTTTTGAGTTTGTGGCTCGCCCAACCGGGGAACAGGAACGAGAAATTCGCTCGTGGCTACAGCGGTGGCGCGATAACCATTCCGGATTTTTGGAAACGGTTCGTAGAAGTCCGGTATTGGCAGAGGCCCAGAACCTCAGCGAGAACTTGTCGCGCATTTCCACCGCAGGCTTACAGGCTTTGGACTACCGAAGCCGCGTTGCCCCAAAGGGTTGGAAAGAAAAAAGTTTAGCTGCCTGCACGGCTGCCAAGGAACAAGGTGGTCGTTGCGATCTTCAGGTGGTAAGCGCTATTGAGCAGTTAATCAGAAATGCGAAAGATTGAGTGGGTGCTCCCTGGCCGTGGCGAAATGACCCCTCCCAAAAAAAATCCCTGCAACTTCTTCAATTACAAGGATTTTTGTAGCCCCAGAGGGAACACGAGTCAGTGACACCTGGAGACGTTGTGCTCTTCGCTCAAAAAAATCCTATCTTCCCCACATGCAGGTGAGGAGTTTTTCGATTCTCTTGATGATGATCTTAGCACTGCATGCAAACGCGCAGACCATCGACTCCGTCCAAGTTTCTGTTCAAACCAATATTCGATTAGTTGAATATCTGGAAGCGCTGGAAGCTGAACATGGATTCCGATTCTATTATCGATCAGCTTGGCTCGAAAATATATTCCTTGGTACGGAATTGAATAATATGCCTTTGCTTTCCGCACTGACTGAACTACTGCAACCATCGGGCTTCACTTTTCATTTCCTTGGCCCGCAGCAATTGGTGTTTATCAAGGATCCGCGGCCAGAACGCGAGCGGATTACAGCGCTCCGAACAGCACAGATTCAACAACGGCAGATTCGGACAATTGGCATTGGTCTGGAGGAAAAGTCTCATGCAAGGCCGGGACCATTTCGAATAACTGGATCGATCACCGATCAGAAAACCGAAGCGCCTGTGGCTGCACTTTCCGTTACCGTTTTGCGAACATCCAACTCGGTACTTACGGATATAAACGGTTTTTTTTCGGTTGATCTACCGCCGGGCCATTCTATTCTTTTACTGGATCACGTAAACTTTTCGCCACAGTTACTTGATATCGAAGTCTATCAAAACGGTACGATTGCAGTAGCTGTAGAGGAAAAACCAATTTTGCTTTCCGAAGTCGTAGTCTCAGGTCAGGCCGTGCAAGATCGTACTTTGGGGGAATCCCGGATTCGGTTGTCCGACGTGAAAAGAAGTACCACGTTTATGGGCGAAGCCGATCTTATCAAGCAAATTCAAACTCAACCCGGAGTAGCGGTGGTTGGCGAAATAGCTACGGGCTTTCATGTACGCGGCGGCAGTGTTGACCAAAATCTGGTTTTATACGATGGAGTGCCGGTGTACAACCCAAGTCATGCCCTCGGGTTTTTCGGTGCGTTTTTAGCCGATGGTATTCGCGAGACTGCCTTCTATGCAGATTGGCAACCAGTGGAAATGGGAGGCCGCGTTTCTTCGGTCCTCGCGCTCACGAGTCAGGATGGCGACCGACATCGTTGGCATGGCACGGGCGGTATTGGGCCGATTTCCGCCTATGGATCGATTCACGGACCTATCTCCAAAAAACTTTCGCTGTTTTCCACGTTTCGGTCTACCTACTCGAATTGGGCGTTACGAGCCCTTCGTTCCCGGTTTGTCGATCTGGCAAATGCACGTGTCAACTTCTACGATGGCTCTGCTAAGCTAACAGCTTGGTTGTCGGACAATACATCGGTTAGTGCATCTTACTATCGCAGCGAGGATTCCTTCCGATTAACGAACGACACGACCTACGGCTGGCGTAATCTATTAGCTTCTTTTCGGGTTACACATCAGTTCAACGCCCGCCTGGCCGGGATTTTTCAGACCGGATTCACCGGCTATCAGTTCGAGCTTCGGGATGAGGAGCGCCTGGAGGATTACCGACTACAATACCGGATCTCGCAACCATCACTGAAGGCCGACTTCATCCACGAAGGCAAGCATGAATGGCGTTTTGGTGTACAATCTACCATCTATCAAATCATGCCCGGGCTGTTTGAGCCAGGTGCATCGAATGTCCAACCGCGCCTTTCAATACCGATCGAAACGGCGCATGAGAGTTCCGTTTACGTGGCGGATCATCAGCGGTGGCATAAGTGGGAACTTCAGGCCGCCCTGCGATTTGTTTTTTTTCAACGATTGGGCCCGGGCATCGTCAACCAATATACGGACGGGCAACCACGTGATGTAGCCACGCTGGTGGGCGCAACAGAATACGAAACGGGTAGGGTGATGAAAACTTACCCAGCGCTTGAGCCGCGGCTGCAACTCCGATATCGCCCCTCGCCCGAATTCACTTTTCTGGGTTCGTTCCAACGCATTAACCAGTTTATCCACCTCGTCACAAACAGTGCGGTACCCAACCCGGTGGATGTCTGGCAACTAAGCAATCACTTCTTCCGGCCACAGCGGGCGATGGCAGGTAGCCTTGGCGCTCAATGGATCCATCCGGCCAAGAAATGGACCAGCCGTTTGACAGGTTTTATTAAGCACGTGGATAACGTACTTGATTTCAAAGACGGCAGCCTTTTACTTCTAAACCCGCAGATTGAAACAGCCCTGTTACCGGGCCAGTTACGATCGGGTGGAATCGAGGCCCAGCTCACCAAGGAGACAGGACGATTAACGGGCCAGTTCAGTTATACGTTCGCGCGTGCGATGCGAAGAACTCCCGGCTTTTCACCGCGTGAAGCTATCAATCGTGGAAATTGGTACTCCGCACACTTCGACATGCCCCACCTGGCACAACTGCAATGGCGTTACAGTATCAGTACCCGACATTTCTTTACTGGTACGTTCATATGCCATACGGGGCGACCCATCTCGCTGCCGTCTGCGTTTTACCAAGTAGAGGGCATCCCGATTACCCAGTTTGAGGAGCGGAATACGTATCGCCTTCGTGACTATCATCGATTGGATCTTGCCTTCGTAATCGAAGGAAACTACAAGCGCAAAAAGCCGTGGAGCGGAACCTGGACAATTTCATTTTTTAATGTCTATGCACGCAAGAATCCGTTCTCTGCCTTTTTTGTTCCAAACGCACTCGGGCAACTACTGCCACGAGAATTGGCGTTGGTTGGAACGATCATTCCAACCATTAACTACGCATTAAAGTTTTGATAGATGAGACGATCGTGGTCTGGCCGTTGGATTTTTCTTTGGAGCTGGCTCTTGGCGGGCGCTTGTGTTCAGCCTTTAGCACTACCAGAGATCGGCAGTAACGGCTATTTTTTTGTGGATGGATTGTTAACGCAAGAGCGCGTGGTGGTGCGCATGTACGGAAGCGCCGACTCGCTACAAGCACCCTTGATGCCGATTACAGATGCTGCAGTCACAATTTTCAGCGACCAAGGTGAATTGATGCAACTAGAGTTGCAATTGGATGGTTCCTACCAATCCGGCACCAACACATGGCAGGGAGAGTTGAATGAAAGGTATTGGCTACGGATTGATCGAAGAGATGGGCGGGTGTATGAATCAGACCGACAACAACTCAAAATAGCGGGCTTGATCGACCGTACCGAGGTGCTCTTTCGCCCGAACTATTTTCGGGATGCAGAAACAACACCCCATGCAATGGAAGTGCGTATCACGGCAACCAAGCCCATAAATCAACCGTTGCTTCGGTGGCGCTGGACGGGCACCTATCAAGTGTTGACCTATCCGGAACGGATCCCCATACGTGTTAATATGTTTGGTCAGGTTATCCAGGAGCCCCCGCCTTGTGCAGTTTCGTCCACTTGTACCTGCTGCCAATGTTGGGTGACTGAACAAAACTCACAACCCTTACTTGCCAGGCCGACATCTGGACCGGGTGAATCCGAAACTAAGGTAATTGCCCTATTGCCGGTTGACGCACACCGTTTTTCCGAGCGATATCGCCTCGAAATAGAGCAGCTAAGTTTGGACGTCAACAGCTATCGCTTTTGGCAACAGGTAGAAGCCCAGATGCAAGCGCAAACCAACTTGTTTCAACCAGCTGTTCTACGCCTCCAGGGAAATATCCGGAACGTAGCCGATCCAAGCGAAGTTGTATTAGGCCTTTTCACGGTGTCCGGAGTGTCCCGGGTAGTTATAGACATCGATCCTCTTCAGGTGCCAAACGGGTTTCGGATGCGCGAAGAAATCTTACAAGACTGTCGGTTAGCTTTTCGAAACTCAAAAAATGTGAAACCCCTGTTTTGGTAATGAGACAAACGTTGGTGGTTGTATCGGTATGCCTTCTTGCGCGCCTGCTGTGTGCACAGACTACTGAACAAACTGTGGTGAAAACTCATTACGAAAAACTGTTACCCCTGAAATTGCATCTCACGTTCCATCAACCATACTATGCACCGGGCGACACTGCTTTCTTTTCATACTTTTTATTGGATGCACGTTCATTAATGCCACTGGCCGCCCGACACGTCATTCATCTACAACTGATTGATGACTCAGGTCGGGTACGTTACCAGCAACAGTTTTTATCTACGGCCGGGTGGGACAGTAATCAATTCGTTTTGCCGCAGAATATAAAAGGCGGTACGTATACTCTCGTTGGCTATTCGGAATGGATGAAAAATATGGGCGCCCATACATTTTTTCGAAGCCCATTCTACATTACGGAAGGCGCTATAAAAACAACTGCTCAAGACCTGGAAAAAGTAACCACAAAAGTGGTCGATCTACCAGTATCAATCGCAATACAAGGCCGACAGATTCACCTTTCGGTAAAGGCCAACGCCGAAGCTTACAAAAAAATCACTGTCCTCTGCTTACAGCATTATCAATTAGCTTATCAAGTGTTCGTTACTCTTGGTTTAAACGGTCATGCCCGATTTGAGCTCCCAAGCGAAAACTTGCAGAGTGGCATATTTGAAGTGATAGCTCTGGCCGGAGAAAGAACAGTAGGTTTGGGCCGGGGTTTTGTGCCGTTTCAACATTTGGAGATTGAGTTAGATAATTCTATCGGAACATTGAAAACGCGAAGCCATGTGAGGCAAACGTTGCGGGTACGTTCTCAAGACGGACTACCAGAACTAGCCCGCATGTCAGTAAAAGTTATCCGAAGTGATTTGTTCGAGCCCGTAGCTCGCATGACGTCATTATGCGAATACCTTTTTTTTAACTCAGAGGGCGTGGCAACTTCCAAAGTTAGTAAACCTGGCATACCGACTTCCTATACTAATCAAGTCGTTCAGGATCTATTCAAAACAGCGTTCCAACTACCTTTCGTATGGCCGCCTAACGCAACTCTCAACCATGTTTGGCGACAAGACCTTTGGATGGAAGGTCAGTTTTTGCGTAGCGATAAAAAAAAGAACCCGGAAGGAACACGGTTAACGCTTTACCAACCGCAACTCGATGTAATCAGCGAAGTACCACTCGATCCGAACGGAGATTTCCAGGCTGCGTTCTTTGTCGACTTCAATGGGGCAGAATATTTTTTTCCCTACTTGCAGGAAAACGGAAAGCACGTGGCTGGTGCGATTTCCTTTGCTGCGGACGTTCCGGTAGTATCCGGCCGCCACAATGTTTTGGCCTCGCTTCCGGAACGTTATTTTGACTATCGGAACAAAGCAAATCAAATCCGCCAAGCCTTTCAGGAATACTCCTTTCAGGCACAGCCAGAAATTCAGGCCTGGAAACCACCCGTTAAACCGGATTTTGAAATCGACCTAGATAGGTTCATGATTTTTCCAACAATGAGCGAGACGCTTCGAGAGGCAATTCCCTATGTGCAGCATAGAACAGTCAAAGGACAAGACGAAGTACGAATGTTCCTCAGCGAAGATCAGAAGAATGGCGAAGACGCCCCGATCTTTATCATTGATGGAATCTTCACAACGGACAGCAAATACTTTCTTTCACTAATACCTGAGCAGATCAAAAAAATCAGCGGTTTTTATACGCGCGCGAAACGCGCACATTTTGGCCAACTAGGCCGTAACGGTTTGCTGATCGTGGAAACAAAAAAGATAACACACGGATCAAGGTTGTCTGGCGGGTTCTTATTTGATGGGTTTTCGAAAAAATATAGTCCGCAATCCGGTTTGGATATTCTCCCCACCCGAACCCCCCGGCTAGGTCCCGTACTTTTATGGCTGCCGAATGCTGCCACAAACGAAGCAGGCGAATTTTCGTTTACGTTTGCCACCGGTGATGAGTCTGGCAACTACGAAGTGATTATCGAGGGACTCACCACCTCGGGCGAGCCGCTGTTTGCATCATTTCCCTTTCGGGTGAGGTATGGACAAAAAGAGTGAAAACCAAGTTAGAATCGAACTGATGTCCGAAACTAGCTCAGAAACAAAGGTTTTGTAGCCCCGGAGGGAATCGAACCCCCACCAAGAGAACCGGAATCTCTCGTTCTATCCATTAAACTACGGAGCCAAAGAACTTAGAAAAGAGCGGCAAAGATATTGAATGGCAGTCAACTGCAAAAGCTACTTGATAACGGCCACGGCCTCAATTTCAATCCGGAAATCCGGGTTTACCAAAGCTTGAATTCCCACCAGCGTGCTGGCCGGTGGTTGACTCGCAGAGAGGTATTCTTTTCGCACTTCCCGGATAACCGCCACATCTTCGGGCCGGTAATTCACTACGTAGGTATTCATCTTCACCACGTCTTGAAACGTGGCGCCTGCGGCCGTGAGTGCGGTTTTCAAATTTTCGTACACCTGCACCACCTGCGCGCGAAAGTCGCCTTTGCCTACGGTCTCGCCTTTTTCGTTCACCGGAACCTGGCCAGAAATATAGATCGTGGTGCCCCCCGAAACGGCCACTACATGCGTGTAACCAGGCGGTTGGATGGTAAATGGATTGATGAATTGTTTGGATTGCGCTTGAACCGATACTATCGGGAGCAGCCACAAAAGCAGAAGAAACCGCATACGAACGAGTTTTAGTAAAACACAAAAAGCAAAGGCCACCGCATCGCAATGGCCTTCGTTTGAAGTGGAGCTGCAGGGAGTCGAACCCTGGTCCAGAGAAGATGACCATGAACGGTCTACATGCTTAGTTGATTTTTATTTTCGGGATATGCCAGGCAATCAACCGCCTACACATTTCCTTAGTTGCTGTTGTCTCGACACCGCTGCGCAACACAACGAGGCCCAGTTCTTGCTAATCGACACCGCTGTTTCGGTACCCGCAGAACGGAGGCACCGAGCGATGATGGCCTCTTCCGATCTTATCGGAAGATAAGCTAATCACGCGCTACGCGAGATTAAGCAGCCATGGCGTAAGTATTCTCGCCACGTAGAGTTTGAGAGCAGTTTTCAAAGCGCTACCCTCATGCGCTTGCATGCTGCGTTCACCTTCACACAACCTGTCAAAACCGGTCAGCCCCAGATAAACACGGATGAAACGTCTTTCCATCAGCCATAGAAGTACAAAGGTAACAGAATAAAAGTTCCACGTTAAAAAAGCAAAAGCCCAAGGTGCACAGCAGTCTTGTAATTTTGGGGCATGGCCAAGCGAAACGCAAGGCCACCGGGCTTTCCGTTCCAAGTCCGGCCCACCCACAATCCCAACGCACTTCGGGCTTTCCACTGCAATCCCTTGCCCGCTTACGCACACCTAAAACAACACTTTCAAAACTGTCGTACACCCAAGCCCGGGAATTCCCCGGGCTTCCACTGATTATTGACCGCTTAATTCGAATCGACCGAGTTCTTTTTCGCTCGGCGGATGTTGCGGCTGGCGCGATCTTGTTTTCGATCCAAATGCCTGCGTTCGCGCACCGTTACTTCTCCATCTGCTTTAGCCCTGCGCTCCGTTCTTCGGATGTGGCGTTGTTGGGTGTTTAACGCTGCGGCCTCCCGGTTGGTCACTTCACCACTGGCCCGTCCTTCTGCAATCCGGCCTCGTTGGGCGGCTTGGCGGCCATTTACGCGTGGGGTACGGTCTTGCGCAAAAAGCGTTATTCCTACCAACATCATCAATACTACCATCAAGTTTTTCATGTGTTATTATTTTTGTTTAAGGGCTCATGCAATATCCAAGCTCTATTAACATTCCTGTGGGTGAACGCTGTGCTCAGACATTTCATATTTCGCAATTTTTGTAGGTAAGACTTCTTTCGGATCTCCAAGTTTAAAGGACTCCAAAAAAAATTAGCTTTTTGCGGGCAGGGTAACTATAAAGGTGCTGCCTTTGCCGGGTTGGCTTTTTAACTCGATGGAGCCCTGCAGGCGATCGACCAGTATCTTGATGATTGCCAATCCCAACCCATTGGAGGACTCGCCCGCAGTAGGCCTGGCGCTTAGTTTTCTGAATTTTTGAAACAGGAACCTCCGGTCCTCATCCGAAAAACCGGGGCCTTGATCTTCTACTGTAACTACGAGGTGTTGATCAACGTGTTCAGAACCCAATCGCACCTGCGACCCGGCTGGCGAAAACTTAATGGCATTGGTAACCAAATTATCCAAAATCCGCACGAGATAGGCTGGATCTGTTAGCACCACCGACTGAACTGAACCCGTAAAAACGAGTTGAATGTTTTTTGGACCAGCCAGCATTTCATAGTGCGTTTTGCGTTCTCGGCAAATCGTTGCGATGTCCACCCGCTCTAAATGCGGCTGTTTTTTGGCCTCAATCTCATTCACATCCAACAAGTCGGTAATCAGGTCAAGTCCAGCCTGCGTAGACTTCTTAAGCATCTGCAAATACTCCAGTTGTTGCTTGCCCACATCACCGTCCAGCTCCATTAGCTGCGTGAGGCCTAAGATTCGATTCAGCGGTGTTTTTAGATCGTGGGCCACGATATTCATCAGCGTGGTCTTCTCTTGATCCAACGCTTGAAGTTGTTCGTTGCTGGAAAGCAATTCTTCGTTCTGCTGTTGAATTTCATCGCGCTGCTGGTAGATGAAAGAATTCTGCTCTGCCAGCTTCCTTCCGATCAATCGATTTCTGCGGCTGTTCCACAGCACCAACCCCGCCAGTGCAGAAATAAAAAATACTACGATCACCAACAACACCTTTTGCAACCGCTGGTTTCGGATCAGTTGTTGATTGGCTTCGTTGTTAGCTTTCAACAGCGCGTTCTCCCTTTCAATTTTCTCGATTTCAAGTTGAAACTCAAGCTTATCGATCTGGCGCATCAAATTGGAGTTCTGCAATTTTTCGCTCAGGAATTCATATTCATCGCGATTTTGCTGTGCCTCAGTTGCCCGCCCACCCCGGTTCGATACTTGAATTAAATAAAACACAGCGTCTCGTTGTAGCGCCAGATTGTTGGTGGCTTTGCTGGCGGCATAAATCTGCTTCAAATACTCCTCAGCCTGTGTAAATGTGCGTTGATCAAGAAGATACCGCGCTTTTAGTAATAATGCCCGGTAGTAGAGTTTTTGATTCGTTTGCCGGGTAACGGTTTGTAGAACGCGATCAGCTTTTTCCGCGGCCGCTGCTGTTGCACCTTCTTTGAACAGCAGCTCCGCCAACGCCAATCCAATTTCAACTTTCGTGACGGGATCCGAATACCCCTGTACCACAGAATCTGCCATGAGTAACAATCTTTTTGCCTCTGCATATTCACGCGCGCCTTCGTAGGTCAACCCCAATTCCATGTAGGCGGAGGCAAGGGTTCGCTTGTCCTTCAGTTTTTTGTGCAAATCCAAGGCGCGGGTATTCATGTCGATGGCTTGCGGCCATTCGTTCTGTGATTTGTAAATATTGGCCAAACTGCGGTACACATAGGCCATGCCCGAATGATCGTTTAGACGCTCGAAAACTATGCGCGCTTTGATGCTGTTGTCGTACGCACGAACGTAATCGCCCTGATCGTAAAAAAGCCGACCAAGGTTGTTATGGGAGTGCCCCAATTGTAGCGAGTCTTGTTGATCTGCAGCTACTTCCACCGCCTGCAAGTGAAAGCTAAAGGAAGCGGTGTAGTCGCCCTGATTGGCTTTGGCGAGCCCCATGAAGCTAAGTGGTTTGGAGAGCTCTTTAGGTAAACCCACGGATTGACCGAGCGTATAGGCCTGCTGACAAAAAAAGATCGTACTGTCCGGATACGAGTACCGATACTCAAACCCGATTCCATTCAGCAGATTAAACTTCAAGGCCGGGTCAGCTGTGGGAAGTAGCCTGCGTAAGCTATCGATGAGTTGTACATTCTGAGCGTTTACCCACGTGGTTTGCCCCAGCCCAAGTAGGAAGCAAATGAGCCAAGTTCGCAGGTATGTTTTTCTTGCAGCACGCATTTTTCCGATCACCAATAGCCTACGAAAAGTAGGGAAACAGGAAAAAGCGAAATAGCCGATTTGGCGCCTAACCTTACATCTACAAAAACTTAATCTTGCTCCAAAAAGTTGAGATCGCGTCCAAAGGTCTCTTCTACCGAACGCAACGCAATTAATCCGATGATAATCGTAAATGCTCCAACACAAACTGCGCCTGTGATAACTCCTAATTGAAGATCATCGCGCAGAAATCCAAATAGCAGCGTAATCGGCACCACTGTGCCGCGAATAAAGTTGGGCACTGTGGTGGCTACAGTACTTCGCAAATTCGTGCCAAACTGCTCGGCCGCAATAGTAACAAACAACGCCCAGTAGCCCACCCCCACCCCTAGAAGAAAGCACGCCACATAAAAAAGAGTGGTGCTTTGGATGGGATAAAAAAGATAAAAAAGGATAAACAAGGCCGTTAGGAAAATGTACAGAAATACCACTTTGCGCCTCGAACGTATAGCCTGGCTAATGAAACCGCTGGCCAAATCGCCCACGGCCAAACCAATGTAGCTGTACATCACCGCATCGCCAGCTGCAATTTTTTCGGTGATGCCGAGCGCCTTGGCAAATTCCGGGGAAAAGGTGATGAGAATACCGATTACAAACCAAATCGGCAACCCGATAAAAATACAGCCCATGAACCGCTTAAACCGTTTGGCCTGGGTGAAGAGCGACAGAAAGTTTCCGCGCTGTACGGCCTGCACTTTACTGTTCATAAAAATTCCCGACTCGAACACGCGCACGCGCGCCAACAACAACAGCAAACCTAAGCCGCCACCAATGAAATAGGCTATTTGCCAATCGAAGGTCTTGGCGATTACGTTGGCCAACACCGCACCCATCAATCCTACTGAAGCCACCAACGTGGTGCCGTAAGCACGCAGCCTTGCTGGCAGTACTTCCGATACCAGCGTAATTCCCGCGCCTAACTCACCCGCGAGGCCAATCCCCGAAATAAAACGGAGCACCGCATACTGGGGCACAGACGTAACCAACCCGTTAGCAATATTGGCCAGCGAATACAAGAGGATCGAACCAAACAAAACCGACAGTCGGCCGCGCTTGTCGCCCATCACACCCCAAATAATTCCGCCAATTAATAGGCCTGTCATTTGCACCTGCAACAAAAACTCGCCCTGTGCAAACAACTGATCTTCGGGCACACCCAAGGCCATCAGGCTGGGTCTGCGCACAATGCTGAATAAAAGCAGATCATAGATGTCAACAAAATAGCCCAGCGCGGCAACAATCACCGGCAGGCGAAACAGGTGGCGGGTGTCATGGTCACTCATTCCGTAAGTATCCAGAAAAATTGCAGACTTTCAAAAATTCGGTGCTGGCCAGATCGCCTCCGCTTGCTGCCTTTTGCCTTTCATAAAAAAGGGGGTTGGAGTTCCTGAATTTCGTGCTAATCTGGGGGTGGAATAAATTCAATTAACTGTATCATATGAACATCAAATCAGGAAAATGGTGGATCGGAGTATGGATGTTCGCTGCCCTTTGCGCAGTGGCCCAGAAGAAAAGTAGTGCACCGGCCCCGGCAACGGTTGGCTTTGACGAAAAACTTTATAGTGCCCTGGAATGGCGCAACATCGGGCCCTTCCGGGGCGGACGCTCGGCGGCTGCTACAGGCGTTCAGGGTAAACCCAACCTGTATTATTTCGGTGCCACCGGCGGTGGTGTATGGCGCACCACCGATGCGGGCAACACCTGGGAAAACATCTCCGATGGCTTCTTTGGCGGAAGTATTGGCGCAGTAGCCGTGAGCGAGTGGGACAACAACGTGATCTACGTGGGCGGTGGGGAAGTAACCGTGCGCGGTAATGTGTCGTACGGGTATGGCATGTTCAAATCTACCGATGCCGGCAAAACATGGTCGGCTATCGGGCTCAAAGATTCACGCCATATTCCACGCATCGTGATTCATCCGAAAAATCCGGATGTTGTGTACGCAGCTGTGATGGGCGATTTGTTTAAGTCCTCCGAAGAGCGCGGTGTGTATCGTTCTGTAGATGGCGGTAAAAACTGGAAGCGGATTCTTTTCGCTAACGCGGATGCCGGTGCTGTGGAACTGAATATGGACCCGAACAACCCCCGCATTCTTTACGCGAGCACGTGGCGCATTCGCAGAACGCCTTACAGCCTGGAGAGTGGTGGCGAGGGATCTGGCCTTTGGAAAACAACCGATGGTGGCGACACCTGGACAGAAATCACCAAAAGCGAAGGACTCCCGAAGGGTGCATGGGGCATTAGCGGTGTATCCGTATCGCCTGTGAACTCCAACCGCGTGTATGCCATCATAGAAAACGAAAACGGGGGTGTGTATCGGTCGGACGATGCCGGCAAGACCTGGCGCAAAATGAATGACGACCGCAACCTGCGCCAGCGTGCCTGGTACTACTCAAAAATCTATGCCGACACGAAAGAAGAAGACATCGTGTATGTGATGAACGTAGCCTACCACCGCTCCAAAGATGGAGGCCGTACCTTCCAAAGTTACAACGCCCCCCATGGCGATCATCACGATCTCTGGATTGCGCCTGAAGACAACCAGCGCATGATCATTGCTGACGATGGTGGCGCACAAGTAAGTTTTGATGCCGGTGAAAACTGGACAACCTACCACAACCAACCCACCGCGCAATACTATCGGGTTACCACCGATAATCATTTCCCGTATCGCATCTATGGCGCACAGCAAGACAACTCTACCCAGCGAATTGCACACCGTACCGATGGCTTTTCGATCGGTGAGCGGGATTGGGAACCAACTGCAGGTGGTGAAAGCGGCCACATTGCTGTGGACCCGCTGGACAACGATGTTGTATATGGCGGCAGCTACGATGGGTTCTTAACACGCAGAAATCACCGTACAGGCGAAGAGCGAAACATCAACCCGTGGCCGGATAACCCGATGGGCCACGGAGCAGAAGGCGCGAAATACCGATTCCAATGGAACTTCCCGATTTTCTTCTCGCCCCATAACCCGAAAAAGATTTATGCGGCTTCGCAGTTCTTGCACGCCAGCACCAACGGGGGCGAAAGTTGGGAACTTATCAGCCCGGATTTATCGCGCAACGATGCGTCTAAGATGGGGCCTTCGGGCGGACCAATCACCAAAGACAATACTTCGGTAGAATACTACTGCACCATTTTCGCTGTAGCGGAATCGCCCTACGAAAAAGATGTGATTCTGGCAGGTACAGACGATGGCCGCGTGCACCTCACACGCGATGGTGGCGCCAAGTGGACGGAAGTAAGCCCGAAGGGCATGCCTGAGTGGATGATGATCAACAGCGTTGAGTTTGATCCGTTCGAGAAAGGTGGTGCCTACATCGCAGGTACGCGTTACAAACTAGGCGACTACCAACCCTACCTGTACAAAACCAAAGACTATGGCCAAACCTGGACGCGCATTACAACCGGCATTGATGCCGGGCACTTTACACGTGTGCTGCGTGCCGATCCAAAACGCAAAGGGTTGCTCTATGCTGGTACCGAGAGCGGCATGTATATTTCTTTCGATGACGGTGCGAGCTGGAAACCCTTCCAGTTAAATCTGCCGATCGTTCCGATCACCGATCTTACCATCAAGAACGATAACCTGATTGCCGCCACACAAGGCCGCAGCTTCTGGCTGATTGATGATCTAACACCGCTGCAACAACTGAATGAGAACGTAGCGAAAGCAGATGTACATCTCTTTAAGCCAATGCCCAGTTACCGAATGAATGGAGGCGATGTGTCGTGGCGGGGTCGTGGGGCCTCCAAAACCGAAGGCCGCAACCATCCGGGTGGCGTTATCATGCACTACTTCATCAAAGACACCACAAAAGCCACAGCCTCGTTGGAAATCATGGAAGCTAATGGCAAGGTGATTAAGAAGTATGCCACCAAGCCCGACAAGAAAGCGAAAGACGAGCAACTGCGAATTAAACCCGGCATGAATAAGTTTGTATGGAACATGCGCTATGCGGATGCCGAGGGCTTTGATGGACTCATCCTTTGGGCAGGCGGCCTCACTGGCCCGAAGGCTGTGCCGGGCACTTACAAGGCGCGCTTAACTGCTAACGGTGTGACTTCAGAGACAGAGTTCGAGATCGTAAAAGATCCCCGCACCAGCGGCACCGTGGCTGACATCAAAGAGCAATTTGAGTTTTCCATGGGCGTGCGTGATAAACTCACAGAGACGCACCAGGCCATCAAACGCATCCGCACCTCGCGCGATCAGATCAACCGGGTAACGGAGCCGATGAAAGGCAAAGAGGAATTCAAAGCCATTAACGAGCAAGCCAAACAAATCCTTGATCAGATGAAAAAAATCGAGGAAGCACTGTACCAAACCAAAAATCGCAGTGGCCAGGATCCGTTGAATTTCCCGGTACGACTCAACAACAAGTTAGCAGCACTGGCAGGCGAAGTAGATGGAAGTGATTACAAACCCACACAACAGGTTCGCGCGGTGCATTCGGAGATCACCGCTAAAATCGATGAGCAATTGAACGCCTTGAAAAAAGTATTCAACGAACAAGTGCCAAAACTCAATCAATTGGTTCGCGAAAAGCAAATTGATGCCGTGAGCTTGCCGGACTCGATGTAATCACCCTTTCCTTAAAAAAGCCGCATAGCTCAATGGGCCGTGCGGCTTTTTATCTTTGAATCCAATCTCGGGAATGTGACCGCAATCACAGATAATGAAGAGTGAACCAAACTAACTTTGGATTCGTTTTTGCGATGTATGGAAACTAAGAAAACCTTCAGCGAATTGATTCGCAGCGAAAAACCAGTACTGGTTGATTTCTTTGCTACCTGGTGCGGGCCGTGCCAGATGATGAAACCCATCCTGAAAGAGCTATCCGAAAAAGTGGGCGATCAAGCGACAATTA
>JBIIVI010000285.1:0-4296 GCA_044339555.1 Cyclobacteriaceae bacterium | reverse complement strand
TCGGCCTCTCGTTGGGCATTACCGGAACACAGTACGAAGAGGAATATGAAGGTCAACCAAAATCTGATCATCAATCGTCTTTTCACGTTCTTCTCGTCTAATTTTAACCGCCAGTGTGCTTCCCCAAATAGAGGCCACATGTACGAGGGCAAATGCGGATGCGTAGGCAATGAAGCGGCCGCTCTCGGGGCCACTTTTTCGATAACCTTCCAACGCTTGTAGTCCCAAAAGTGTCGATACTAACAGATTATAAATGGCGTGCCCTTTATAGCCTGCATAAAAATAGCCGGCACCCGGCACGATGGTTTGCAACAGTCCCGCTTTCCAGGGTTTTCGATTACGCTTTTGCAACAGCGTTCCGTAAGCAATTAGGTTTTGCTCATGCTTTCGCAGCATGGGTATTCGGCCAAAGTCAGCAGTAGCGGCTTCAAAGGCTTTGAAGTCACGAAGCAACAACTGGGCGCCCGCAACCTGCACAGCTCTCAATGCGTGCGTTACGGAATCGCTTGGCGAAAAAGACTGAATAGTAGTTAGCCCTGCTGCAACACGCGCGGAAAAAAGTTGCGCATACCCTTTAAAGAATTGGGTCGGGATAAAGAGATTGGACCCGGGAGAGATGTTGTTCCACGCCTCCACGCTGGCCGCCAACTGCTGCTGTTCGTAATGCGCCAGGCCCAGCAAAAATGAAAGGCTGTCGTCAGCGGGAAATTGTTTTCGCAGTCGCTCGGTCTCCAGGATGGCCTCATCAAAAAAGCGCTTCGCCATCAGGTAACGAACAAAACTCTTGGAAACGGTCGGCTGCCCTTGCGCCAGCGAGGCCATGAGCAGAAATACCAGAAGTAACCTCCTCATGGTTTGCGAAGGGTGTAGGCACTGGCGGGGTCGCGAATTCGATTGGCCGCATTCAAACGAGCGGGGTATACCTGGGTAGCATACAAGCGGTTGCTGCGAAGCACCCGATCGATAAAAAGAAAACTGCCCTTAAACATACCCCATTCGCGAATGGCGCTCTTTCCAAACTCCCAATTCTGATCACTAAAAAAAGTAGTTGCCTGTATTTGTGCCGCCAAAACACCTTCTCGCGGTACCGGCTGAGGTTTTAAGGTGCCTTGCAAGCGTTGCCAATCACCTTCCCAGGTTTGCGCCTGAGACGTGATCAGCCCCGCACAGAATATCAAAACATTAATTGGCCACCCGCGCATCCGCTGGAATTTTGAAGTTGAGGTACTCATCAGGCACCTCCTGATCTACCTTGAAGCCGGAGTACGTGGTTTTGGTGACTGTGGAGTCTTTTGGGCTGACAAACAGAATCTGCGTCATACTCGAAGGAAACGAATGCCCCACGATGGACACGTAGTTGTAGAAATACACCTTATTTAAAGGCTCCTTTTTTTTGTTGAAGTAGCCCAAAAAAATCGGGTTGCCTTTTTCATGAGCCAACTCTACATGACTTACTTCCTTGGCCAATTGCAAGGGCGGTTGCCACCGGGTTACTTTCAGCCCATTTTCAAAACGGGTATCGCTGAGCACAAAACCCATCTTCGTTAATCCCAGATCATTACGATTATTCTCCAGAAAAAAGAAAAGTTGATTGCTTTGGGTGCCAAAATTGAAATTCTGCCGCTGAATAACGGTGTTGGTTTTAAAGGTATAAATCGACATATCCCCTTTGGCCGTGTTGGTAACCAGCATCTCTTCCGGCTCATAAAAGTAACTCACCATTTTGCCTTCGGCTGTGTAATAAACACGTGCTTTTAACGCGTTCACGCGCCCCTTGTGGGCCGTGCGGCTGTGCATTTCCATCGCAATCTTGGAATAGACGTACTGGTGCTCCCAGGTAGACGCCAGCACGGAAAAAATACAAGCAACGATTAACTTCACCATGGCGCAAGATAGAAATTCGCAACTGAATGCTGTTGCGCAGTCTGGTCTTGACAGCGATCGCAAAAAATATATTTTTGCAGCGCAAAAATTTCGGTTTTTTAATGAAACAAAACCATGAACATCCGCATAGAAAACCTTTCCAAACGCTACGGCCCGCAGAAGGCCGTTGACGACATTTCCTTTCAGGTAAAGACCGGTGAAATCGTGGGATTCCTGGGTCCAAACGGGGCCGGAAAAAGCACCACCATGAAAATGATCACGGGCTACATCGGTATCGGGCAGGGCGACATTTTCATCGATGATCGATCGGTGAAACAGAACGGAGACGATCTGAAAAAATACATCGGCTACCTACCCGAAAATAATCCGCTCTATCTGGACATGCCCGTGATGGACTACCTCGCGTTTTGCGCGGCCCTTCAGGGCGTTGAAAAAGCGCGGATCGAAACGCGCGTTCGCGAAATGGTGCGTGTTACCGGATTGAATGCCGAAAAGCACAAGAAAATTGGCGAGCTGTCGAAAGGCTACCGCCAGCGTGTCGGTTTGGCGCAGGCCATGATTCACGATCCCCAGATTTTGATTTTGGATGAGCCCACCACGGGTCTCGATCCCAACCAGATCGTGGAAATCCGCAAACTGATCCGGGAGTTGGGTAAAGAAAAAACCGTGATCCTCAGCACACATATTCTACCGGAAGTAGAAGCCACGTGCGACCGCATCTTGATCATCAACAAAGGAAAAATCGTTGCCAACGGCACGGCCGACAACCTCCGCAACCAGGCAACGGGTCAGGAAATTCTACGTGTCCGGATTGAAGACGCTTCCGCGGAAGCCGTCCTCCACGAACTCAGACGCCTGCCCAACAGCGACCGGGTAGAGTGGGTGGATAAGTCACTCAATCGATTTGAAGTGATCAGCCGCACCGGTGCATCCGCCAAGCGCGAGGTGTTTCAACTGTGCGTGCAAAAAGGCTGGGTGCTATCGGAGTTGATCCCGATGGAAACCCGCCTTGAAGATATTTTCCGTAACCTAACCATGAATTGATTATGCAAGCCATTTGGGTGATAACCAAACGGGAACTGAATTCCTTTTTTGATTCGCTGATTGCCTACATCATGCTGGTGTTGTTCTTGGGCTTCAGCGGATTTTTTACGTGGCTGTTTGGCTCCGATGTTTTTCTGGTGGGCCAGGCCAACCTGCAATCTTTTTTTTCCATCGCCTACTGGAGTCTGTTTTTTTTCATCCCCGCACTCACCATGCGTTTGCTGGCGGAAGAAAACAAAACCGGTACCATCGAACTATTGCTTACGAAGGCCGTTACCGATCGGCAGGTGGTGGTCGGTAAATTTCTGTCTACCCTTCTGCTGGTAGCCATCGCACTTTTGTTTACGCTCCCGTATGTGGTTACGCTGGCCAACATCGGCAAGATTGATGTTGGAGCCATCGCCTGTGGCTACCTCGGGCTATTGCTCATGAGCGCCTCCTACATCAGCATCGGACTATATGCCAGCAGCATCACCAATAACCAAATCGTGGCATTTTTGGCTGCATTGTTTATTGGATTGTTTTTCCATATCATCTTCGATGCGTTGGCTTCCAACTTTACCGGGTGGGTAGGCGAAGTTTTCAACACCCTGAGTATGTCCGACCACTTCGATAGCATTTCGCGGGGAGTGGTGGATACACGCGACCTCGTCTATTTTGGCTCGCTCATCGTAGTGGGCTTGCTGCTTTCCGAACTTTCTCTCACCAAACGTAACCTCGATTAATTATGAAGGCAAAAGTTTATACCACCGCTGCCCTCATCATCGGCATCATTTTTATTTTGAATCTGCTCTCCAACGAGTTTCATCTTCGTCTGGATTTAACAGAAGGCGGCCAGTACACGCTAAGCGAAGCCACCGAAACGATTCTAGAAAATCTGGAGGAGCCGGTTACCATTAAAGCCTACTTTTCGCAGAACCTGCCGGCCAACATTGTAAAAACACGTCAGGATTTTCAGGAACTGCTGTTGGAATACGCGAACCGCTCCAATGGAATGCTGCAATACGAGTTCATCAACCCGAACGAAAAGGAGTCGATTGAAACAGAGGCAACCAACAACGGAATTCAACCTGTACTGATTAATGTACGCGAAAAAGATCAGGTAAAACAGCAAAAAGCCTTTCTGGGTGCCGTGATTAATTTGGGCGACAAACAAGAAGTGATTCCGTTCATTCAGCCCGGCTCCGCCATGGAGTACGCACTCTCGACCGCCATCAAGAAATTATCCATCACCAATAAACCGATTATCGGATTGTTGACAGGCCATGGCGAAGCTACGGCGGATGAGTTAGGGCAACTAAATCAACAGCTTTCCATTTTGTATGCCACTCAGGAAGTAAGGCTCGACTCCGCCAACATCCCGGAAAC
>JBIIVI010000284.1:0-4298 GCA_044339555.1 Cyclobacteriaceae bacterium | reverse complement strand
TTGTTAGTTTCAAGGCTGGGCTTTTTGCGAAGGAAGCGGGCACCGACCCGATTCGTAAAGCTGAGTCCATCAAAGAAATTGTGTCCAGCATCGCGGTCATTCCCGACCCGGTGAAGCGCTCGGTTTACATTCAGGAAACGAGTCATCAACTTAAGATTTCAGAGGCGGTTCTGCTAACGGAGCTGAACAAGCTTCTGATTACCGATCGCAAGAAAAAGCAGCAAGAAAAACTTCGCGAGCAGCCGGAAGAACCGTTGCCTGCCGAGGCAATCACGGATGTGGCCAGCACCCAGGTAGATACCCAATCGATGGTGTTCTATCAGGAGCGGGAAACCATTCGGTTGTTATTGAATTATGCGGATCATTTGGTGCAGGATCAGAAGGTGGCCGATTTTTTGTTGCAGGAATTGGAGGATGTAGAGTTTACAAACGAAGCGCTGCGCGACATTTATCAGCAGTTTAAGGACGCCGCAGGCGCGTTGCCCACCAGCGACTATTTTATCCAACAGGGATCGGAACCCGTGAAGCGCATGGTTACGGAGTTGATTACGGCTCGGTACGACATCAGCCAGCATTGGGGCGACAAATACAAAATCTACATCCCTCAGGAAAAAGAAGTAATCGATAAGCTCGCCCTCAGCAACGTGATCCGGTTAAAATTCCGCGTGGTGCAGAAAATGATGGACGACAACTTATTGAAGATTCGGAAGGCCGAAACCGAGCGCCAGTACGAGGAGTTAGACAACTTGCTGCTGAGCCAGGAGGGCTTGAAGAAAGCTGAACGCGAGCTGGCGGGTGTTTTAGGAATTGTGGTAGCGAAATAGGAACAGAACAACTGATATTTTTGTTGAACAACCAAACATGAAGGACCGAATAAAGATTGATACGATTGAAGAAGCCATTGAAGACATCAAGCATGGCAAAGTGATTATTGTGGTGGATGACGAGGACCGCGAGAACGAGGGCGATTTTATTTGCGCGGCCGAGTGCATTACACCCGAGATTGTAAATTTTATGGCCACGCACGGCCGTGGTTTGATCTGCGCACCGTTGATTGAAGACCGATGCGAAGAGTTGGGGCTGGAGTTAATGGTCGGAAAAAATACGGCCACGTTCGAAACGCCCTTCACGGTGTCGGTGGATTTGATTGGCCATGGTTGTACCACGGGCATTTCGGCCCACGATCGCTTTAAAACCATTCGGGCATTGTGCGACCCGAAGACGCGACCTGACGAGCTCGGGCGACCCGGTCATATTTTCCCCCTCAAGGCTAAAAAGGAAGGCGTGCTCCGCAGAAGTGGTCATACGGAAGCAGCGATCGACTTTGCGCGCCTCGCGGGCTTCCGGCCGGCGGGGGTGCTGGTGGAAATCATGAACGAAGACGGCAGCATGGCGCGCCTGCCCGACCTGCGGGTAGTGGCAGATCACTTTCAATTGAAACTGGTCACGATCAAAGACCTGATCAGCTACCGGATGAAAAAGGAATCGCAAATCCGCAGACACGTAGATGTAAACATGCCCACCGAGCATGGTGATTTTCACCTGGTGGCCTACGAGCAAGTGGATACGGGCGAAGTACATATGGCCTTGACCAAAGGAACGTGGGACGTGAACGAACCCGTGTTGGTGAGGGTACATTCCTCGTGCGTTACGGGTGATATCTTTGGCTCCTGCCGCTGCGACTGTGGTACGCAATTACACAACGCCATGCGCATGGTGGAAGAAGAGGGTAAGGGCGTAGTACTTTACATGAAGCAGGAAGGGCGCGGCATTGGGTTGCTTAACAAGTTAATGGCGTACCGGCTGCAAGAGCAGGGGCTGGATACCGTAGAAGCGAACCTGCAGTTGGGGTTTGATATGGATCACCGTGATTATGGCATTGGTGCGCAGATTCTAAGCGATCTGGGCGTTTCGAAAATTCGGTTGATCACCAACAACCCGAAAAAACGGGTGGGCTTAATGGGTTATGGGTTAGAGATTGTGGAAAACGTACCCATCGAAATCAAACCCAATCCCCACAACGAACGTTATCTGTTAACCAAGCGCGACAAACTAGGACACAGTATTTTGAAAGGAAAATGAGGTGGGGATTGCTGATCGGATTGTGCATCAGTTTTGCCAGTTACGCACAGGAGTGGCCCTTCGAGCTTTGGCACGAGGGCAAGGTGGTGCTGGAAACAGGCGATACGCTGCGGGGCGCGATCAAATACGATTTTCAAAACGACCTGCTTCAACTGAATCAAAACGGGAAAGTGGAGGCCTTCACGGCCCGTAAGGTTTTGTTTTACGAGATCTTTGATGCTACCGTGAAGCGCTACCGCCAGGTGTATTCGCTTCCCTACGCACGCACCGGTGGTTATAAGGCGCCTATCTTTTTTGAATTGCTGGAGGAAGGTAAAATTACGCTGCTTGCGCGCGAAGCACTGGAGTATCGTACCGTTTCCTCGCCCTACTTTTTTTACAGCAACTATACGCGGCTGGTTCTGGTGTACAAATATTTTTTGATGCGCGATAACGGTTCAATCACTGAGTTGGAAAATCCCAAGAAAAACGATTGGCTGCAACTCATGGGCAATTATGCCGATGAAGTACAAGGCTATGCAAAAAGTAACAAGTTGGATTTTGATGATAAGTACGACCTGATACGGATTATCGCGTATTACAATTCCTTGTTTAAGTAGCGCCGTTTAGATTGGATCATCTCCGTTGAAGAAAACGTAACAATTAAAAAACCGTAACGAAAAATGAAACCCCTGATTTTAGTAACCAATGACGATGGTATTACCTCTCGCGGCATTCGAAATTTGGTAGAGGTCATGAAAAAAATCGGGGACGTGATCGTGGTGGCTCCGGACAGTCCCCAAAGCGGCATGGGGCATGCGATCACCGTGGGCGACACCCTTCGGTTGGAAGAAGTATCGATTTTTGAAGGTGTAAAAGCCTACGAATGCTCGGGTACGCCTGCGGATTGCGTGAAGATGGCGCGCCACTTCGTACTACGCGAAGCCCGCCAACCCGATGTGGTGGTGAGCGGTATCAATCACGGCAGCAATACATCCATTAGTGTATTGTATTCGGGTACTATGTCGGCTGCCATTGAAGGTGCGATTGAGGGCACGCCGGCTATTGGCTTTTCACTTTGCGATTATGGGCATGGAGCGGATTTTTCGCACACACTGGAGTACGTGGAGCGCATCACTCGCCAGGTGTTGAAAAAAGGTCTGCAGAAGGGGGTCGCACTGAACGTGAACTTTCCGCCTAAGCGAAATGAAAACATCAAAGGCGTGCGCATCTGCCGCCAGGCAAATGCCAAGTGGGTGGAGGATTTTGATCAGCGGTTTGATCCTAATGGCAGACGCTATTTTTGGATGACGGGTAACTTCGTCAACTTTGACAAAGGTGCTGATAACGATGAGTGGGCTATTGCCAACAACTACATTTCCGTGGTGCCCTGTCAGTTTGATTTAACTGCTCATCAAGCCATTCCCGTCCTGAACGAGGAATGGGATATTTTGCATTGATTGTCTAACTTCGATCAATGGTTAGCCTTAAACTGCCCGGGCGAATTTCGAAGCTTTCGAACGAAGAATTGTTCGAGCTGTGTGCGGCTAACTCAGATTTGGTAATTGAACGAAACGCAAACGGTGAACTGAACATCATGTCGCCAGCAGGAGGTCGAACGGGAAATCGAAACGCATTACTCACTTTCGAATTGACCAAGTGGAACAAAGAAGCAGGATTAGGATTTGTTTTTGATTCCTCCACCGGCTTTTTGCTTTTAGACGGATCCATGTTGTCCCCCGATGTAGCATGGGTTGCGCGCGAGGCTTGGCAACAGCTTTCAGTAGCGCAACAGGAACAATTTCCACCCGTTTGTCCGGATTTTGTAATTGAGCTCGTTTCGCCCAGCGATCAGGCTGCTCATGTGGATGCCAAACTTCAGGTGTGGATCAAAAATGGATGCCGACTTGGCTGGGCTGTGAATCCTACGGAAGGTATTACCACTGTTTATCGGAATAACGGATCAATGGAAAGGGTATCGTTTCTGTCACCTCTACGTGGTGAAGAAGTGCTTCCCGGATTCGTTTTAACAATTGCCGATTTGTTTTGAAACGCCCGTTACACCGGGTCCACATCAAAAACCACTCTTACCGATCGAAACTTTTTGTCGGCTTGCAAGTGATGAGCGCCTGCCAGCAATTCGGCTTTCAATTCGTTCAAGCGCCCTTGGTTGCGTGGTACTTTGATTAGCAGCGAATACAAGAATTCATTCCGAATTTTACCAATCATGGGCTGAC
>JBIIVI010000283.1:0-4310 GCA_044339555.1 Cyclobacteriaceae bacterium | reverse complement strand
GCCATCCGGACTGATGCCGTGCCAGTAGCTTGGAAATTTGTCGGTCACAAGCCGCGGCTCCCCGCCCGTTGCAGGCAGCACAAAAATGCGCGAATTGTTCGTGGCAGCCACACGCGGATCGTTATGGCTAATCACGAGCGTTTGACCATCGAAACTAAAACCGTGGTCGTTGTTGCATTGATCCGCCCAATTTGTGTTAAGCGCTACTCTTTCTTTCCCGTTGATGGAGATTTTTTCAAGTCGGCCGTTGGAGTTAATGACCAACCAGCGACCATCGCGACTCCAGTTGGGCGCTTCAAAATGGCGAGACTCCTGCACCACTATCTGTTCTTTACCTGAGCGCACATCCAACACCACTAGCGTGCTTTCAATGCGTGCATTCGGCTGGAACGCGAGCACACCCACGTTGCACAAGCCAAATAGCGCGAATACCCCCGCCAGTCGAATCATGATGGGGAAGTAACTATAAACGAGTCCCGAGCGATACGCCCTCCAATCCTTCCTGCTTGATAAATGGCTGATTGTACAGGCGCTTGCCTGTGGCCTTGAAGATCGCATTTGCTACCGCACCGCCGGTAGGTGGTAGAGCAGGTTCGCCCAAGCCGGTCGGGTCGATGCCGTTATCCACAAAGTGCACATCAATGTCGGGCACTTCGCGCAGGCGAATCAGCCGAAAGGCGTTGAAGTTCTTTTGCTCCGCTTCGCCATTTTTGAAAGTCAGGTTGCCAAAAAAGGCGTGACCCAATCCATCCACAATTCCGCCCCGCACTTGCTGCTCTGCTCCACTCTTGTTTACCACGATGCCGCAATCGCTGGCTGCGTAGATTTTCCGTAAAGTAGGTTGGTTGTTTTTCGTTTCTACCTCGGCCACTTGTGCCACGTAGGAACGATGCGAGAAGTAAACACTGAATCCTTGCGAAAGCCCGGGCTTTTTGCCCCAGCCGGATTTGTCGGCTGCCAGTTGAATCACCGCCTTCATCCGATCGATATCATACTGAATCGCGCCAGCTGGCGTTTTCTTGGCCTTATCAAGCAACGCCAACCGAAACTGCACCGGATCTTGTTTGGCTTCGTAGGCCACCTCATCTAAAAATGACTGCTCGGCAAAGGCGAGAAAGTTCGTAATAGGTGCACGCCACGCGCCGGTGGTAACGGGAGATTTTAACTCCACGGAATCAATCAACAGGTTATCTACCGCGCCGGAAGGAAAGTTGTTTTCGCGAGTCGGATTTCCAGAATTAATTCCCACCCCGCGCAGTTTATAGCCAATGAGGTTGCCGGCTGCATCAAGCGCTGCTTCAAATCGATAACGCACGGCAGGCCGATAGCTGCCACCGGCCATGTCGTCTTCCCGCGTCCACGTTACCTTCACGGGTGCTTTAATGATGCTGGAAAGCTCCGCTGCTTCGGAAGCATAATCCGTTTTCAGCCTGCGTCCAAATCCACCTCCCAGTCGCGTCAGCTGAAGCGTCACTTTATCAGGAGCCATCCCAAGTAGGCGCGCCACTTCGTTGCGGGCAGCATCGGGCGTTTGAGACGGTCCCACTAACTCCGCACCCTCGGCCGTTACGTGCGCAAAGAAATTCATCGGCTCCATCGGGTTGTGCGGCAGAAACGGACACTGGTACTCGCGCACCAGCACCTTGGCGGCATTCTTAAACGCAATTTCTACATCGCCGTCTTTTCTGCGCACGGTTGCCTCGGTGCTGTTCAGCGCTTCGCGCAGCGCTTTGTCGTGGTCAGCGGTGCTTTCGATGGTGCCATCCGGCTCGTATTCGATGACGAGCTTTTTGCGGGCTTTTAAAATCTGCCAGGTGGACTTGCCCACCACCGCTACGTTATTCTTGAATTGCACCACATCCAGAATCCCCGGCATTGCCTTCGCTGCAGCTGTGTTGACCGACTTAATCTTCATTCCGAATGAAGCCGGCCGTTGAATCATGGCATGCAGCATGCCTTCGCGGTAAAAGTCGAGTCCAAACAAGGGCTGGCCGGTAACAATGCCCTGGTTTTCCACATTGCGTACGGCAGTGCCAATGAGCGTGAAATTCTTTTTGTCCTTGAGTTTGACTTCGGCAGGCAACGGTAGTTGCGAAGCCTCCGTGGCGAGTGCTCCGTAAGTAAGCGAGCGGCTGGCGTCCCACACGCGGCCTTCGCGAGCAGTTAGTGTGCTAGCTTGCACATTCCAACGTTTAGCGGCTGCTTCGATCAGCAAGTGGCGTGCAGTGGCTCCTGCTTTCCGGAGGCGTTCCCACGAATGCGGAATTGCTCCGCTGCCACCCGTCAATTGGCGCTCAAATCGTTTCGTGTCCAGATGTGCCTGTTCTACCCGGACTTTTTTCCAATCGGCATCCAACTCTTCGGCCACAATCATCGGGAAAGAAGTTTTGATGTTTTGGCCCAGCTCCGGGTTGGGCGAAAAAATGGTGATCGTATCGTCTGGCGAAATCAGGAGGTAGCTATTGAACCGAATGTCATTTTCCGCCAATGGTAAGTTTTGAATGATTTCGAAGTTATCGTTGGCCGCTACCGCCTCCCAATGGAAGCCCAGCATCAAACCGCCACCGGCAGCAGTGGCTAGTTTCAGAAAACTTCTTCGCGAGGTATGTAAGTGTTTTTCCATGGCTTACTTGTTGATTTTGTTGGACGCAACGACAACGGCTTCGCGAATGCGATGATAGGTGCCACAGCGACACAGATTGGCATTCATGGCCGCGTCTATTTGTTCGGTGGAAGGGCGCGGAGTTTTCGCCAGCAGTGCCGCGGCCGTCATAATTTGGCCGGCCTGGCAATATCCGCATTGGGCCACATCCACTTCATCCCAAGCCTGTTGAACGGGATGGTCGCCTTTCTCAGACAATCCCTCGATGGTTACCACTGGCTTCGAGCCGATAGCGGCAACCGGCAGTGAGCAGGAGCGCAACGCAGCGCCGTTTACATGAACGGTGCAAGCGCCACACTGGCCAATGCCGCACCCGTACTTGGTGCCCACCAGCCCGAGGTGATCGCGCAGCACCCAAAGCAGCGGTGTATCCGCATCCACATCCGCTTGATAGGCTTTTCCATTGATCTGTAGTTGATAATTTGGCATACCCTTTTATTTGGTAGGATGAAGGTACTGAAAATGCACCATCCGAGCGAGGGATTTTACAGAAGGAAACCGGGGTGTTGAAGCACCAAAAAAAATGAAGTCGACCGGATTTTGGAACTGGCGAAAATAGCTCTATATTAAACCTCCGATACACCCATGGCCACCACCACTAAAAAACTTTTTACCGCGGACTACGAGCTGCATGCATCCATTAAAATGCTGTACCCGTACCTGGAATCGGCCGGTGGCTTATCCGAATGGTTTGCCGATGATGTGCGAACCAGCCCGGAGAAAGTGTTCACCTTTGAATGGGACAACGAAGTACACAAGGCCACTATCAAGGCACACCGCGCCAATCATTTTGTACGATTTGAATTTCTGCCAGAATCCGAAGCCGAAAAAAGCGATCCGGCCTTTTTTGAACTTCGTTTAGAAATCAATGAGTTGACCCAAACTACTTTTTTGAAGGTGACCGATTACTCGGATTTTGATGATTTGGACGAGTTGCGCGACTTGTGGGATGGCTTGGTAGACAACCTGAAAAAAGTAGTAGGCGGTTAAGACTTAGAACCGCACCTACTTTTCATTTTTCTTTGTCAAGCTCAAGCCAAACACAAACAGCGAGTTATCTTTCAGAAACCATCTCAAAAAAAACATAAACGTCTTCGCGAGGGAGGGACAACCGCGGCAATCCCCCATTTATGCTCCGAACTTGGGATTGCTTCACTCTGTTCGCAATGACGAAGTATTTTTGGTATGGCGTCTAAATAACCCTGCTCGGAATCTTTAAACACTCCTATTCGCATTGGCGCGAAAGACTATTTTTGCGGCTTAATATCCCACTCCATGACACTTGCTAACATAAACCCGACGGACACCCAGGCGTGGCAGAAACTTACTGCACAATACCTGATAATGCAGGCCACCCACTTGCGCGAACTGTTTGCCGATGACCCGCAGCGCTTCGAAAAATTTCAACTCCAGTTTGAAGATGTGTTGGTGGACTACTCGAAAAACCTCGTTACTCAGGAGACGATGGACGATCTGCTTCAATTGGCGAACGAATGCAAATTGCCAGACGCCATGGATGGGATGTTCAAGGGTGAGCGCATCAACCAAACGGAAAACCGGGCGGTGCTGCATACCGCCCTGCGTAACCGCGCAAATACACCGGTGCTTGTGGATGGCGAAGATGTGATGCCCGCGGTGAACCAAGTGC
>JBIIVI010000026.1:0-20235 GCA_044339555.1 Cyclobacteriaceae bacterium | reverse complement strand
CGCTAGCCTCTGGGATTTTTCAGGTTGATTTTTTCAAAAATCGCAAACTGCAATATGCCTTGGTCGCAGGTCAAAAGCTCCACATCATTGATCGACTTGGGCGGCAGGTGAATGGTTTTCCAGTGGCCCTGCCAGCAGGAGTGGTGCGAAGCATGGCGGTAGTGGACTATGATCAAACCCGCAACTACCGCTATCTGGTAAACTACGCAAACGGAAACGTGTACTTGTTGGATGCCAAAGGCAAGTCATTGCCGGAGTGGAACCCGCGAGCGTTTGGCGAAGAGATTGCCACCATTCGCTTTCAGCGGATGAAAGGCAGGGATTACTTTGTTGCGCTGGGGCGAAGATCGGTTTTTGTAGTCAATCGAAGGGCCGAGCCGATCGCGGGTTTTCCCGTTACCTCAGCGGAAGATTATGCATCCGACTTTGCAGCCGACACACGGTCTGGTTCATTGATCGTTTTAACGCAGTCCGGAAAACTTCAATGGCTGCAACTTGACGGACAGGTATCGCAGGAAAAAATCTTACCCAAGAACTCCGTTGAGGCCAAGTTTTACCTGCTGCGAAATCAGGACCAGGCATTGGCGCTGCGGGTAGACCGGGGCAAGCTGGCGTTGTTTACGTTGGAGGGTGACATGTTGTTTGAAGTAGAAAACCCCGGCTCCAATCAGATGAAGCCGCAGTTAGCCATGCTTCAGCAGAAACCTTTTTTGATCATATACGATCAGGAGCAACAGCTTGCACATGTTTTTTCACCTACGGGCGTTTCGTCATTGAGTCAGCCACTGGAGGCCTCTACAGAACCGGGTTTTTCCGTTTCGGCTGAGTCTATGCTTCAACTCTATTCGGTGAACCGATCACAACTGGCCACAACTGTGATCCGCTAACTGCCACCTAATTGTTTGATCCCGCATTTTTAGCATCTTGCCGCTCGATCAGCAGTCATGGCATTATTAGATAAGCACCTTTACATCAAGAAATCAACCTTGCCGGGAGCAGGCAAGGGATTGTTCACAAAAGTATTTATTCCAAAAGGCACTCGCATTACCGAATACAAAGGCGAGATCGTAACCTGGAAAGAGGTAGAGAAGATGGCCGACTACCGCAATGGTTATGTGTTTTACTTTTCGCAGAAGTATTGCATCGATGCGTGGAAAACAAAAAAGGGAGTGGCACATTATGCCAACGATGCCCGCGGAATCGTACGGGTGCCCACTATTAAAAACAACTCCGATTACGTCACCAAAAAGCACCGGTGCTACATCGAAGCGGTAAAGGATATTCCTCCCCGATCGGAAATCTTAGTGGATTACGGCAAGGAGTATTGGGATGCCATCCGCTACAATGTGCGACTTGAGCAAAAGGCTAAAAAACGAAAAAGCAAAAAGATCATAGACGAACTGCCGCATCACAAGGCCGCCAAGCGGCAGAACAAATAAGGCTACTGGTTTTTCAGCGCCTTTGCTTTATCGATCGTTTCCAGCGTAAGCGTTTTTACGTTCTTGATTTTTTCCATTTCGCCTTCCAGATAAGCGCGTGCGGCTTCCTGATTGGCCGAGTCGGGCAGGGGAGTAAACTCATTCATCCAGTTCATCATCGCGTTTGAAGCGGAGTCTAGCTGCGCAATGGTTTTTTCCAACTCGGCTTTCTTCTCGGCTACAAGATTGGGCGACTCTGCCACCTGTTTCATCAAATCTTTTTTGAGATTATACAGGTCTTCCATTTTAGGCATCACTTCGTCATGGATGTCCATGACCTGATCGTACAAAGCACCATTTCCCGATGCTTCCGAACCCGCATCAGGGGTGTGTTCTTGATTCTTATTGGTGCATGCCGTGAAGAGTGCGATGATCAGGAGAAACGTAAGGCTGATGGCTTTCATAGTCTTGGTATAGAGCGGGCAATTTAGAAAAAGTGACTGTAAGTAGCTGTAGGCGAACGATGGTTAGCCAGCGGCGTTCGATTTATTTTTGGTTTTTTTTGTGATTGCTGAAAAATTGCCTTTCTTCGAACCCAATAAAGATGAAAGCAGCACGATTTTACTTTTGGTATTATTTTTTACCAGCCCTTGCGGGGATAGGATGAGTAAATCTTGATGTAACATCAAAAAAGACTTCAGAAAATCCCCCGCCAAAATCGGGGGATTTTTTTTGACCAATACGAATGAAACGAAAGAAGAAAATTGCCATTCAAGGCTTGGTTGCCAGCTTCCACGAAGTAGCTGCATGGACTTACTTTAAAGATTCCATTACGGTGGTGGAGTGCCTCACCTTTCATGCTTTGTGCGAGTGTTTGAAGAAAGAACAAGCCGACTACGCAGTAATGGCGATTGAAAACTCCATTGCTGGCAGCATTTTGCCGAACTACTTTTTACTACAAGAGTATCATTTCTCAATTGTGGGCGAAGTGTATTTGCCAATCCACATGCAGTTGCTGGCCTTACCCGGTGTAACGATGAAAGATATCAAAACCATCGAATCGCACCCCATGGCTATCCGGCAATGTTCGGATTACCTCCACCGGTTGAAAGGTGTTGAAATCCGCGAAAGCGATGATACCGCATTGTCGGCTAAGCGTGTGAAGGAACTCGGGCTCCGCAATACCGCAGCCATCGCCAATGAGTTGGCCGCCAAGCGCTATGGATTGCAGGTGCTCGAGAAGCGAATCGAAACCCATAAAAAGAACTTCACGCGATTCCTGATTCTGGCGCGCAAAGGCGTGGTGAGCGACAGCAACAAAGCCTCGTTGTCGTTTGAAGTGCGAAACGAAGTGGGTAGCCTGGCCGATGCGTTGATGACCTTCAAGGAAGCAAACATCAACCTCACCAAAATCCAATCGATCCCGATTATTGGCAAGCCCAGTGAGTATTCCATCCACATAGATGTGGAGTGGAAGAAGCGCAAAAATTATGACGATGCCGTGCACCGGGTGTTGCGGCAGGTAAAGAACCTGAACATTTTGGGAGAGTATAGAAAAGGAAAGATTGAATACAACTAGATGAGTTCATCCATACACATCGCTACGGCAGATAGGATCGCGCAGGTGGAAGAATACTACTTCAGCAAGAAGTTGGCGGAAGTGCGCAGCCTGGATACTCCCGCATTGCCGATCATTAACCTTGGTATTGGTAGTCCGGATCTGGCTCCCGCACCGGATACGATTGAAGCATTGCACGTATCGGCACAAAACCCGAATCATCATGGCTACCAGAGCTACAAAGGAGTTCCTGCGTTGCGACAAGCGATTGCAGCCTTTTCGCAGCGCACCTACGGCGTGGCACTGGATGCCGAACAGGAGATCCTGCCCCTGATGGGCTCGAAGGAAGGCATCATGCACATCACGCTGGCATTCGTGAATCCCGGCGAGGAAGTGTTGGTTCCCAATCCGGGTTATCCTACCTACGCATCCGTTTCGAAGATAGCCGGAGCGATTGTTCGACCTTATACGTTGCGGGAAGATGCTAATTGGTCGGTAGATGTGGAGCAGTTGCGGCAACAGGATTTATCGAATGTAAAATTGATGTGGGTTAACTATCCGCACATGCCTACTGGCGCTACGCTATCGGGCGATGAGTTGGCTGCGCTTGTGGCGCTTGCGCGCGAGAAGAATTTTTTGATTGTTAACGACAATCCCTACAGCCTGATTTTAAACGAGGCCCCGCAGAGCATTTTGGCGGTGTCCGGTGCGCGTGAAGTGGCGTTGGAATTGAACTCCCTCAGCAAGTCGCACAACATGGCCGGGTGGCGCATTGGTTGGGCAGCGGGCCGTAAAGAATACATGGATGCCGTGCTGCGTGTGAAAAGCAATATGGACTCCGGCATGTTTTTGGGTATTCAGCATGCGGCCGTGGAAGCGCTGAAAAATGAAACCGATTGGTTTGAAGGTCTCAACAATATTTATCTGAAGAGAAGTCGCGTTGTGCGACAGCTGTTAGATGCGCTGGGCTGCAGCCATCAGCCGAAGCAATCCGGTTTGTTTGTGTGGGCTAAAGCCCCGGATGCCGTAGAAGACGTGGAGCCGTGGCTGGACGAGATCTTGTACGACACCCACGTGTTTATAACCCCGGGATTTATTTTTGGTGATGCCGGGAAACGCTACGTGCGGGTATCGTTGTGTGCGCCGGAAGAAAAACTACAAGTGGCGCTTACGCGGATTCAGCACTTTGTGGCAAAAAAGAACGGCACTCCCATGAAAAACCACTTGGTATGATCATCGGCATTATTGGTTTGGGATTGATTGGTGGTTCGATGGCCCGCGATTGGCGCGAGGCGGGGGTGAGTACACAACTGCTAGGTGTGGATGCGAACGCGGACCACGTTCATCAGGCATTTAAACTTGGTTTGATCGATCAGGCCGCCACGTTGGAAGAAGTTGCAACCCAGGCGCACGTTTTGCTGCTGGCGATTCCGGTGAATGCACTCGGCAGTATGATTTCGGGTTTGTTGGATCAGGTGGGAGATCAAACGATAATCATCGACACCGGCTCGACCAAACTACGGATCTGTTCAGCGGTGGATCATCATCCGAAACGCGCGCAGTTTGTGGCCGCTCACCCGATTGCCGGTACGGAAAACTCGGGACCTGCCGCTGCAGTTACTGGACTTTTCAAAAACAAAACCAATATCATTTGCGAGCGCGAAAAGTCATCCGCGCAAGCGTTGCAAACGGCAAAGCACCTGTTTGATGCTTTGGGCATGAATACCATTTTCATGGAACCGGAAGAGCATGACCGCCACGTGGCGTATGTGTCGCACCTCTCGCACGTGAGTTCCTTTTTGCTAGGGCAAACCGTGTTGGATATGGAGAAAGATGAAAAGAACATTTTCAATCTGGCGGGCAGCGGTTTTGCATCTACGGTACGGTTGGCCAAGAGTTCGCCTGAGATGTGGGCCCCGATCTTCGAACAGAACGCGGAGTACCTCAGCCAGGCATTGCTGGAATACATTCTGCACTTGCAGCGATTTCAATATGCGCTGATGAAACGCGACACCCAGGAATTGCATCGTGTGATGCGCGAGGCCAACCGGATTCGGTCGGTGCTGGAGGGAATAGAAGTGAAGCAACAAAAACCAACCTCACCCCCCGGCTCTCTCTCCAAAGGAGAGGCGGTAGAGCGCACCGTTGGCCAAAGTGTGCCGGAAACCGCGACAGTTTCCACATCCAAGAAAGAATAACAGCATCACAAAAACGATCGCCTTAAACGAAAAAACTGAACCAAACAGAAACTTGTTAAACTTGAAGCATCATTTATGAAATGCCCATCAGCAAAGCATAACAAACGGAATTATAATCTGCATGGGCCCCGCATAAGGCGGGGTGACCTTTAACAAAAAATAATTAACACATGAAACATACCCTTCAGATCCAATCTTTCGAAAGCTGGGTGCCGTCCCACACGCGCCCGTTCATCATCAGCGGCCCGTGCAGTGCCGAAACCGAAGAGCAGATGGTTACCACGGCCAAGCAAATTGCAGCGACCGGTAAAGCCCACGCGTTGCGCGCGGGCATCTGGAAGCCACGCACCCGGCCCGGTCAGTACGAAGGTGCAGGCGAACCCGGGCTGGCATGGCTGGTTGCCGCCAAACACGAAACAGGCTTGCCCATCACCACAGAGGTTGCAACTGCTGCGCACGTGGAAGCTTGCTTGAAAGCGGGCGTGGATATTCTGTGGGTGGGTGCCCGCACTACGGTGAATCCGTTCTCGGTGCAAGAAGTAGCGGATGCGCTTAAAGGCGTGGATATTCCCGTGATGGTAAAGAACCCCGTGAACCCCGACTTAGAGTTGTGGATCGGGGCACTGGAGCGCCTCAACAAAGCGGGCATCACAAAACTCGCGGCCATTCACCGTGGTTTCTCCAGCTTTGAAAAAGGTCCCTTCCGCAACGCGCCTATGTGGGATCTGGCGATTGAATTAAAAACCCGCGTACCGGATCTACCGCTGATTTGCGATCCGAGTCATATCTCCGGCAACCGCGAACTGATTGGCCTCATTGCCCAGAAAGCACTCGATCTGGATATGAATGGTCTTATGATCGAAAGCCACTTGAATCCCGATGCGGCGTGGAGCGATGCCAAGCAGCAAGTAACACCGGCTGCCCTGGGCAAGATTGTGGCCGGGCTGGTGGTACGCACGGTGTCTTCCGAAAACAAAATGTTTAAAGACACGCTCGGTGTTTTGCGGGATCAGATCGACCAGTTAGATGACGACATTTTGACCAAGATGGCCGATCGGATGAAGATCTCCGAAAAGATCGGGCAGTACAAGAAAGACAACAACGTAACGATTCTACAGGTAAACCGCTGGGATGAAATCATCCACACGCGCGTGGCGATGGCCAAGGCCATGGGGTTGGACGAAGGCTTTACACGCGACTTGCTGCGCCTGGTGCACCACGAATCGATTCAGGTGCAAACGAAGATTATGAACAAGGTGGAAGAGCGGGTGTAGGACCTCACCCCCGGCCGATCTCCGAAGGAGAGGGGAGCCCCAGAAAATTATGGTGTGGGTTCGAGAAAATCAGATTTTAGAAAAAACCGAGAAAAGTCCTTCTCGCGTTGGCTAAGCTGCGCACTCCATTCGATGGTTTCCAAAATCTTCGCCTCCCCATAATAGGTCAGAATTTCCCGCCACTGCTCCAGGTTGCCGCGCTCTAACACCCGCTCAATTACAATCTTATACGACTTATCGTAATTGAACGTATCCAGATCGTACTCCCACAAGAAGTTGTCGGGTATATTGGGTTTGCTGCGCACGGTGTAACAGAAAATGAGTATTTCAAAGATACAAAAATCGGTTTGGGTTTTTGATCTCACCCCCGGCCCCACTCCGGAGGAGCGGGGGCGTTCCCGGAAATATTTCGTAGGGTTAGTATAAAAATCCAAACAGCCATAAGGGAATTCTATTTTGATAAGCTGCTTCAATACCATCTAACGCCAGGTAGCTTTTGCGGGCGTTTTTGACTTGGCTGTCGTTCTTTGCTTGCCCTCCTGTTTCAAATTTCCAAGTCTGACTAAACTAAAAAACAGCGGTGAGAAGGTTTACATACCTCTTTAGAGGTATATCGGGGTTAAAAATTCTTTTCTGAAACCCCTAAAATACCCCTTTTGGGTTATTGACAACGGCTCAAAACAAGGCAGCCTTTAATCGGATTTTTAGACCACACGTGTTTGCCCCATCCTTTCCCCCAAAACTACAATTATGAAGAAATGCATTATCCTCTTCCTTTTGTTTGGTAGCCTAGTCGGTTTCGGCCAGGTCGATCTTAATAATGGCTTGATCGCGAATTATCCATTTTCTGGAAATGCAAACGATGCGGGTTCGTTAAGCAATAACGGAACCGTGGTGGGAGCTACATTAACCACCGACCGCTTTGGCACGGCAAACAGTGCCTACTTTTTTGATGGAAACGACTACATCAATGTCGACAACCTGATCAACGATTTGCAGGGAAAAAATACGTACGCCATTACAGGTTGGTTTCAGCCAAGTTTAGTGGGCGGGCTCTCGCCACGAGATGTGGTGGGGATCATTTTTGCGATTAACCGGGAACCCTCGGTAGGTGCTGGGCAAAACGTGTTGCAGGTACAAATCACCGGCACTGGTGATCTTTACTACCAGAGCGATGTAGGCACTTATGCTACGAACATTGGCAATCAAGGAATCGAACTGGATCGTTGGTACTTCTTTTATCTGGTTTATAACAAGAATGGCACGTGCAGTCTTTTCTTGAGTAATGCAATTGAAACGCAGCGGTTGACAGGACCACTTGATGTTAACCTTACCGACCGGGCTTCGATCGGGCAAGAATACGATGGTGCCGCGACCAGTCAAAACTGGCGGGGAAAAATCGATGACATCAGAATCTATGATCGGGCACTCACGGCCGATGAATTGGTGGCACTGGGGCCACCCGTGCCGCCGCAAGCAATCATTGCCAATGCTAACACATCAACGAGTTTTTCGGCACGGTGGATACCTGTTGCAGGTGCCAGCAGCTATCGCCTTGATGCAACTGCATCCACCAACTTTTCTACTTTCTTGGCAACCTACAATGGCAAATCGGTGACCACCACCAGCGATGTTGTAAGTGGATTAACTACCGGCACCGACTACCGCTATCGCGTGCGGGCTGTGAACGGAAATGGCGAGTCGTTGAGTTCCAACGTTATTCTAAACCGGGCCGGGTCTGCGGATCCCACTACTGCTACCGCTGCAACGGTCATCACCGCGACGGGTTTTACCGCAAATTGGAATTCCGTAGTTGGTGCTACCGGATATCGGTTGGATGTTAGTAGCGACAATTTTGCCACGCTTTTAACTGGCTATAATAATTTAGCCGTTTCGTCTACTTCCCAAGCCGTTACAGGCTTGAACGCCACTACAACCTATCAGTACCGGGTGCGAGCCACAAACGCTGTCGGCCCGTCCGGTAATTCAAATGTCATCAGCGCAACTACTCTTCAAGCCTGTCCAGCAATCGCAGTTTCGATTACCAGTAGCAATAAGACGAACTTTACGTTTGCCGCATCCGGTGGCCAGGCTCCCTACGTTTTCTCCATCGATGGCTCGAACTTTTTGCCGGCTACCAACTTCACCCTCACTGCAGGAACTTACAACGTTATTGCACGCGATGCGAATGGCTGCACAGGCACTACGGATTTTAACATCAACGGGGTGGTTGATTGCGGCGTAACACAGGCCTCCGGGGGACAAGGCACTACGTTTACAACACACATACTGGGCAATGGGGCGGGTCAGGTCAATATCAACTATCAGATGTTTTCCATACCCGACCAGATGGATGTATTTTACGACAATGTTTTGGTGGCAAGTACCAATGGCTTGGTAAGCGGAAGCTCCACGCTTTCCTTCAATTACGTCTACAACCCAAGCAAACCAAATTTCTGCGTGATACGCATGACCGCACCGAACAGTGGAACCGCCTGGGAATACGCAGCTTTCTGCCCGGCGGTGCCTGTACCAAAAATAAGCTCTTTTTCCCCAATCAGTGGTGGAGTAGGAACAACCGTAACAATTACCGGCATTAACTTAGCGGCGGCAACCGCAGTTAAGTTCGGCACGGTTAGCTCACCGGTTTTGACCAATACAGGTACCACCATTACCGTGAATGTACCTTCGGGCGCGGTGTCCGGCCCGCTGTTAATCACCAATTCCTTTGGTATTGGCGAATCAAGCGATTCATTTTCGGTGTCTCCATATTGTGTATCAGGCGCTACCAATATCGAAGACAGCCGAATTGATAAGGTGGTTTTTGGTTCAATAAATAATGATACCTCCGACCGGTGCGGTACTTACAACGATTATACGAATCAGGTGGCATTCATTTCGCCAGGGCAAACCCTTACGGCCACGATTACCGCTGGTACGTGTGGTGGAAATTTTAATAAGATTGGTAAAGTCTTCATCGACTGGAACGGAGATTTTGATTTTGATGATGCCGGTGAGTTTATCGGGGCGTCCGCAGTCGTCAACGGCACGCAAGAAGTTACCGTTCCCATCACGGCACCCGCCAATGCAGTGGTGGGCCTGACTACCCGGATGAGGCTCGTACTCGAAGAGACCACTGATCCGGCTAGCGTCACGGCATGTGGCACCTTTGCATTCGGCGAAACCGAAGATTATGGAATTTCGATTATCGCGAGCGCGGCTTCAACTCGTACGGTTGCTCCGGTTGCGCTTCCCGATTTTACCGCCATTGTGGGGATACCCTCAGCTACTCGCAGTTTCAACATTTCTGGGGTAAATCTCGGCACAAATTCCTTTACGGTTACTGCGCCAGCCCAGTTCCAGGTAGCGAATTTAGCAGCCGGGCCGTTCGGCAGTTCTGTGACAGTAACACCCGTTTCCGGAGTTGTTGGTGCAGCCGTTCTTGTTCGGTATGCGCCGGCAGCAGCGGGAACACATACGGGAAATGTGGCTGTCAGTCACCCTTCCTTTGCGACTGTGAATGTGGCGGTTTCTGGTGGAAGTACAGTCGCAGCACCGTCACTTACCGTATTCGCGGCGTTCGATGATTTTGTTACCACCAGCGTGGGTACTCCTTCTCCTAATCAGGCCTTCCGGGTGTCTGGTCTGGCACTTACCGCCAACGTCACCGTTACCGCGCCAGCGCAGTTTCAAGTATCGTTGGATGGCACTACCTTTTCGTCATCGGTGCAAGCAATACCTACGAACGGATCGGCAAATCAACAACTTTTCGCACGCTATAACCCGTCTACTACAGGACCCCACACTGGTAACATTACCATCGCTTCTGCTGGAATAACCACCGTAAATTTGCCAGTATCGGGTGGTTCGCTGTCAGTGCCAACCGGTCTCCAAGCCCGGTTCGTAGCCAACACAGGTTTTGATCTGTCGTGGGATGGCATTCCGCTGGTAAAAGATTACAGGTTAGATGTGTCTACGTCTAGCACCTTTGCAACATTTGTAACAGGCTGGCAAAATGCACTCGTCAATTTCTCAAATCCGATCGTAGGAAGGGCAGGTTGGAGTGTGTTGGGTTTGGCGCCAAGTACTGTATACTACCTTCGTCTGCGAGCGGTGTATCCAACTGGTGTTTCTGGTAACTCGGACGTGTTGACGGTAAGCACCACGGCGCATCCGGCCATGGTTTCTCCTAACGTTTGGGTAAATACATTTGGCTCCTCGGGGAATGAAACGTTTGTGAATGGGCTCGCTACGGATCCTGAAGGTAATGTGTACGCGGTTGGTAAGTTTGGCGGGAGCATCACGCTGGGTTCAACTGTCTTAACATCTCAAGGCAGTGCCGATATCTATTTTGCAAAATACAACTCCGCCGGGGTGGTGCAGTGGGCGAAATCAATTGGCGGGGTAGGTGTGGATGAAGGGTGGCAGATTGCGGTGGAAGCCGGCGCGGTTTACATAAGTGGAGTTTTTGACGAAACAGTCGACTTCGATCCCAATGCCGGGGTTACATTGGTTTCAACGCGAGGCGCCTCCAATAACCCTCAACTAACAAATCTGGATGATGGCTTTGTTGCTCGCTACAACGCTTCCGATGGTGCCTTCGTTTGGGCGAAGAGTCTTGGCGATGCGTGGCCGCAATTTCAAACCCGGGCACTTGCAGCCTACACAACCCCAGGCGATGGTAGCACAAGTGTTTTTATCACCGGTATGTTTACCGGCACAAATGATTTCGATCCCGGAGCTGGCACTACCAATCTTACAGCCCAAGGTGGCCCTGATATCTTTGTTGCTCGATACGATGGAGCCAACGGAAATTTTGCCTGGGCAAACCGAATGGGAAGTTCCAACTGGGATTCGGGAACTGCTGTGTTGGTAGATGGAGGTAGCCTCTATGCAACCGGTTGGTTCTACGGTGATATTGACTTGGATCCCGGTGCTGGCACCATAAACGTGGCCGGCCGAGGCACCTATTTGAATCGTTTTTCTGGGGCTACAGGTGCACTTACCGACGCAAAAAGCTTTACGAGTACCGGCTACATAGAGGGATACGATCTCGCACGCGACATTACGCACGTCTATCTGGTCGGTGGGATGGCCGGTTCGGCCGATCTCGATCCCGATGCCGGAGCGAATGTCCTTTCGATCAGGGGTGGATTTGTTGCAAAATACCTGCTCACCAATGGTAGCTTGGCTTGGGCCAATGGGTTGAACTCGAATGATTATATGAGTCCAACTCGTGTCATTGCAGATCAAACAGGCGTTTATGTAGGTGGTAATTTTGCATGGCTGGCGGATTTCGATCCGGGTCCTGGAGAAGCCAACCGCACCGGACTTTGGGGAGATGTTTTTGTCGCTCGTTATAACAGTGCCAACGGAGCGTTTCAATGGGCGAAGAACATTGGCGGCGGCGGCTTTGATCAAATGCGAGGTAGCATGGCATTGGCAAACGATGGCCTGTACGTGGGCGGTTTTTTTGCCGGTACTGTTAACTTCGATCCGTATACAAACGTGTTGAATCGTACAGCAACGGGTGTTTCTGGTGGATTTATCGCAAAATATCAAACCGTTTCACCGCCAGCCCCAACGGCCCCCGTGCTGCTTCCGGCTTCGTTTGTTAGTAATCGTGGGTTTCTGGCACGTTGGAATGGGGTGGCGGATGTTAACTCGTACCGAATTGATGTAGCGTCCGACAACTCGTTTGTTAATCGGGTTTTTGATAACACGGAAGCGCGTGTAACCCCCACCACTGCAGTGATTGAGTTTGACTATTTTGGGTTAGCTCCATCTACTACCTACTTCGTTCGAATTCGGGCCCAAGCAGCAGGCGGACTGCTCTCGGCCAATTCAAACGTGATTTCATTTACAACCGATCCGAATCCGATCGAGCAGTCCAATAACCTTTGGGCAAGCACATTTGGCAGTGCAGGGAGTGAACAAACCACCGCCGTCACTACCGATGCCTCGGGTAATGTGTATGGAGTTGGGTATTTTGGTGGCTCGATAACAATTGGATCCACCAACCTGAGCAACGCAGGCGGGCAAGACGCCTTTTTTGCGAAGTATAACTCAAGTGGTGTGGTGCAATGGGCAAAATCGTTGGGGAGTGCACAGAACGAGGAGATTTGGGCGGTAGCCACGGATGCTACCGGTGTGTATGTGTACGGTTTTTTCACAGCACCCGGACTAGATGTAGATCCAAATTCCGGTGTAACCACACTCTCTGGAACAGGTATCACTGAGAATGCCTTTTTAGCGAAGTATTCGTTGGTGGATGGATCGCTGATCTGGGCTGTGCCATTGGGAGATGTGTCGGTGATCACGGGCAGTCCGCTGATAAGCGATGGTACCAACATTTAATTAACTGGTTCATTTTTTAACACAGTAGATTTTGATCCCGGAACGGGTGTTCAGAACAGAACCTCTTCGGGTGGCGAGGACGCATTCATTGCACGGTACAGCGCCGCGAATGGAGCATTTGGATGGGTCAACACATTTGGCGGAACAGGGCTGGATCGGGGTTATTCATTTGTGCTATCGGGCGGTGCGTTATTTGTTTCAGGGATTTTCTCGCAGGGAGCAGACCTTGATACTGGTGCTGGAACTAATATTCCTGCAGGTGGGGGAGCCTTCTTTTCGAGATTTAATCCGGTTGACGGTGCTCACACATGGTCAAAGGCGGTCTTAGGTGATGTTTTTGGTTTTGGCTTGGCCTCTGATGCCAACCATGTTTATCTGGTGGGCAGTTTTTCTGCAACTGTGGATTTTGATCCAGATGCCGGAAATCAGTCACTAACCTCTTATCGTTCATTCACCGATGATGGGTTCATAGCCAAGCATACGCAGGCAACTGGTGCTTACGTCTTTGCCAAGTCGATGCCCACAACATCTTTTATGTTACCCCGTAAAGTGGTGGCAAATGCTTCCGGTTTGTTTGTTGCAGGCAGTGCCGCGTGGTCGGCCGATTTCGATCCCAACTTCTCAGAGGCGAATCGAACATCCTTTAACCAAGACGCGTTCCTGGCCAGCTACACCTTAGATGGAAGTTTTGTTTTTGCCAAAACATTTGGTGCCAGCGGAGTCGAAGTGATCCGGGGCGGATTGTGGCTGGCCTCCGATGGCGTTTACATAGGAGGCAGTTACCAAAACACGGTAAACTTTGACGCCTACTCGGGATCAGTGAGTCGATCATCAAATGGCGGAACCGAGGCGTTTTTGGCCAAGTACTCTGTTCAGGCTTCAGTTCCAACTGCGCCAACAGCCAATGCCGCGACCAGCATTACCTCTAACGCGTTTACGGCCAATTGGTCGGCTGTAGCAGTTGCCTCCAATTACCGGCTGGACGTTTCCACTTCCAATACCTTCAGTTCATTTTTGGCAGGATACCAAGATCGGACAGTAAACGGTACAAGCTTTGGCGTAAATGGATTAACACCGTCAACCACCTACTATTATCGGTTGCGGGCTGCGAATGCAGCTGGAACATCTGGCAGCTCAAATGTGATTACCGCTGTAACAACAGCAGCGCCATTGGCTGCTCCAACGGCCAACGCAGCCTCGGGCGTTTCCGCAAATTCTTTTACAGCAAACTGGTCTTCGGTGGGCGGAGCTACTGGTTACCGTTTAGATGTTAGTACCGATAATTTTCAGTCGTTCGTTTCCGGGTTTGCCGGGAAAGACGTGGCCACAACTTCTGATGTGGTTGGTGGACTTTCTCCTTCGATTGCTTATCAATACCGTGTTCGCGCGATAAATGCTTCTGGTTCTTCGGGTAACTCGAACATAATCAACGTAACCGCCGCAGTGCCAGCCCCGGCAGTGCCGGTTGCATCAGCTGCCACGGCAATTACACAAACAGGCTTTGCGGCAAACTGGAATGCAGCAACGGGAGCGACAAGTTACCTGATCGATATCAGTACCAACAACTTTTTGACGTTTGTGACGGGCTATTCAGCCAAGTCAGTTACGAGCACCACCGAAACGGTTACGGGCCTGGTGGCAAACACTGGTTATCAGTATCGAATCCGGGCGGTAAACGCGGGCGGCACCTCAGCATTTTCGAATAGTATTAATGTGGTCACGGGTGCCACGTTGCCTGCTGCCCCCGTAGCTGGCGCAGCCACAGGTGTTACAAGTAGTGCGTTCACAGCCAATTGGAGTGCTGTAACCGGCGCTACCAGTTATCAACTCGATGTTTCTTCTGATTCCTTTGTAACCTTCATAACCGGCTACAATGGTAAGACCGTTACATTAACATCCGAACCGTTGGTGGGCCTGAACCCAACTACTGCTTACAAGTATCGAGTCAGAGCGGTGAATGCCGCCGGGGCCTCACCTAGCTCTAACGTGATTGACGTTTCAACATTGGGCTCAGCATTATCCGCGCCTACGGCCGTTGCAGCTTCAAACATCTTACAGACAAGCTTTACGGCGAATTGGAATACGCTTGTAGGGGCAACCGGTTATTTGTTGAGCGTTTCGGCCGATGATTTTGTGACGTTGCTTCCTGGTTACAATTTGCGCGTGGTTTCGGGAACTTCTGAGACCGTTAGTGGGCTGGTGATTAACACGACCTATAGATATCGAGTCATCGGAACCAGTTCGCTTGGAAATTCTCCTGTATCCAATACGATCACGGTGCAGACGTTGTCCAACGATCCTCCAGGAGCACCCGTGGCAGCCCCCGCGACTGCGGTTTCTATAAGCGGCTTCACGGCCAATTGGGCATCTGTAGTGGGAGCAGCCAGCTACCAGTTGGATGTTTCTTCCGATAACTTTACATCGTTTGTAACGGGATTCAACAACAAAACCGTAACAACAACGAGTGATGTGGTAGGCGGACTTTCGGCTGGCACTGCCTACAAATACCGGATACGTGCCGTTAATGTGAACGGGACCTCCGGGAATTCAAATATCATTGATGTCCTGACCTTGCCGGCACCTCCGGTGGCAGTTGCAGCGAGCAACGTGTCAGCCTCGGGCTTCACGGCAAACTGGAACGCGGTACCCAGTGCCACCGCATATCGGTTAGACGTAAGTGCAGATAACTTTGCTTCATTAGTTTCGGGCTATAACGATAAGGTCGTAACAGGCACCAGTGATGCGGTAACCGGCTTGACACAAGGTACCGCTTACAGGTATCGGGTACGCGCGGTTAACAGCAGCGGACTTTCGGGAAATTCCAATATCGTTGACGTTAGCACGCTGGCTACGGCACCAACAATAGCTACGGCCGCCACCTCGATTTCGCAGACCGGATTTACCGCGAACTGGAATCCGGTAACGGGTGCTACAAGCTATCGCCTGGATGTGAGTGCAGACAACTTTTCAACGTTTGTGGCCGGATTCAGTGACAAGACTGTGTCCGGTACAAATGATGCCGTAACCGGTCTGACATTTTCCACAACTTACAAATACCGGGTGCGCGTTGTGAATGCCAATGGTACCTCGGCAAACTCCAACGTGATAGACGTAACTACGTTGGCGAAGCAAGATCAAACCATCAACTTCCCCGATATTGCGGACAAGACCGTGGGCGATGCACCGTTTGCGTTGGGGGCTACGGCTTCATCTGGTCTGGCAGTTACGTATGCCACAGGCTCCGATAAAATAACGATTGCCAATGGCATCGCCACGATTGTAAAACCAGGACGCGAATCGGTAGAGGCAGCGCAGCCGGGAAATCCGAGCTTTAATTCCGCGGTAACTGTTGCCCGAACGTTCTGTATCCGGCCCGCCAAACCCACTATAACACTTACGAATGCCAACACAGAAACACCGGCTTTAACCAGCAGTGCTACAGCGGGGAACCAGTGGTTCTTGAACGGCACTTCCATTTCCGGAGCAACCAGTGCCACCCTCACGGTTACCCAAGCGGGAGTATACACCGTACGGTCTACTATAGAGACCTGCGCGAGCGAGCTTTCGAATGCGCAGGCGATCATCGTCACGGGCGACATTAGCCTAACCAGTCAACCTCTTCACATCTATCCAAACCCAGCCCATACCAACGTGTTTGTTTCGCTGCAGTCTTTTGCCCCGTGGGCAAGCAGTACAAGTCCAGTTGATTGACTACCAAGGCAAGGTATTGAAACAGCAAACCGGCCGCGGTGGCGAAGTAGTGGAGGTAAGCATCGCCGATTTTGCCAATGGGGCGTACGTGATCCAGGCTATACAAGGTAGTCGCCGCGAGCAGGTAAAAATGGTGAAAGAATAGTGGAAACGAAGAATCCTAACGTTATGAAATTGACACAAGCAAAAAAATTGGTTGCCGCAGTTGCCGTTCTGAGCGCGTTGCTGTTTATCGCCAGTTGTGGCGGAGATCCACCCACGCCCGAGGAAACAGAAGTAGAGAAAGCCACGAAGCTACTCGCGGGCACATGGACGGTACAAAACGTAACTGTAGATGGTAACGATCGCACGAGTGTGTATAAAGATGTGCGTATCACGTTCAACGGTTCGAACTTAACCGCTACCAATGGTGGAGTAGTTTGGCCGGCGAGCGGCACGTGGCGCTTTGCAGATGAGACGGCAAAAACCATCACGCGCTCCGATGGGCTGACGATTTCGGTGAACGAACTTACCACCAACAAGCTGGTGGCGGCACTTACGTGGACGAGGGCGACACTGGGTGGTGGGCGCACCGAGTCCGTGGCCGGGCAGCATGTGTTTACGTTTAGCAAATAAAGTTGGCTGTGGGTAGGCCGGAGTATTCCGGTCTGCCCCGTCTTCTTGCCGTTCTGGTAGCGGCAAAAAATACAACTTTTGGGTAATTGACATACCTTCATTGTTCTCCTACCTTTCCCGCGTGCACATACATGTAGCCATTGTAGATGACGATGCGGCGCTTGCCAAGACACTGAAGCGTGAGCTATTGGAATTTCCAGAGTTTGATTCCGTTGTTTTGGCCCACTCGGGGCAGAGCTTCCTGGATCAGTTGGCTAAGTTGCCGATCGTTCCGAATGTGGTGTTAATGGACATTTCTATGGCAACTGTAGATGAGGGCATTCGCACCACCAACCAGGTGCACGAACGGTATCCGGACATCCGCATTGTGATGTTTACCATGGCGGAGGATAGCGAGATGGTATTTGATGCATTTAAGGCAGGTGCGATCGGCTATGTGTTGAAAAACGAAAAGCTGGATTCTATCCGCAAGGTGTTGCTCGATGTTTACCGTGGTGGCGCGTTTATCTCGCCCGCCATTGCCATTAAGGCCATCCAATTTTTCGCCGGAAGTATGCCCGTGCGCCCAGTGGTAGAGGCAGGGCCATTTCAACTTACCCCACGCGAAGCGGAGTTGCTGCGCCTTGTTGGCAAGGGCTACACATCAGTTGGAATTGCTGATCAACTAAGTCTTAGCCCCGAAACTGTGAAGAAGCACATCTCGAACATCTTCAAAAAACTACATGTAAAAAACAGGGTAGAAGCCCTGAACAAAACCAAGGACTGGCTTTAGTCAATTCGGTTGGGTACGGTCACTGCAATGAGGGTGCCCGCCTGGGGGGCCGTTTTTAATTCAAACTGGCCGTTCAGTTGCATGGCCCTCCGTTTCATGTTGGAAAGACCAAAATGGTCGTTGGATTCAGGCAGTGGCCATTGAAATCCTATACCATCGTCTTGCACATCGAGATGGACTTGTTTGTTTACATAGCGGATCTGGATGGCCAGCTTGGTGGCTTGAGCGTGTTTGAGTACGTTTTGCACTGACTCTTGCACGATCCGGAACAGGTGCACCGCTACTTCGGGCGAAAGCACTTCGTTGCCAATGTTTTCCTGTACGTGCAAACTCAATTCGATCGGATGATCGGTTTGACGCACCTGCCAAAACAAGTTGGTGATTCGCTGTTCCAGTTCAGTGATGGTAAGCGCGGCTTTGCTGTTGGCCCAAATGAAGTCGCGGAGTTCGCTGGTTACTCCGTCAATCAGGATTTGGATGAACTGCAACGGGCCGTGGTTGGTTTCGCGGGCCGCCCGTTGCAACCCAAACGAGATGGTACTGAGCTTTGAGCCCAGGCTGTCGTGCAGGTCTTTAGAGATGCGTTCCTTCTCGAGGCGCACCTTTTCAGCGCTTTCCAATTCGCGGATTCTTTTGTGATAATACTCCCGCTTTCGGTGGAAAATGAAGGCCAGCGCCAACAATACGAACACAAAACTAATTAAAAGTACCACGGCACTTTTGTTACGGATAATCATGGATTCCTGGGCGATGCGTAAAAGGTTCAGAGAGTTGATCTCCTCATTCATTTTATCCGTTTCGTATCGGGTGCGCATTTCTTCAATTACCTGTAGTTTTCGCCATTTATAGATCGAGTCTTCCAACGCACGGGTCTCACGTTCCACCAAAAAGGCCTGGCGGTGATCGCCCACCAGAAAGAACGTTTCTGCCAACGCCGAATAGACAGACACGTAGCGTTTTAGAAAAGGAATCTGCTGATAGTGTTGATAAGCCCTATTCGCCCACAGGAGTGCCTCCGCGTTGTTGCCTAATTTCCCGTAGGTGAGCGCCAGTTCGGATTGCACATACGCTTGCGCATCCCTATGGCGTTCAAGCCGTTGAATAATGGCCAAGGCCCGTTCGTTGTCAATCAACGCCTGCCGGGGGTTATCAAAATGATCGCGCATTACTGCAGCCCTGTCCGACAATGCCAATGCCATTTCCCGTTCGTCCAGGGGCGGCTCAGCTACAATGGCAGAATCGTAAAAGGCACGTGCTTTTACGTAGTCACCCAAATAGTAGTAACAGGTGGCGATGCCATAGTAGCCGATGCCGACATTCATCTGTAAATCGCTCCAGCGCAGCTCCTTAAACACGGGCATGGCCTCGAAAAAAAGATCGAGTGCCTCGTTCTCGCGCCCCATTTCCGTGTACATCCAAGCCACCATCTTTTGTGCGTTTGCACGCAGCAGCGGTGCATTTAATCGTTCCGCATCCTGGATAACAAGCTGCTCTACGTAAATGCCCCGGTCGAAGTTCCCTTCGTAATAGTAGTGGGCCCCGAGGAGGAAGTCAGCCCAGCCTTTCAACAGCGGTAGGTTTTTTTGCGATGCCAACTCGCTGGCTTGCAACGCGAATTGGCGGCAACTGTCGATTTCGTTGGCTTCGATGTAGGCGTTTGCCAACTGAATGTAGGCGGCACAGCGGGCCGAGTCGGTAGCGGCCAGCGCAACCTGGCGCTGGAAGCTAGCGATGTCTTTATAGATCGTTTGTCCTGATAGCGTTAGGCAGACAAACACTAACACGAATAGCGCAGCAACTTTCAATCTTCTTCCGACAGGTTTGGTACTTTCGAAAGTACAACTTGCCAGTGGTTGCTACAACTATCGGATCGAAGAATCGAAATTAAAAAGTGACGGACACCGTTTTGATTTCTCCCTTGCGCTTTACCTTAACCGGGATCGTTTGCCCTTTCTCGAACTTGCCGAGGGCACCCATGTAGCCGCTGATGTCTTTGATGGGAAGGTCACCCATCTGTAGGATAACATCGCCCGCTTCGATACCTGCTTTTTGCGCCGGCTTGCCGTCGGTCACCCCGTCCACAAGTAATCCTTCTTCGTTGGCCGTGTAACTGGGCATCACGCCCATGGTTACCTTAAAGGCGCGTGCACTGCCCATGGCTTTACTTTTGGTTTTCAGGAAAGCGAGCTTCGGCTGGCCATCCAGTTCTTCGATCACTTTTACGATGATGTTTAGCACCGCCACTTCTCCCTCCAGGTTAATTTTTTCGATGTCATCGCTTGGTTTGTGATAATCGCTGTGCGAGCCAGTGAAGAAGTGCAGCACGGGTATG
>JBIIVI010000025.1:0-20314 GCA_044339555.1 Cyclobacteriaceae bacterium | reverse complement strand
CCGGATGGTAACGCGTCTTACTCAGGAAGAAATGGACGAGGAAGTAAAGCAGGCCGCCAATAAAATGATGCGTTCTGCCGCCTTTGGCCAAATCATCATCTTAATTGTGTACTTGCCCATTCTATCGCTGGTGGGTATCGAGGGCAAGATGTTCAAACCCATGGCGCAGACAGTAGCGTTTGCCATCATCGGAGCATTGTTGTTGTCACTCACCTACGTCCCAATGATTTCTTCGGTGTTATTGAGCAAGAAGACCGGGCACAAGCGAAACATTTCCGACCGCTTCATGGAATTGCTGCACAACCTGTACGAGCCTACCGTGGCGCGGGCCTTGCAGCATCGGGTTAAGGTGGTGGCCGCCGCTGTGCTCATGTTTGTGGCAAGTGTATTGGTGTTTTTATCACTGGGTGGAGAATTCATTCCCACGCTGGATGAAGGGGATTTTGCGGTGGATACCCGCGTTATTACCGGCAGCTCACTTTCACAAAGCGTGGCTGCTACCCAGCAAGCAGCCCGGGTGCTGCTCGATCACTTTCCGGAAGTGAAGGAAGTAGTGACCAAAACGGGAACCTCGGAGATTCCTACCGACCCCATGAGTATTGAAGCCAGCGACTTGATGGTGGTGTTAAAAGAACGGAAGCAGTGGACGTCCGCCACCTCACGCGATGAGTTAGCCGAAAAAATGCAAGCTGTGCTGGAGGAGAAAGTGCCCGGGGTTTCGTTCGGATTTCAACAACCGATTCAGATGCGCTTTAACGAATTGATGACCGGTGCCCGCCAGGACGTAGTGGTAAAAATCTACGGAGAAGATCTCAACCTGCTGGCTGAGTATGCCGATCAACTTGGTCGCATCGCCAACTCGGTGCCCGGTGCCGTGGATGTGTTTGTGGAACCAATTGGTGGCCTGCGCCAAATTGTAGTGCGTTACCATCGCGATCGCATCGCCCGCTTTGGCCTTTCGGTGGAGAAAATTAACCAAACCATCAACGCCGCGTTTTCTGGTGCGCTGGCGGGTCAGGTTTTTGAAAACGAAAAACGATTTGATCTCGTGGTACGCCTCGCCGGGGAGCAACGCAAGAACATCGAACAGGTGCGGCAATTGTATGTGGCGGCGCCCAATGGACAACAAATCCCGCTTCATCAGTTAGCGGAGATTGTGTTAGAGGAAGGCCCCAACCAGATTCAGCGTGATGACGCCAAACGCAGAGTGGTGGTGGGCTTTAACGTGCGCGGCCGCGATGTGCAGAACATCGTTACGGAAATTCAGGCAAAGCTGCGCAACGAGTTGCGCATGGAGCCGGGTTACTACATTACGTTCGGGGGCTCTTTCAAAAATCTGGAAGAAGCTAAACAACGCTTAATGGTGGCGGTGCCGGTGGCCTTGGCACTGATTTTCTTGTTGCTGTTTTTTACCTTCCATTCCCTGCGCCAAGGACTTTTAATCTACACAGCCATTCCGCTTTCCGCCATCGGGGGTGTATTTGCGTTGTGGATTCGCGATATGCCGTTTAGTATTTCGGCCGGTGTGGGCTTTATTGCACTCTTTGGCGTTGCGGTACTGAATGGGATTGTGCTGATCGCAGAGTTCAATCGCCTGAAGCAAGCCGGAGTTACAGATGTTTTTGACATTGTTCGACAGGGAACTGCCCTACGCCTGCGGCCTGTGCTCATGACCGCGCTCGTAGCTTCGCTTGGGTTTTTGCCAATGGCACTTTCCGAAACTTCCGGAGCGGAGGTACAACGGCCCTTGGCCACGGTGGTGATTGGCGGATTGATATCGGCTACCCTGCTCACGCTAGTCGTGCTTCCTGTTTTATATACCTATTTTGAAAAAAAAACTGACCCACATTGATTTTCAACCATGCGGTACTTTAGATTTTCTCAAACGCTTTTCTCCTCCGTTCAAGCACACTGCCGGCAAGGGGTTTATGCCTTATTTATTTCGATGGCGGCTTGTAGCTCCAAACCCGAAGCTGCCCCCGATACGCCTTCAACTCAGCAAGAGGAAATCGTGCTAACGGATGCACAACAAGCAGCTATTCAACTCACTGTTGGAGCCGTTCAAACCCGAGCGATCAGTCAGGAAGTGCGTGCCTCGGGCATGTTGGATGCCCCGCCTCAAAACGTAGTTTCCATTTCAGCCCCGCTGGGTGGATTTGTAAAAAGCACCCGGCTGCTGCAAGGTATGACCGTTAAACCCGGTGATGTGCTGGCGGTGATGGAGGATGCCAACTACATTCAACTCCAACAAGACTATCAGGAAGCGAATAGCCACTTGATCTTGTTGCGACAAGAGTTCGAACGCCAACAAGAGTTGGCCAAAGAGAACATTGGCGCACGCCAGCGTTTACAGGAGGCGGAATCGGCCTTTCGGAGCACCCAGGCCCAATGCGAAGGATTAGCCGCGCGGCTGAAGCTGATTGGCTTACAGCCCGAGAAAGTTTTGATTGGCCCGATCCAATCGGCCATCGAAATCAAGGCGCCCATTGGTGGATACGTTACTCAGGTAAATGTAAACATCGGTAAGTACGTAACTGCTACAGATGTGATGTTTCGCATCGTCAACACCGATCACCTGCACGCCGAGGTTTATGTCTACGAACGCGACCTGCCCGCCTTGCGCGTGGGACAACCGCTGTTTATACAGCTGTCGAATGAAAGCCGGGAACGAACTGCGAAAGTTTATCTCATTGGCAAGGAGATTTCGGAAGACCGCACCATCCGCGTACACGCCCATCTGGACCGCGAAGATCCAACCTTAATACCCGGCTTGTTTTTTACGGCACGCATTGAAACCGCAAACCGGGCTGTAGACGCATTACCCGAAACGGCCTTTGTATACTTCGAAGGCAAGGACTACGTGTTTCTTCCACAAACCCAAACCGGCACGTACATTCCGAGGGAGGTTAAAAAAGGCGAGTGCCTGGATGGTTTTTGTGAAGTAAGCTTTGAGAGCACCCCGCCTGCGCAAATTGTTATTGCAGGCGCCTATCAGTTGTTAAGTGTTTGGAAAAACCGGGCTGAGGAGTAAGCATTCAAGCGTTTGTGTTGCCTTTGCGAAACCACAAAGCAACCACTGAAGCCACCGCCATCAGCACGACACCGGCAACAAAGGGAATGCGGAAATGAATGCCGTACAAAAAGCCGCTTAGCGCCATGCCGGCCGCTCGCGCTAACGACCCAAACGATTGGTTTACGCCCAACGTATGCCCTACCTGATCGGGGCGCGCATACTTCGATAGCAGCGAAGAAATACTGGGCGTAATGCAGCCATTGGCCAACGCCAAACAAAGCAAGCCCAATAGTTGAAACAATAAGAACCAGGCGATATCTCCCACGGGCATTAACGCCAATCCCAGCATGGTAAACAAGGTGCCTGCGAGTAACAAGCGCTCTTCGCCCACTCGCTTCACCATCCTGCCCACTAAAACACCTTGCACAATCACCGTGGCCACCCCCACATAGCCCATCAAATAGCCAATTTGTTTTTCATTCATGCCGTTCACTTCTTTCCACATGAGCGAGGCGGCCATCTGCATCAGCATAAAGGCCACGATAAAAATGAAGTTGATCCACATGAGTTCGCGAATGGTGGGTTTGCGTAACTCGTTTACGATACCTGTCACCACACGGAAGTTAAAGGGTGCATTCGTCTTTTTTTCCTTTAGGGACTCCGGCAAGAAAAAATACGCCGCTACCAGATTGCCAAAACATAGCAGGGCCGCTACATAGCCCACGCCATCTACATGACCAGGCGCGGAAATGCTTTTTAGAAAACCACCCAGTGTGGGGCCAAAAACAAAACCAAGACCAAAGGCAGCACCGAGTAAGCCCATCGACTTGGCTCGCTCTGCCGGTGAGGTGACATCTGCGATGTAGGCTTGCGCTACCGAAATGTTGGCAGAGCCGATGCCAGAGAGCAGCCGCGAGAGAAACAACACCCACAGCACGGTTGCTTGTGAGAAAACAAGGTAGGCCACGCACGTAATCAACACACTAATGAGAATAACAGGTCTCCGCCCATGCCGATCGCTGAGCGTGCCCCAGAAAGGCGCGAACAAAAAGTTCATGATGGGATAAATCGCGGCAATCAAACCTACCTGCCAATCGGCCGCACCCAATTCTTTGGTGAAGATGGGTAGAATGGGAATGATGATCCCAAACCCGAGCAGGTCGATGAAGATCGTGATAAACAGAACAAACAGGGGCGATTTACGCATGCAGTAAATTAAAATAGCTGCGAAGTTGCAACTTTGCAGGTATGGAGCCAAAGCGAATCGAACAAATCGCCAGCGAGCCAGTACAAGATTTTCTGTTCGCGAACGAGCAGCACGATGAAACAAAATGGCTGCTTCGCGGCCACTCCGAAGCAGGAGTGCCTGCCGCCCAGTTGGCCGAGCAGGTAATTGGCAGACGTAAAGCCAAAACAAAACTGCCTACGTTTTACCAAACTCGCGGCATCGTGTATCCACCACGACTCAACCTGGAGCAAACTTCTTCCGAGGCTACGGCCCAATACAAAGTTGAATTACTCCGGAAACTTATGGGCGGACAAGCAACCGCTGGTGCCGATTTGTGTGGAGGCTGGGGTGTGGATACATTTTCTCTATCCACGCTGTGCGCGCGGTTTTACTATTTCGATCCGAACGAGAGTTTGATGGAATTGGCCCGTCATAATCACCGACAACTCGGGCGAATTAATATTCAATATCGAAGCCAGCCGCTGCCAGAAAGCCTGGCAGAACTCCCAGCCTCGCTTTCCTTTGTGTATCTGGATCCTTCGCGCCGTGCTGAAGGGCGAAAGCTGGTAGAGTTAACGGACTACCAGCCGGATATTGTGGCGTTGCTACCGCAGATTTTTGAAAAGACAGCCTGTGTGCTTCTCAAAACGTCACCCCTGCTGGACATAACAAAAGCGCTACGGTTGTTACCAAATGTGAGAGCTGTGCATGTGGTAGCCCACGATAACGAATGCAAAGAACTGCTCTTTGTATGCGACTCGACCTATCGGGGAAAGGTAAAGGTGGAAGCCGTGGAACTCCAGGGCAAAGATGTTTTTCCTTTTCACCTCGAAGAGGAGGAGGCAGCCAATGCCCCCATTTCGGAACCAGATGCTTTTTTGTACGAACCCGGAGCGGCCATCCTGAAGGCAGGAGCATTCAAACTAGTCGCTCAACAGTTTCAGCTGAGTAAGTTACACGCCAATACACATCTGTACACAAGCACTAAACTGTTACCGGAATTTCCCGGGCGGGTGTTTCAGGTAACAGATTTACGCCCTGAGGACATCCGGGGGCAACAAGGCCATGTGGTTGCACGCAACTTTCCCGAACCGGCCGAAGTACTGAAAAAGAAACTTGGCCTGTCGGACGGAGGCGACTGGTACGTGGTGGCTTGCACGGGGCCACGTACCCGGCACGTACTGGTTTGTAAGAGGATCCAGTGAGTTGTATTCGGATCGCGAGACCATTTCGAAATCGGTTTTTTCAAAGTACTTTTATTCGATGGCTTTTGGCGGGAAGAAACTTTTTCCGAATTGGACGCGGATTGAGTGGCTGGCGTTTCTAGTGCTGCTGTGTTTGGGTTTGGCAGATGCAGTCCTGCGAATCGTGATCATGGGCTGGAGCCGCGGCCTGCACTATTGCTTGCATGATCCGGCCAAAGTGCTTTTCCATATCGTGATCTTACCCATCGCGGTGGTATTGCTGCTCAGACGAACACCACCGGCACGGCTAGCTGCTTATGTGCGTACGTGGCCGACTTTGCCGAGGCGACTGGTTTTACCGTTCGCCGGACTAATCGTGGTGGCCGGCATGGTGGGCACGTTTTGGAACGACCGTGACTGGCGATGCGGACAAATGGGCGCCTATCTCCTGCCGCAGGATGTGTTTGTATTCCATGATCCGATTGTGAAGCACGATGTGCAACAACTGGATTCTCTGCGGGTGCTGTACTATTGCCACTTGCTCGGCAACCCAACGTGCCGTTTGCAACCAGCGGATACGCACGCCATTAAAGCCACCTACCGTGAGATTACCGCACGCCATCAGGAGAATTGTGCGCAATATCCGTTCACATCCGCCTACAACCTAGTGGCATTCGTAGAAACACTTGCGGCCGTGGCAACGGTGGCCTACGTATTTATTTCTGTATTGCTGCTGGCGGTACATCGCAGACTCTCTGGGGAAGCGGTGAGTTCCACGGGCCTGCTTACGCCCGTTGCATTGATTACGCCCTGGATCTTAATGCGTGCCTATAGCGACCTTTACATTAACTTCATCGAAGGCGTCACACCCGCCATTTACATCATGGCCGTTGTACTGATTTTGTTCATTCTGTTGGAGTACACCATCGAGAAAGAACCACGGCAGGCAGAGCGGATTCAAGCCATCTACGGCATGGCTGTTGGAGCGATTGTGCTCGCAGTCGGTTTCTTCGGCCAACTGGAAGCTTCTTTCCGACTGGCCTTTCAACTAGGGCCGTGGCTACAGATACTCATTTTCCTGTTGGTACTTTCCCCATCGGTGGTTTGGGTCAGCGAGCAGTTGTATCGGTCTTCGCATTGGCTGGGTCGTTCGACCAAGTAGTTGGTGCAGGCAGGCGAGGTTTTCTTCTTTTTAGTTGATTTGAGATTTTGCAGCCATTTAGCGTGTGACCACTAAACGTTTGAACACAATGCGGCTTCCCAAACGAAGGCTTACCAAATAGACGCCAGCAGCCATGTCATCAGTGGCCACCAGCCATTTTTGTTGTTCGCCTTCACTAAATGCTGCTTTCCACTGCCTGAGTAAAATTCCTTCCATCGAAGAAATCTCGATCACAGCCTGAGAAGCCTCGCGCGGGTTCACCACCACTGAAATAGTTTGGCCGTTTGAAGGATTTGGATACACCGACAATTCTTCGGTTTCGGTTGTAACGCGAACAATATTCGAATACCGCGTAGTGCCATCGAAATCAACTTGCCGCAGGCGGTAGTAGCTAAGACCAGCTAGCGGGCTGCGATCAAGAATCCGATAATCCGTTCGCGTATTCTTGGTTCCACCACCTGGAACAGTAGTGACACTTAACCAGTCGCTGGCATTGATGGATTTTTCTACTACAAAGTAGTCGTTATTTTTTTCACTGGCGGTAGCCCAATTCAACTCAACTCCTTCAGCGGTGCTCTTGCCCGTGAAGAACAGCAGTTCCACCGGCAGCGGTGCGTCTAAGCGATTCGTACTACCAATTGTAAAATAGAAACCCGTACCGGCCGTGAAGTCATGATTAAATTCTACGATGTCTGTGCCGTTATCTGCGAAAGCAGGCGAGACCGAAGTGGCGCCGCTGGCAAACGTTCCATCGCCATCTACCAGTAGCCGAACGTTAGCGAGATTGTTTTCGCCTGCAACACCACCTACGCCAGGCACTGTTGAAAGGTTAAACCGGAGTCTTAACGTACCAATCGTTCCGGTTTCATTTGCCAACCAGGTACGTGCAATGCGCGCTTCAATAACTTCACTGTTAACCGTAGTGCCAAAGTCCGTTACGTTCAAGGCCGCCACTGCGCCATTGTTATGTGCCCAGGCAAAGAAGCTCCGGTCGGCCGCAAAGTCATTCGGATTGGCAGCGTTAGACGATTCGATTGTTGAATTGCCAATCGTTAAAATATTGCCCGCATTAATGCTGGCCGATTGCCGCGTGGAAAGGGCAGAAAGATCATCGCGGCCGATAGCCGTTATGTCCGTGCGGAAAGCTCCGGCAGTAGCCGCATTCCAAACAATCGTGCCGGTAGTGCCATTCCAATCGGAAGCGTGGTAGCTCGTAGGCGTGGTTTGGTCTAATGAGAGGCCCCATTTAATCGCGAGATAGCTTTGAATGCGCTGCATTTGGCTAAGCGTGAGTGGCCCACGGTACATCACCATTTCGCTGATTTCGCCATTAAAAAAGTTTCCACCGGCCGAGGACCCGAGGAAGAACGCGTTTGGTGTTGCAAGGCCGTTACCAAACGTAGCCAGGGTATTATCGTTCGCGATTCGCCGGCCGTTGCGGAAGATTTCTTGGCGGTTGCCAGGGCCGCTCGCTGTATTGGTGGTGCTCGCAAGTAAGGTCCACAGGAAACTCGTATTAGCGATGCCGCCCCAATTAGTGAAAATCCGGTTGGTGCCACTGGCCGATCCCGCATCCCAATACAGATTGTTGTCGCCCCAAGGGGCATGCGCATTGAACTGCCCCGAAGCATTCTGCTCAAAAAACACAGAACTGTTCGCCACCGTGTTCACACGGGTGAGCATAAACACGTTGAAATCCGCGTAGGTGCCCGCGCCCAAAATTCCGCTTGTCACCGACAGCCGATCGTTAACACCGTCAAATCGGAGGGATGGATTGAAGTTAGTCTGGTTCGCCAAAATGGTGGGCTGAGATGCTGCGGTTGCTTGTGTTACATTGAAACCGTTTCCACTTTGGTCATTCCAGGTAGAGGCTGTGCCGCTGCCCACTACACCCTGATCAGCTTTTACCCAATATTGCAGATTAGGCACAACGCCACCTGGAGCCGGCATGTTTGCGATGGCGAGTGTAAAATACTGGCCGTCGGTGAAGGTAATCCCTGTAAAGGTGATCACGTTGCTGCTGATGGTGCCGGAGAATACCGAAGCGGCAGCGAAGATTGTTGGAGAATTGCCCACCAGCAAGCGGTAGTCTGCCGCGTTGCCGCTGTTGTAAATCGGGCCACCCAAATCAAATGACACGGAAACCGCACCGGGGCTTCCTTGTTGATCCACTCGCCACACACGGCCGGATCGATAAGGGAGCACCGCATTGTCGGACGCGGTTAAGCCGAGCAATCCATTGTCATCGCCCCACAACAGAAAGTCCTGATCGGCAAGCGAACCGGCTTTTTCCATGGTTACAATCCCTTGAGGATTTTTATTTTGCGAACGCAACTGGTTCAACGCCGAGGCATCGTCGCGGGCGAGGCCTGCGACGCGGTTGGTAAAAGGTAAATTGACCGAAAAATCCCACACCACGTTTCCATTTGCCGCAAAGTAGTCGCGCTCGTCAACCGCGGGTGTTCCCGCAAGGTCGGGGCTATTCTTTGAGATACCGTACTTGATGCCGAGATATGAGTGCACACGCTCTTGCTCAAGTGAAGTGGGCACCTCTCCAAACACGATAACTTCTGCCACTCGCCCATTGAACGGGTTAGTGGTACCTACGCCCGAGTTGTACCCACCACCAATCAGAAAATTCTGATTCGCTCCAGTCGCGCTATCGTTATTATTGTTTGAGAGAAACACTGCGCCATCGCGGGCAATTACTTTTCGCGTTCCGTTGGGTGTTGATGTCGAGGTACTTGTGCCGTAGGTCCACATAAAATGTGTAGACGTATTCGCGCCCCAGTTACCTGCGATGCGCCCAGCCGCCATGCGTTCGTACAACAAGGTATTATCAACCACTGAGTTGGCTTGACTTACCACATAAATCCATGCGTCGGGATATGTGGATGAACCCATAATCCCGTTTGCGATCTGGAGGAATTCGCTGTTGCTACGGGTAAATTCAAGCGCCGGGTTGTTGTTGAATGCATTGTTGATTAAATCGGGCGCATTGCCCGGAGCCGTTGCCAGAAAGTTGTGATTTCTGACTCACGGTTTGGGGTGTGCATCAAGAGGTAAAATTCATTTTCAAAAGTTACCCCGAATCCCAAGTGGTTGGTGTAGAAAGTCTTGCTTTCCGCCAACTTCGTTGTCAAAATACCTGCGTTTAGTTTCATCTTGTTTTGTTGTTTAGTAGTTGAACTTGTTTGTGAATAGGCAATTGCGGTTACGCAAGCCCATGTCAGCATGGCCAGTTGTCGTTTCATTTTTTTTATTGGTTGGTTAGTGAGACAAAATTCCCACTATCCGCGGCTCACACATTGTAAAAAACGGACAAATCACCGCCCGAATGCGCGGCTGGGTGTAACCCCATAAAAGTTTTTGAACTCCTTGATGAAATGAGCCTGATCATAGTAGCCGGCTTCAAAAAATAATTTGTTCTGTCGCAGACTTTGCGTGGATGGTTTTGACCGTAAGATGTTTTGAAATCGGACCACCTTCGCAAATGTCTTGGCCGAATCACCAATGTAGAATTCAAACAGCCTGCGAAGTTGCCGCGGACTGATGCCGGTATCCAAATCTCGCTCAACATCTACCACACCAAATTTTTGCAGAATTATTTCGATGGCATGGTAGAGTCGGCTATCATTACCAAAGTTGGTGCTAGAAATCAAGCCAGCAAAGTAGTGATCGAAAACCGCTCTAATCTGATCAATGCGCTGTTGTGGGTTGAAGTGATCCTTAATGAATGTGGAGGTGGATGGCACCACGTTGTTTAGTTCCTCAAAGCGATTGCTGAGCTCAGCCGCATTGATCCGGAAGAGTTGCGAAAACATGGTTGGTAAAAAGCGAACTCCGATGTAGTGAAACGAATTATCGAGTGGAAACTCGGTGAACTTTTTACAAAACCCCATCACAAAATTCTTCCCGGGATTGTTGAGTTCGAAAAACAAGTCAATGCAGCCGTCAGCCACCACGCGGTAAACAAATGAATCAGTAAGAGTCTGTGTGGTTTTTAGTTCCCAATAGCAATAGATTAGGTTTTGAAGTTGTGCGTCAGGCAAAAACTCGGTGTACGCCACATGGTCGGCCGACTGTTTGACGGTAGGCTGTATGGGCTTGTAGTGTTGCCGTATGGCGGTCGGAATATTCAAGGCCTACGCTTTATATACCTCGGCTTCGGTTTATCAACTTCCATACAAACTCCATTTCAATGTCCACTTTATTCATCCAACTGTCGAAAGTAGGAGTAACTTCATATTCCGGAATTGTACCACGCCCGAAATGTTTGGCAGAGTCAACCGCATTAGTGTATTTCATTAATGGCACCGTTACCTGTAGCCCGGTTGGGATGGATGCGGTAGGCATCATGCCGCTGGTGTTTCCTTGAAATCCACCACCACTTTCTTGCCCAACCACCAACGCCTTTTTATTGTGCGATAACACGGCTACAAAATCACTGCATGACGACAGGCATAGCCCGTTGGTTAGCAGATAGGTGGTACCCGGAAAATATCTCTTCGCAGGTTTTAGAGTTTCGTAGTAGTTAAACTCGTTGGTGAGCCAGGTTTTACGCCAGCGGTATGAATCACCTGATTTTTTGGGCTTTCGGTAAAACAGCCGGTTTAACCCTTTGATTTCTTCTGCGATTGCTTCCGTCACCTCGATTTTGTCCCAGTACCGGAAGGGTTTGTTAAAAAAGTAGGCAGCCAGATAGGCTGCGTTGCCATCGGTCCCGCCGGTATTGTAGCGCAGGTCAACAATCAAATTCTCGACTCCGTTCTTTTCAATCTCGCGAAAGGTGGCTTTGATGAACTTCTTGAAATTTTGCCCCTTGTTTTTGGCAGCGCTTTTTGCAAAGGAATGTACTTTCAAAATTCCGGTGTTGTTAACGCGCTCGAATTCCAACGGCTTTTGGTAGTTGGATTCCAATGACTGAAGATTGGGAAACACCTTTTCGGAAACGCCCTGTAACACATACGTTTTGTTCATGCCCTGCTCCTTCACGTCAATGGCATAAGTGGGCGCTACTTCAATAACCGTTTGATACCAGAATGAAAACCGGTGATTGAGCAGTAGCGTCTTTTCGGTTTGATTGTACCCATCCGAGGGAATGGCATTTAGAAGTCTGCGTAAGATGTCGGAAATTGGCCGACCGTTGATGGATACAATCTCGCTACCCATCTTGATTTCCGGAAGGCTGTCGTAATTCTTGGTTAGCAGCACTTTTTTGTCAGCGTCAATAAAGATCTCGATTGGAATGAGCGTGGATGTTTTAATCAAATAGTTTTCATAGTCGCTGGAAAGCGAAATGCCGGTATGCAAACAACCGATTTGCGCGAACAACGGCTTCATTTTGCGGTAGTAATCTAACTCGGTGAGTGAGTCCTGAATTGTTTGCGCAGTGGAGTCGATCAGTCGGTCGAACTTTTCTTTTGGGGTGTATCGATAAAAACCAGGATGTTTTTCGCTGATCCCCTGCATCACACTTTTTGTCCAGCGCTTTAAACTGTCGGGGTGGTATTTTTTGTTGGGATTGAATGGTTTCTGGGCAGCTAATGTTGTTGCCAGAAAAATAAAGAGCCCAACCAGCAATCTCATACACAAGGATTTTCGATCGGATGACTCAAATGTCATAATAGTTTTAAAAGGTCTCTATCTTGAATGCAAATAACAAGGAAATCTATTCCACCCAGACCGTTTTTTTGTGCTGGAGCTAAAAGTTCGGTATCTTTTCTTTAAATCTGACTACCAAAAGATTATTCAACTTCTTCTTTGCCATCTAGCTAATTATAATTGAAAAGAGTAATTCTTTTTGGGGCAACAGGAAATCTTGCAAAGGAAATCGCAAGCGAATTAGTGAATCAAGGTTACGAGCTGAACATAGTTGTCAGCGATCAACAACAAGCGAAGAAGTAAGCTCATATTACTTCAAAGCATATTGTCGAAGGCGGTTGTAAAAAATCAACACCCTTGGCTACGTTGGTGTTCTTCACTAACGAACAAGCATGCACGATTGTGTTGGTAGGCCTTCGACACCAACGTGTTTTTGCCGGTCGAGAACACCGGTGAGGGGAAACACACGGGACATTTAACTGTTTCCGCTACGCTGAACACGCTGATTGCCTTGCGGAGCCTAGACCCGGGAACCGGAGTCCAACCCTTTGTCTTCCACCAAACGTTGGATAGTAAAAACAACATTGTCTAGTTCACGGGCCGCTTCGTCTAACCGGGGCAACACGTCCCGCCATTCCGACTCCGCTTTAGAAATCTTCAGCAGATTGCAAAGGCCCAGGATTCGGGACACCGGGCTACGTAGCCGGTGTGAATTAAAAAACGCATATTGCTCAAGTTGCTGGTTGCGCTCATTCAGCGCCGCGGTACGCTGCTGAACTGTGTCCTCCAGATTTTTGTTCAGCGATTCAATCTGCGACTTTTGTTGCCGCACTCGTTTGAGAGTAAAAGCCACATAAAATGCAAACACCAGGGCCACCGCAAAACACAAAAAAATCAACGCAGTAACCATGTAGTTGTGTCTTCGTTGTTTCTCCGCCAACTCGCGCGCCTGTTTGTTTTCCAGCAACTCGCGGTCTTTCTCCCGCAACTTCAAATAAATCTCCATGTTGGCAATTGCTTTGGATTTCTCCAAAGTAAAGAGACTGTCACTCACGCGATGCGCCATCTCTGCATAAAAAAATGCATCATGATAGTTCCCATTTCTGCGGCTCGTTTCGGTAAGTGTTTCATGAAGCATTTTTGATTCCAAAGGTGCTTTGATTTTTTCCGCTTCCAGTAGCCCGAGTTTACCAAATCGAAGACTTCGTTCGTAATCGCCCAAATTCTGGTAGACCAAGGCTAATCCGTTTAGTGAGTAACACAGCCCCCATGCGTCCTGCCGTTTTTGCTTGATCTCAATACTTTGTTCGAAGCAAGGTACGGCGGCCGCAAATTTCCCTTGCCGGTAAAGCAACTCACCCAGATTATTTAATGCGTACGACTCGCGGAGCGGATCATTCAGTTGCCTGCTTAATTGCAGCCCCTGCGATTGCATTTGCCAGGCATTTTCGTAGTCGCCAAGGTTTTGATACGCGGCGCCCATGCTGATCATCGCCCCGGCTATTAATACGCGGTTGTTTAAAACTTCAGACATGCGAAGACTTTCAGCGATGTACTTCAGCGCCAGTGAATCTTTTTGCAGTTTAAGATACGTCTGCCCGATGTTCAAATGGCTTATCGCGATGCCGTTGCGGTCTTGTAAACCTTCGCGTAAAACCAAACATTCCAGATTGCTGCTAAGCGACATCGGAAAGTTGCCGAGATTGGCATACGTAACCGCCACGTTGTTGAGTACCGCCGCCTGGCCGTGGGTGTTGCCCTTCGCCCGGTACAATGCCAGCGCCTCGTAGTAGGCATCAAGAGCTTCTGCGTATCGCCCCAGAGTGGTAAGACCCAATCCTAATCGTAAATACCCAAGCGCTACACCATTGGAAAAATCTAGTTCACGGCTTTTCTGCAACACCAGCCTGGCCAAGGCTACCGTAGAGTCCGGGTTTTTGTTGTACATCTCAAAAGCAAACTGGCTGAGCGCCAGTATGCGCATTGTATCTTGTGGATGTGTTTGGTAAACTCGAAAAAGACTGTCGGCTCTTCGACTCTCCTGAGCAAAAGATGCGAAATAAAAAATAGTGCAAGCCAGAAAAAAAAGCCAGGACTTAATCCGGACCATAGTGGTTAGGGTTTGATAGGCGCAGCCAAAGGTAGAGATTCCAATCAGAATCCAATTACCGCGCTGCGCACGTTGCAAAAAATCTGCTCAGCGTAAAAACACTTTGTTCGGCCCATCCCGGTACGCGGAAAGGATTGGAGTTTGCGTGCGGCAGACGTATCTTCCCAACCCGTGAACCACACTTTGTTTCGCAATGTTTTTTTGATGGATGCCGTCGGTGCTTTGACTTCGGCTTTTTGCTTGATGCTATTGTACCGTGTTCCTGCCGGTTTACCCGCCCACCTGATGGCGGGCCTAGTTACTACAGCAGCGGCATTATCTGTTTACTCATTTGCGTGCCACTGTGCGAAGCCAAAAAGCTGGCCGCAGCTGCTGCGCGGTGCGGCCATCGCGAATCTGGCCTATGCCATTACCACTGTTTTCCTTTGCTTCCGTTTTTTTGATCAGTTGATTTTGCTCGCCCGCGTGTACTTCATGGCAGAGTGCTGTGTGTTGGTAGTATTGGCTGGCGTTGAATTGCAGGTGGCCCGCAACCACAGCCCCAATCAATAGCCTGGTCGCGGTCGGTGGAGCACATCGGCAAAAAAACCGGCGCACAGCGCCCATGTGCATATCTTCGCCTGGCTCTGTAAAAGCAACAACACATGCGGATACCGTCGCTGATTCAGATACTGTTGATTCTTACCTCGTGGCTGCGATACCCGGAATGGGGTGGCGGTAAGGCACCATTCTTGATCGAGATGGAGTGGCTGCTGTTGCCGGGCATTTTCTACAATCCTATAAGGTACGGCAACCAACTTCAATGAAAGCGTAAGGTTTTGATCGGTTTTTTCAGAAAATGAGTGAAAGCCCGGAAGATCGACAAACAAAGCGTACTTCTAAGACGGCGGAAAGCACGTGGGTATCTTTTAAAATGCGGAGATCACGGGCAAATCAGTTTTTTCACAAACGAAGTGTAGCCAGTTTATCATTCATGTAAGTAATGGCTGACTTCTGTAGGTCTGGGTGTATTTGCTTTTTCCACCTTCGTTAGAAAAAACACACCACCATGACCTTCCGAAAAATTACTCAACGGCTATTCCTGTATTTGGTTCTGGGGGGAACCGTCCTCAGCGCACAAAACGCAGTGGCACAATCGGCCACCAACATTCGGTTCTATGCGCATCCCGGATTCGAGTTCTACACCAACCGATCTCAAAATGCATCATCGCCCTATTTCCGAGGCGGGCCTTTGGTGTTCTTCGTTTCTTCACAGATTTCCGAACGGGTTTCGGTGGCCGGAGAAATGAATATGCATTACATGGCAACCACCGGCGCGGAGGTTGAATAGGAACGGATGTACATTCGCTACGACTGGAGAAACTACCTGAACATCACGGTTGGCCGGATGTACAGCCCGATTGGCTTTTGGAATGTGAACTACAACTTTGGCTTGGTTTTACAACCGAATATTTCAAGGCCAAGAATCCTCAATCCTACCCATGATGGCGGATTTATTCTAACGCGGGAAACGGGACTCCAGTTGAGTGGCGACAACATTGGTAAAGCCGGCTTTTTCTATCGTTTTCTGGTTGCCAATGGAATCGGTAAAAATGGTGGTCTGCTGGGTACTTCCTACTTGTTGGGCCCGAACGTTTCGTTTACCGGGCAGATTGGAGTTGAACCTGTGGAAGGGCTTCGCTTTTCGGTCTCGGCCGTTAACAATGCCTTGCCCGGCGGCAGCTTAACTCAATTTGATACAAACGTGCCTGAGGCCATGACGAGCCGACTTTTTGCCGCCAGTATTTCGCACATGAGCATTGACAAAAAGCTTGAGTTTATCGGTGAGTACTTTTCAAACGCCCATGATTACCAAACGCTGTCCGATAAAACACTCACTGGGGCCATTCTTTACCTGGGATACAAAGCATCCACGAAAGTGATTCCCTATTTCTTTGCGGAGTTACTATCTTTTCCAACCGGTGATCCGTACTATCCGGCGATTAACCCCTATACCAACCAAATCTACGTAGGTGCCAATGAATACAACGTTGGCATGCGGTACCGGGTGAATGCCAACCTCGTGCTGAAAGGCGAAGTGGCATTGCTTGACCAGGAGCAATTCGGCACCAGCTACGGTTTCAAGACACAAGTTGCTTTTGGTTTTTAATTGATTATCCAATCACCTCCGTTATGAAAAAAATCATCTTACTCCTCGCTTTCCTGGCGCTCCAAATCAGCCACGGTCAAAAGCCACCTGCGCTAGAATTATCCATCATCGTTCATAAAGACAATCCGGTGGAAAAAACGTCAATCACAGAAGTTCGAAACTATTGGATGAGGCGCGGTGCACAAAAAGCGTGGCCCATACTTAAAACAACCGTGTTGCCGGTAGACCGAAAAAGCACAACCCCTGAAAAAGCAGTTTTCTACAAGAAGGTGGTGGCGCTCTCTGAGGCAGACGTGGAGGCGTACTTCGCGGCCAAGCAATACCAAAGTGCCGAAAGCCCACCGGTTAAAACTGCAACCGATCGAGATGTGATACAGTATGTGAGCGATAACAGGGGGGCAATAGGATTTATAAATTCAGGCAGCCTCACCGATGCCGATAAGCAGGCGGTGAAGGTGGTATGCCTGGTGGTAGAATGATCTGGTTCAGGCCGATCAGACGGGAAACACCTCGGCCACCGGCCAACGCAGGTGGATAGAAACTGGCATATTTGGCACTATAAAGCCTCTCTGCCTTCGTTGATGTTCTTCACTATGCTCTTCACCAACGAGCAAGACCGGCTGATCATGTTGGTAGGCCATGAACACCAAAGTATCTTTGCCGGTGAAGAACACCAGCAAAGGGAAAAGAAATTTATACTCGTTCGGCTTTCGATAAAAAGGAAGCAGCTGTTTTATTGTTAGGGACGACAGTTATTCAATTCATGGGAATAGTGAGGGCGAAATATTGCGACTTCACAAATCCTTCATAACTGACCACCAACTCTCGTTTGGGTAGCATTAGGCGAATGGGGGCACTTGGGGTTCTGCCTGATTCCGATTAAAAATTGGAGAAAACTTTACAGAAGATTGGTTCTGGAGATAATTTTGTATTGATAGTCCGCGCGGACACCTGGCCGTACGAATCAGCAAGAGTGATTAGCAAGTATCAGATTTCACTACGCCCAAAAATGTGATTATGGCAGCTGCGAGTGGCGCGTGTATTTGAAGTGTAGTTTTTCTGTTTCATTTCGGCAATTGTGCCAAAACGCAGTCACAAAAAAGGGTGGTTGGTAGGCAGCCTATAGCCTACTCGCCAACTCAGTGGCTTTGCGCACATTCATCTTTTCGAAGATGTTTCGCTTATGGGCTCTTACGGTGAAGGGTGAAATAAAAAGTTTACTTGCGATCGCTTCGGTGGAGTGCCCGGCGGCAACCAAATGAGCTATTTCAAGCTCTCGTTCACTAAGGTTGGCAATAGGGTTATCTGCCGGAATAAACACTTTCACGAATTCCGTATGGCCACTGAGCTCATCATAAAACTCAGCTTTAAAAACAATTTTATTATCGGTTTTTTGATCCGTAATGTCAGTAATAGTTCCCAGCCCAATCAACGGATAGCCGGTTTCTCGATCAGGAATTACACAAAATTGACTTAGATATTTTCCATAGGCACCATCGCCCCGCATGGCACGGTAGTTATTTGTGTATCGAACCTTATCGCGGAGCGTAATCGGGATATCTTTTGCGATTAATTCAGCCAAATGGAAACAGTCTTCGGTTAAAATTTTTCGATCGGCCGGATGCATGATGCTGAACGTATAGTTCATCCCATGATTTTTAAACTGTTCTTGAATTTCATCTTCGGTTACCCGGAACAGCTTACCAAAAATGTTAGGTGTCAAAAACTTGATCCCCAGATCTACATAACTAAAAATGTAGTAAGCCATCGGATCAATGGTATGGAAGGACTTTACCACCGGATGCGTTTCTAATAGGGTCTTCATCAGGCCTTGATAGTACGCTGGTGGGTTGCCAAGCAATTGTGCACTAAACTCAAATAAACTGGCTGGCGTACGATCGGTGGACTTCATACCGCTTCAAAAATAAAGAAAAGACAAAACAACCCTTTGTTCTTTTCACACGGGCACCGTGGGTGTTTTTCCCTAACGCAATACAAGTTATTTCAAAAATATTTGTAACTTATTTGTATAGCGCTTTAAAATTGATTGGATATGCCGATGAACACAGGCGAAGTCCAAAACCAGAACAAAAAACAAACGAAAAATCTAACTTCGGCCAATCAAGAGGTTAAACCCGACGCACGAAACGATGTCTAACTAATTGGAGGGTGTTGTATTCATGTATCTATCGATTTCTTAAACTTCATCCACGTTCGTGTCCTTCAACAATTTGCCAAATAACATGTTAATTGTACCGATGCGTATGCGCTTCTTTCTGTTTGCTTTGCTGCTGGTGGGCTGCGGCCAAGACGAAACACCGGCCCCGACATCGCTGTACTTTCCACCAGTTACCGGTTCTACATGGGAGACCATCGCACCCGCCAGCCTGAGTTGGAATGAGGCCGCCCTTCCTGCATTCTACAACTTTCTCCGCGCCAACAACACACGCGCATTTCTGGTGTTGAAAGACGGCAAAATCGTGATTGAGCAATACTACGGTAAGCAACTCGTCAACACTGCACTAGACTTTAGCGCCACCAGCAACTGGTACTGGGCCTCGGCCGGCAAGACGCTCACGTCCGCACTCACGGGCATCGCCAATGCGCAGGGCAAAATTAATCTTGATGCAAAAACCTCCGATTACCTGGGCGTGGGCTGGACTAGCCTGACGCTCGCAAATGAAAACGCCATCACCGTGCGCCACCAGCTTACCATGACCACCGGGCTGGATGATGCCGTGACAAATCCGGATTGCACCGCTAAAGCGTGTCTCGTGTATAAGGCCGCGCCTGGCACACGCTGGGCTTACCACAACGCACCCTACACGTTGCTGGATGGGGTGATTGCTAACGCCACGGGCAAGCCGCTCAATAGTTTTGTTGCAGAAGAGATCAAAAATAAAATCGGAATGGATGGGCAATACATACAAACGGGTGACAACAACGTGTATTACAGCTCGCCCCGCGGCATGGCGCGATTTGGCCTGTTGCTGCTTAATCGGGGCAAGTGGGCCAACCAAACCATCATCCCGGAAACGTACTTTGACTCGATGGTGACAACCTCTCAGAATCTGAACTTGTCGTACAGTTACCTCACGTGGCTTAATGGCAAAGCCAGATTTATGGTACCCGGCTTGCAAACTGTTTTCACTCAATCCATCAGCCCGAGTGCTCCAGCCGATCTGTTTGCTGCAATGGGCAAGAACGGTCAGTTCATCAACGTGGTGCCAAGTCAGCAATTAGTGGTCGTCCGTATGGGCGATGCCCCCGACAATTCGCTCGTGCCGTTCACATTTCAGGACGAAATGTGGAAGGAATTAAATAAAGTAATTCGGTAATTCATTTTTATTGGTAGCCCGCTTGGTGCGTCTACTTAGGGCAATTGTGGTCAGCTCTGCCTTCGTTAGTGTTCTTCACTATGCTCTTCACCAACGAGCAAGACCGGCTGATCATGTTGGTAGGCCATGAAGACCAAAGTATCTTTGCCGGTGAAGAACACCGGCAAAGGGAAAGGTCGGAGATCGAATGCTGCTTTCAGCAACCCCGTGGCGGCCACTTTAAGTGTTACGCGGAAAGAATCATCCAGTGTTTACCTGGTTTATTATACTCTGCCTTCTCTGCCTTCGTTGGTGTTCTTCACCAACGATCAAGAACGCATGTTCATGTTGGTAGGCCATAAAGAAAAGAGTTTCTTTGACGGTGAAGAACACCGGCAAAGGCGGAGCAATTAGTGGTCGTCCGTATGGGCGATGCCCCTGACAATTCGCTCGTGCCGTTCACATTTCAGGACGAAATGTGGAAGGAATTAAATAAAGTAATTCGGTAATTCATTTTTATTGGTAGCCCGCTTGGTGCGTCTACTTA
>JBIIVI010000282.1:0-4361 GCA_044339555.1 Cyclobacteriaceae bacterium | reverse complement strand
ACAAGTCGGTGCCAATCTCGCCAATAGCGGCAAAGGGGCGTTTGTGGAGCCAAGTCTCCACCTGGTACAACTCTTTTTCAAAACCCTTGCGCACATAACACGGATGTAGCCCCATCATGGCAAAGGCTTGGCCGGGGTATTTTAACTCCACCTCCATTAACCGATCCACGGAAGCATGATCAACATTGGGCATATACCAAGCTTCGAGACCCTGATCAAAGGCACGTTGAATGGTGGCCGCACGATCGGCATCAAATTCCTCCGAATAAATATGGGCGTGGGTATCTATCACCGGGAACCATGTTTTATAAATTCATCTACCACAACTGGCAGCAAATTAGGTTCGGGTTTCCAGTTGGCAAAACCCAAATAGTTCGGCACTTGTTGCAGGGCCACCGCCAAATCCAATCGACTTTGTAGCATGCTGTGGGCAATTTTTTGTTGCGATAACGAAGCAGCCAACAACTCTTGTTCGGTCTGCCCAGGGGTGGGTACAAAAATGGCCCGGCTCCGTAATGCGATGAGGTCCATCACGGTGGAGTACCCGCTACGCGCCACCACTACGTTCGACTGTTGAATAATCTCTGCCAGAGGCTCGCCCTCTAAATAGTTATGGAAGTCGATCAATCCAATTGCCTGATGCGCACGGGCCGATGGCAGGCCACGCACCACGACTGCACGCACGCCCAACTGTTGCAGCTGGGGAACAACCTTGCTCTCCAACATCGTTCGCTGCGGCTCGGGCCCAGATATAATCACCGCCACTTCGTATGCCGCGCCAACGGGCTTTCCTGTTTGTGGTAACCGCGAAAGGTGGCCGATCCACTTTACTTTGGGTGCCAGTCGCCCGGGCCGACTTAATTTGCCAGTCACTCCGTTTGGAACATCGGGTATCCACACGGCATCAAAACGCCCGATCCAAGCATGGTTTACCAAATTCACAAAAGGTTGTAAGAACTTCAGTGTCCAGGGCATTTGAAAATTCAGCTGATGCGTGATGAAAACAGAAGTGGTTCCGCGTAAGCGAAATCCATACCGGCAATCTGATATGATTAAATCGGCTTGGAATTCCTGATGAACTATTCGTTTTACGGCCCGTGCTTCGCGCCAAATCACGATTAACAGTCGTGGAATCTGCCAAAAGATGTTGATCATGAACAACCCGTGCCGGGCGTAACGAACCGCATAAGACGGCAGGTGTTCAATTTTTATCTCGGGGAATTCGCTGCGCAGTAATTCGTAGGCAAGGCCGCTGGTGGCCACCCGCACATCACAGCCGCTTGACCGCAAATACCTGATCACGGGAATACTGCGGGTGGCGTGGCCAAGGCCCCAATCCAATACCCCGTACAACACTTTCTTAGCCATCTACTTGTTCTAGTTTGGGTTCAAGCAAACCAAATGAGTAGCCCCTCTGCCTGGCAGCATCCAGCAATCGTGGTAATGCATAACTAAGATTTTTTTCGGCTTTCAGGCTGTCGTGAAAAACGATGATGCTGCCGGGGCGAAGGGCCCGAAGCGATCCGCTCAGACAAGCCGTGGGTGAAAGCGAGCGATCATAATCCCGGGTGAGGACATCCCACATGATGATCTGTTTGCTGGCGAGATGACGTACCTGGTTGCGGGTAATGCGCCCGTAAGGCGGACGAAAAAATGTGGCAGGCCTACCCAAATCCTCATCGCAGGCATGCACATTGGCAAGATAATCGGCCAACGGTGTTTTCCATCCGTTCAGGTGGTGGCGGGTATGGTTCGCCACCGTGTGGCCTTCGGTCTGGATTCGTTGAAACAACTCCGGATGTTTTCGCACGTTATCGCCAATGCAAAAAAAGGTGGCGGGTATCTGATTCGCTGCGAGGGTGTTCAGTACCATTTCAGTAGGGCCGGGTACGGGTCCATCGTCAAATGTGAGAAAGAGTTTTTTCTCGGATGTGGGGATGCGCCAAATCAGGTTGGGAAAGAGTAACGGCAAAACAAATGGAGTGCGGTGAAGCATAACGCCTACAACCTCTCCACGCGGCAGCTTAACATCGTGATATCATCGCGGTAGCCATTTCGCCCCTTGAAGGAATCGAGTGCAACAATGATATCCTGATGAATGGTTTTTAGGTCTTTGAAATGATTTTGTTCGAAATAGGTAATTAGCCAATCCTGACCAAACTCCTGTCCGCTTTCGTCTACCGTTTCGGTAAGCCCATCGGTGTAGCAGAACAACGTAAAGTCGTCCAAATCGGTAATAAAACCTTCGTTCAGAAACGGCAATGGATGCATCGCACCAAGCACGGTGGATCCATCTTCAAGCAAGCGGGTTTCCTTGTTCTTCTGCAATAACAGGGGCGGGTTGTGACCCGCGTTTACATAAATCATTGTACGCAAAACAATATCATAGATAGCCACGAAACAGGTGATGAACTTCTCGCCTTTTGTATTTTCCAACACTTGATAATTGAGGGCTTCCACAATTTCGGTGAGGTTGGGAGTTTGGCGCAACAGCGTGCGCAGGGAGGCCTGAAAGTTCGACATCATCAGGGCGGCCGGAATGCCTTTGCCACTAACATCGGCCACACAAATCAAAAACTGGTTTTTGTTAATGGGCACATAATCGTAATAATCGCCCCCTACCAAATCGTGTGGCAGGTAGCTCGCTTCCAGTTTCAACAGCGGCGTGTTTGGCAATCGTTCGGGAAACAAAAACTGCTGTACATCGCTGGCAATCTCTAATTCTTTTCGAAATGCTTCCTGTTCCAACTGCCTGCGCGCCAGTTTCTTGTTTTCGATGGCCACCACAATGATGTTAGTGAGTGCCTGGATGAACTTGATGATCTCTTCTTCTTCGTGTTCATCCTCGGGGGTGCCTAAGCCGCCCACAAAAACCAGCGCCAGTGTTTCCGTTTTTTGTAAGATGGGAATGACTTTATCAAATTCATCAAACTCGCAGTTCTCGAACTCCCGCATGTGGTGAAGGCTCTTGATCATCTTCACCCGGTCGTCTAGTTTTACTTTGCTGTAGTTGCGCTTGGTGCCGAAGTGCACTTTGCAGTTCCACACCTCATCGTACACAAAGAGCGCGAGTTTGCGGATTTGCAGGTTGGACCGCAGGGTGAAGTTAAAAATCTTAAAAAGGGCATCTTCCGGCAGGTTGCTGTTGATGGCTTGCGTGATCTCCAGCAATGCGTTGAGCTGTAGTTCCTTTTTTTCGACTTGTTTCTTGAGGAGCGTAACCATGCTACTCGGTAAAGATACTTAAAAACGGGTCAGGCCTGATTCGCCCACGTACGATCCTTCCAACGAACTTCCTTTCTTCTTGAAAATAAGGCAACTACAATTGCATAACAGGGGTACACCGCCTGCCAGCAAAGAAACGCCCGCATACTCCAACCCGATTTGTTAAAACGCGCTACCGGGGTTAGCAGCCGAAGTTCCACCACCACCTTAAGCGCCCATCCCCCAAGCACTGTCGGCCAGGCTGGCGGATAGGCTAACACCAAAAAAATACTGCCAATTGCACACGCATTAAAAACAAAGACAAAAATGGCCAGCAGTTTCCCTTGCCATTGCAACCGGCCCCACTTGCCGGCCCACCGCAACCGTTGTTGAATAAAATCCCGGAGCGTGGCGGCTGGGCGTGTGACCACCAGAGCATCACTATCGGCAACAAAAGCAACTGGATTCTGGAAGCGGCTGCAAAACTTTTCCATCAGAAACTGATCATCACCTGAAGCCAGCGAACGCTCATCAAAATAGCCCTCTACGGCATAGAAGGCGTCTTTACGAAAAGCCAGGTTCGCCCCGCTGGCCATGACAGGGCGGCCACCACCCAAGGTGCCCATCGTAACGGCCACCACGCTAACGTATTCCAAGGCTTGCAGTTTTTGCAAAAACCGGCTTCCATTCAGCATCCGCACCGGGCCGAGACACATCTTAACCGCCGGGTTTTCAAACCACGCGTTGATGGTTTTGCACCAGGTTTCGGGAACCCGGCAGTCGGCATCGGTTGTTAGCAGGAGTTCACCTTTGCTAATGCGGATCGCCTCGGCCAGTGCTGCCTTTTTTCCGACCTCTTCAGCTGGCAATCGCTTAAGCCGAAAACGCCCATCGCCTTGTATCAGCCGCTGCACCAAATCATAGCTGCCATCGGTAGAATGATCGTCCACCAACACAACCTCATAACTAAAGGAAGGATACGTTTGAGACTTCAGGTCGTTAACAAGTGCCCCTAAATGAGCGGCCTCGTTCCGGAAGGGCACCAGCACAGAAACTACCCGCAGTTGGTGTGCTTCGGTTGGGGGAGGCTGCTTCAAAATTTTGGTCACGCCTCGCGCCAGCAGCATGAGCAGCAACGCGTACAGCACAAATATGAA
>JBIIVI010000281.1:0-4372 GCA_044339555.1 Cyclobacteriaceae bacterium | reverse complement strand
TGTGTTGCCGGCAATGTCGTTGGTGCCGGCGAGGATGACTACCACCTTGGGCTGCAAGTCAATTACATCTTGCCGGAAGCGCACCACCATTTGCGAAGTGGTTTGTCCACTGATGCCGCGGTTGAGGTAGGGCTTGTTGGCAAAGAAACCTGGGTCAGCCTGGAGCCAACCTTCGGTAATGGAGTTGCCCATGAACACCACGCGCGGCTCGCCCACTTTCGGGCGCCCGGCGGCTTCGTTTTCTTTTTGGTAGCGTTTCAGATTTGCCCAATCCATGGAACCCATAAAGTTATTTTTTATCCAACGAATGCAGGCATCGATCCACTGCTCGCGGGCAGTGGGGTTGTTCATGCCGTAGCCATGTTCGCCTGCAGCGTAAAAAAAAGTTTCTACCGGAACGCGTTGTTGCTGAAGCGCAGCCACGTACACAAGGCTGTTGGCAATGGGCACGGCTTGGTCGGTAACCGGAGCCGTTACAAAAGCTGGGGGTGTTTCCGCTGTCACATGCAGTTCGTTCGAGAAATAGTCGATGTCCGGGCGCGAAAGTCCTTCGGGTGTACCAATCAGATTTTGGCGCGAACCGCCATGGGTAAGACCATCCTGAAACGAAATCACCGGGTAGTTTAAAATGGTGAAGTCCGGGCGCAGACTGATATTGTTCGCATTTTCGATTTTTTCGTCTGCGAAGTGCGTGCTCACCGTGGCTGCTAGGTGCCCGCCGGCCGAGGCGCCCATGATACCGATCTTGCGTGGATCGAGACCCCACTCGCGGGCCCGTTCGCGCACCAGTTGGATGGCCCGTTGGGCGTCCATCATCGGTCCAAATCGTTTGTCGGACATGGTGCTCGCTTTGGGCAGCCGGTAGCGCAGCACAAAACCTGCGATGCCCGCTTCGTTGAGTTTTTTGGCTACGTCCGTGCCTTCGTGACTGGTGGCCAGAATCTGGTAGCCGCCACCAGGGCAAATAATCACACCGATACCGGTCGCCTTCTCGGGTGGCGGCAGGAAGGCCGTGAGTGTCGGACGGTTTACACCTTGCAGGATTTCGATGGCTTCGTTATTGATCTTGGTGTAAGTGAGCGAAGTGTCGATGGGGGTGACTGGTTGAAGGGCATTGGGAACCTTGGCTGTATAAAGAGGTACTACTTGCTGGCCTTGAGTGGCAAAGAATATAGACAGGGAGAATACTATGAGATAAGGTTTCATAAAACAATTTCCGGGAGTTCGTTTCAATTGATGAAAGTACAAATGTTCAAGCACATTTGATCGTTGTTCAGAATTGAGTTAGATGCCTTTGATCTGTCTTAAACCCATCCATGCCGGGCTGCTGTGCTATTCGAATTGCATAAAAAAAGGCCTTGTGCCCGCATCCCTTCCTTTTCTCGGATGGATGGTTCACAAGGCCTCTTGGAGGAACTATCTTTCTAAAGCGTAACCGGCTGCACGTTTTTGAGCGAACTGTGATAGCGCGACTCTTTCCAGCCATCAGCGGTTTTTTTCCAGATGATGGTCGCCAGCACTCCGAACCGTAGTTTTTGCTCGGGCGTTACGAAATACTGATCGAAGTCGACTACGCTATACGCCATATCGTGACCCGTCACTACTTCGTAGTTGGTGATCTCTGACCACGTGGAGGCTTTCATCTCAGTGAGTTTTGCGAATAGCCCCTCAAACCATGCTTCCCACCCCGCGCGGTCGCGAATAATTTCCGAACCACCGGTGGTGTTTATATCTACGATACCATAGTCATCATCGCAGATGTTAGCCAGCCGAGTGAAGTTAAAATCGCGAACGCAGTTTAGCATTTCGAGCGTCAGCTCGAAGAACGGTTTCGCCGTCACTTCAGCGGGCAGGATAGGAGCAACCGTGGCGGTCATGATCAGGCCGTTTTCGATGAGCTCGATACCGCTACGCTGTATACTACCAAACCAAAACCGATTTTGTTGATAGCGTCAGCGATGTTGTAGAACAAGTCTACGTTCGCAGAACTCCAGCCCAAGTAAACGTTCAACCAGCCGCCCGGCATACACATGTACCCAATCGGGTAGATGGCCCAGCCCACCAATACAAACCACGCCAAAATCCGTACACCGCGCATCACTGTTGCGTTCCCTGACTTTGCAGCAAGTTGTGCTACTTCGCCAAACCACGCGGTGTATAAAATGTAGATGTAACCGATGGTGGACAACGCGCCCCAGGTGAAGGAGTACATGGTAGAGCCATCGGTGAAAGCTTCACCAATGTATCCGGTTACGAGCATCCACACCGAAGCGATAATCAATTTCCACAGCAAGCTTAGCTTCGCGCCAGCTGCCTTGGTGAGCAAATAGAATTCTACGCACATCAGTGGTACAGTCAGCGTCCAGTCGATGTAGCGGAGGGCTGTTGGATTGGATCCGGTGGCGAGGTAATAATCGCGCATGTAGTAATAGTGTACGGCTGCAATACCGGTGATGAGGCCGGATACCAGCAAAGAGAGTTTCCACTTGCCTTCTACACTGCTGCGTTCAGCGAAGAAGAAGACCGAGGCGGCCAGCATGGCCATATACCCCGTGAAGAAAGTAAATGCGATCGGATCATCCACGGGGATGTTCACGATGTCTGTAATAATGGTTTCCATAAAGTTTGGTATTTGGTTTTGGTACTTCAACATGGGTTTACCCAAGTAGTTTTTTCATTTTGTTAAACTTTTAGTAAAAAGAAGTTAAACAAAACGAAACCAGTGCATTTTGTTGAAAGAATCCATCGCAAACGAGTGAAATGCTTTAACATACCCTTTTTCGCAGTGGGATATACTTCCTCGTCACCGAATGGTTCGGAATTTAGCTCTGGTGGTGCCGCTCGGCCAGGGATTGCAGCAGAAAGCCCGAAGCGCGTTGGCCTGCGGGTGGCCGGACCGCTCGGAACGCGCGGCGGGCTTGGCGCGGAAAGCCCGGCCCGAGTAGGCGGGGATGCGCGTGGCGGCGAGGGGGCCGCCAGAAAACCAATTGTTTCTGGCTGCTGGTTTCTGGCTGCTAGACTAGGTAGTCGCTTTCAATTTATAATAAGTTGCGCACTACATGGCGTTAGAGCGGGCGACTTGTCGCTTGAAGCTCACGGCAATTCTCCGTCACTTCCCCCGACTTTTTTCCAGCTTGTCCCACATCTCTTCGGAGATTTCTTCCAGGTGGCTGAACTCGCCCCCGTTGCGCAGCCACTCGCCACCATCAATAGTAACTACCTCGCCATTGATGTAGGCGGAGTAGTCGGACAGCAGGTAGGCAGCCAGGTTGGCCAACTCCTGATGCTCGCCCACACGTTGGAGCGGAATGCGCGCGGCCGGATCGAATTTCTTGACGAGTTCGCCCGGTAAAAGTCGACTCCACGCACCTTCGGTAGGGAATGGCCCGGGTGCAATCGCGTTGCTGCGGATGTTGTACTTGGCCCACTCTACGGCCAGCGATCGCGTAAGGGCCAGCACGCCTGCTTTGCCACAGGCCGAGGGCACTACGTAGCCGGAGCCCGTCCACGCGTAGGTGGTAACGATGTTGAGGAACACGCCCGGTTGTTTGTTTTTGATCCACCGCTTGCCGGCAGCGAGTGTGGTGTAGTAGGTGCCGCGCAATACAATGTCCACCACAATATCAAAAGCACGATGCGACAGGCGTTCGGTAGGACTGATGAAATTGCCGGCCGCGTTGTTTAAAACACCGTGAATGGCTCCAAACCGTTTCTCGGTTTCGTTCAACACGTTTTCGATTTCTTCGTATTTGCGCACATCGCACGGCACGGCCAGCACCTGCCCGCCGGTTTCTTGCATGAGTTCCGAAGCAGATTGATCTAACACTTCTTTTTTGCGGCTGGTGATGACGAGGTTGGCGCCCAGTTGCAGCAGGTATCTGCCCATGGAGCGGCCCAGGCCAGTGCCGCCCCCGGTGATGATGATGGTTTTGCCTTTGAATGCCTCTGCTTTAAACATGCCTTCCATAGGGTGTGATTTGATGGTTTTCTGACGCGTTAACGTTAGCAAATAAACTGGAAATGACCGTATTTTGTGGTTGATCATTTTTTAAACTTATGCGATTAATAACCACTATGTTGGGCGTGGTCCTGCTTTTTTCCTTGCAGTCGTGCCTGGTGTCCAAAAAGAAGTACGATGACATTCTCGCCCAAAAAGTAAAGACGGAAGGCGAGCTGGCCGATAAGTCGGAGAAGTTGACGAAGGCGAATGCAGACATCGACACGCTAAGCCGGTACCTGGCCCATCTGAAAAAAGACACCACCGCGTTGGGCGTGGCGCAGCGGGCGCAAAAACAAAAGCTGACCGATCTGGACAAAGAGTACAGCCAATTGAATTCGTATTACAAAAACCTGCTGAATAGCAGCGGCAAAA
>JBIIVI010000280.1:0-4379 GCA_044339555.1 Cyclobacteriaceae bacterium | reverse complement strand
GTGGTTAGCCGTGTTTGCTCAATTACCACCTCTTGCAAGTGCCGTGTAGAATCGGTCTGTGCAAAAAGTGGGCAACTGAGCGCCAGTCCCACACCGAAAAGCAGTGCTTTCGGTTGATCAATCATGCTCGTTAAGTTCGCTGTTGCTCCGGCGGCCTTTTTCCCGAGGCACCGTTACATCAATTTGGCATGGCAGGTCTCCTGGCTTTGTGTCCGTGCGCCGGTCTTCCCGTTCGCGTGAAAGCGAAACAGTGACCACAAGAGAGGCTCACCTGTGTACGACACTAACAGTAGCGGGTACTGCCCCCGATTTTCACGGGGTTCCCTTTTCATCTTTTTCCTTCGATCGTGGAAAAAGAACCAAACCAAGGGCAAATATAGGCGAATTGAAGTGGAGCCAAAACTTGAATGTTCCGCAAATGTGTCTAACTAGCTGGGGCCAAATCTTAACAATTCGGTAAAGGGAACACGGCTTACTCCTGTTAATTTTCACAATCTCAACCTGCGTATGCACACCTTTCAAATTATTGTCGGACTTCTCTTTCTGCTTGCAATTACCGACTTGATTGTTGGCGTGAGCAACGATGCCGTGAATTTTCTGAATTCGGCTATCGGCTCGAAGGTAGCTTCCTTTCGTACCGTGTTGATCATCGCCAGTGCAGGTGTGCTGCTGGGAACTTTCTTTTCCAACGGGATGATGCAGATTGCCCGCAACGGAGTTTTTCAACCCGAGTTTTTTACGTTTGAGAAGGTGATGATTATTTTCCTCGCAGTGATGCTAACGGATGTGATTCTGCTGGACATCTACAATACGCTTGGCCTTCCTACCTCCACCACGGTATCGCTGATTTTCGAATTGCTGGGCGCATCCTTTACCGTGGGCGTTTTGTATTTGCTGGAGCAAGGCCAGGCGGTGAGCGAATTGGAAAACATTTTGAATTACCGCAGCGCACTCATCATCATTGGGGGAATCTTCTTTTCAGTTTTTGTAGCGTTTTTCACCGGCACGATCCTGCATTTTTTTACGCGGCTGCTATTCACCTTTCGACTGAAAAAAAGCGTGAAACTGTTTGGTTCGGTTTTCACCGGATTGGCGATTACCATCATTACGTACTTTCTGCTGATCAAAGGTCTAGAGGGTAGCACGCTGGTAACGGCCAAGGAAATGACTTGGATCAACGACCACACGGCCGTGATCCTAATTGTATCCCTCGTGACGATTTCCGCGATTACCTGGATCTTGATGCGAACGATCGAATTCAATCCCCTTAAACTGATTGTGCTACTGGGTACGTTTTCGTTAGCGATGGCATTTGCCGGCAACGACTTGGTGAACTTTATTGGTGTTTCTGTCGCGGCATTTTCGTCCTACCAGCTTTGGGCGGCCTCGGGCGTTCCTGCTGAATCTTTTAACATGGGTGTTCTTAATCAGGAGATTGGCACACCTGCCTGGATTTTGTTCGGCTCCGGCGTGGTAATGGTACTCACGCTTTGGTTCAACGCCAAGAGTCGCAAAGTAACTGAGACAGAAGTATCGCTGGGTCGGCAAGACGAAGGCGATGAAAAGTTTTCTGCTAATCCCTTCTCGCGGTGGTTGGTGGGCGGTACCATTTTCATCGGCAACCGCGTACTCCAGTTCTTGCCGGGCAACTGGGCCCACGTGATGGAACAGCGACTGCGCAAACCGAAAGACAAGAAAAAAAATCTCGACAGTCCTTCGTTTGATTTATTGCGCGCATCGGTGAACCTGGTCGTGTCCAGCGCGCTGATAGCCTTTGGTACCTCGCAAAAGTTGCCACTCTCTACTACGTTTGTAACGTTCATGGTGGCGATGGGTACTTCGTTTTCCGATCAGGCGTGGGGCCGTGAAAGTGCTGTCTATCGGGTGTCGGGCGTGCTGCAAGTTGTGAGCGGCTGGGTGCTCACTGCACTGGTCGCTTTTGGGGGCAGCGCGGTAGTTGCCTTGTTTTTGTATTACACCGGTTTTGTGGGCGTTGTTATCATGGCCGTGGTGGCACTTGCGTTGCTCGTTGGCAGCCAGGTAGTTTTTCAGCGGCGGGAGAAAGAAGCCAATGCGGCAGATGCACTCATCCAAAAAGAGTTGATCACCGTGCGCGAGTTGCTCGACCAGAGTAAACTCCGGGCCGGCGATAACCTGCAGCGCATTTCCAAACTATTGAGTTTAAGCTGGACCGCGTTAACTGAGGACAACCAAAAAGCGCTTCCCTTTCAGCAGTTGGAAGTGAGGCGCCTGGCAATAGAGAACGAGCGCATCAGCAATAAAATCATCAAATACATTCGCAAGACCGAGCGCGGAGGCCTTCCGGCCGGTCGACTCAATCTACAGGTGTTTGATTTGCTTCAGGATCTTTATCAAAGCAGTTTGCTGATCAGCGAAGTAGTCTCCAAACACGTCATCAACCTCCATGCCCCGCCCGACAAACGCTTTCAAGGCATTTTACAACAACTGGAAACGGATTTAAATCCTTTTTGGAAAGGCATTCAAAACGGTATTCAAAATCTGGATTTCAAAGACCGGGAAAAAGTAGAACAACAGTATCAACGAATTGCCCTGTTCCTGAATTTGAAACTTGATGAAGAGATTCAGCAAATTCAACAAAGCGAAGTCAGCAACCGGCTGGCCACGCTCCAAACACGATTGTTACTGGAGATGACCGATATCATTGCCACGGCTCATCGGCTCTACGAGCTTTACCACGATTTTGCCCGGCAGCCTGCTTCATGAAAACCGTTTCTCTCCCTGAATACGACTTCGAGAAAGTATACGACCAGTTGGATGAATTGGCGCAGGAGATGTTGCGGGTGGAGCGCCAGTACCGATCCACCATTGAGGCGGTTCATCCCAATTTTCAGGCCAGCGCCACGAATCTGCTGCACTACCTCGTGATGCGCAGTGCCGAAATCCGCGAAGCGCAAGATTATTTGCATAAAGTAGGCTTGTCTTCGTTAGCCAATTGCGAGAGCCATTCCCTTGCACAAGTGCAAAGTGTTTTACGCTGGCTCAAGTCCAGCCATGTGGAGCGCCACGAAGTGGCCTGTACATTCGAAGTCGCCTCCAAGTTGCGACAACGCCATACCGAAGAGTTGTTGGGCATCAGTCCCGAAACCGGCAAGCCTCACATCATGGTAACGTTCAACGAAGAAATGACGAACGACCGGATGATGGTCGAGGACATGCTGATGGCGGGCATGACCGTTGCCCGCTTGAATTGTGCCCACGACCACCCGGATATGTGGGCCAAGATGATTGAAGTGCTTAACCGCGGCATCGCTAAAACGGGGCGCAACTGCAAAGTGTACATGGACCTGGCCGGGCCGAAAATCCGGGTGGCCGCTTTGCCGATGGAGGTTGATCCTCTGTTGGGACTACGCTTGCATGAAGAAGAAGATGTGCTCTTGCTTCCGATCGAACAGCGAACCGAAACTGTTGTAGATCGACCGGTGATCTGGGTAGAACCCTCCGCCATGCTGGAGATGATGAAGCCGGGGGAACATATCTTTTTTGATGATGGGAAGTTTGAGGCCAAAGTGATGGAGAACACTGCGGATTGGGCCCGGGTGCGGATCAAACGGATTTCAACCAAGAAGCCTTTTCTGAAAGCAGAGAAAGGAATCAACCTGCCCGACAGTGATCTGGACATTCCGCCTTTAACGGACGAAGACAAACATAACATTCCGTTTATCTGCCAGCACGCGGATATGGTGGGCTACTCCTTTGTGAGCGCACCGGAAGATGTAGAGCTGCTGCGTACCGAATTAAAAAAACACGCGAATACACGCCATGTGCCCGCGATTATTTTAAAAATTGAGCGCCTTTCGGCCATTCAGAATTTACCCGCCTTGCTAATGAACGGCATGCGCGATGCTACCGTGGGTGTAATGATCGCTCGTGGCGATTTGGCCGTAGAGATCGGGTTTGAACGCCTCAGTGAAATTCAGGAAGAAATCCTGTGGATCTGCGAAGCCGCCCACGTGCCGGTGATCTGGGCCACGCAAGTGCTGGAAACACTCAACAAAACCGGTTATGCCACCCGATCAGAGATTACAGATGCCGCTTATGGCGTGATGGCAGAATGCGTGATGTTGAACAAGGGTCGTTACATTACAAAAACCATCCACACGTTGGATAACATTTTGCGCAGACAAATGGCCCACGTAAACAAGAAGCGCTACATCATGCGGCCGCTGGGCATCGCCCGGAATTTTCTTAAAGTGTAACGGCTCAGGAACTGGTCCATGCGGGGTCTTCGTTTCGAGACCCCGCAGATGTCTGGACGTGTAAGGATCACGCGGGGTCTCGGGGCGAAGGCCCCGCTGAGACCGGATGACTGGAAGTGTTAGTGTAACAGCTCAGGAACT
>JBIIVI010000279.1:0-4388 GCA_044339555.1 Cyclobacteriaceae bacterium | reverse complement strand
TGAGTGCAGTTATTGATTCAATTTCTTTTTGAAATGCAGCGTGTAGAGTGCGCCCGCCAGCAGCGTGGTGGTTTGTCCCACGTTACGCCCAGCCACCGTTTGATTCACCATACCACGGACCGCCAGATTCCGGTGAAACGGCAGGTAGTACATCACAAGTGCCCCCACGCGCGAATGGTTCATGCGGTTAGATACAAACGGCATGTCTTGCCTGCGAATGTCACCACCACCCAACGTATTCTGTTGTTGATAGCTTAGCGTAAGCTGGAGGCCATTGCGGATGAAGCCCAAATCCACATTGAAGTCGGCCACGTTGGGCATCCACACTTCGTTCGAAAACACGATGCGTCCATCCGTAAAGTAGGAAGGCCGATCGAGCTGCACATTGCTGCGCCATGTATAGCCGCCAGATGCGTTCACATAAAATCCATTATCCAAAAAGTAATTAGCTGTTACCCGGCCCGCAACAGTCGTGGAGGCGAGTCCAATGGAGAACGGCAGGTAATCCGGGGTGTAATTCGTGAGCGGTGTAGCCACCGTACCCACGCCAAAGAGGCGCCAAGTTCCGCGCCCGACTTTGTGGGTCAAAAATTCATACTTCAGGCCCACGGTTAAATCTTGTATACCCTCCAGACCACGCATAGTACCGGCAGTAGCTTGCGTTGTTACGTATGGCAGCATGGCAATGGCATTTAGCTTTTGAGTGATCCCGTAATTGCCCACCCACATTAGCGATTGGGCCGAAAACCTGCCAATGTTATCGTTGGTTCGCTTCAGCGATCCTTCCCAGTAACTTTTCCACTGATCGTGAGAAAACAGAAGCCCGGTACAAAAATCGCCCTTGGGCATCATCAGTCCATCGGTAAGTGTTTGCGCCTGCGCGACCCAGTTGGAAAAGAGAATCAAAAAAATAAATTGAAAGCGTTTCATGTATTAATGACTTTTTGTTAAAGGCCACATCTAATGCCCACGGCTTTGCTGACGGACATTTCATGCAGATAAAGTTTAAAGAAATTCTAACACATCAACCCGAAAGGTGGATGCATAACAAAGCAGGCAGCGATAGCCGCTGCTTCAATAACTAAGCGCGGGGGGGAGGCGAAGTGATACCGGTTGCAAGAAAGAGCAACTCATTTTCAAACGGCACGGGTTGGGTTCTGTCGGCTTCCCAACCAAACTGACCTACCGTGAGTTGGATGACGTTCGATAAATAATCTTTGGAAAAACTCTTCAGCAGCGAGGGCGCATCGCCCTCCTCGTCTTCAGCATTGGGTGCGAACTGCTGCACAAATTCGGCCAGCGCCTGGTGGCGCGCCTTGGCCTGGCCATCGCGGACGCACACCACATGAAGCGTGTCATTGGTCAGCCGTTGCTGAACTAATTGATAGTACTCGCCTTGGTACATTACCTGACCATTCGCAGCTTCAAACTCCGCTTGCCCTTGCCAATACGGAACCGCCAGCGGAATTTTCATCGTGATAAGGTCTTCTTGCGCATTTTGCCGCTCCTGCCAAAACACCTGCGCCTCGTCCTGATCGCGCTGTTGGGTTTGAATCAGCAGCACATAATAGCCCACCGCATTCAGCACCAGCAGTGCCAAAAAGAAGCTTGCAATAAGCGGAAGGCGTTTCATCGTTGGCGAAATTGAATGGTTTTTTTGAAAGAACCAAATCCGTTACAGTGGCACGTAAATCACTTTCTTGGTTTCGAAGAACGGTTCCTGGAAAAAATCCGCCAGCAAATACTCGGAGTAGGGCCGTTTCAGTTCGCCCATTTCTTCCGATAGATCGCCTCCCTTCAGGTACAGAATCCCATTGAAAAGCTCGTGCCTCGACTCTTTCTTCACGCGACCCTGAATCCAGCTGTAGAATTCTTTCATGCGCGTAACGGCACGGCTCACAATGAAATCGTATTGACCGCGCAAGTTCTCCGCCCGCTCCTGCTGCGCTTTCACGTTTGTAAGTTGCAGCGCAGTAGCCACTTCCTGCACTACTTTGATCTTTTTGCCAATCGAATCCACCAGATGAAACTCCGTGGCCGGAAAAAGAATCGCCAAAGGAATTCCCGGAAAGCCGCCCCCGGTGCCCACGTCCAACACCCGCGCGCCGGGCAAAAAAGCAGCAACCTTCGCAATGCCCAGCGAATGCAACACGTGGTTGACATAAAACTGATCCATGTCCTTACGGGAGATCACGTTGATCTGCGCGTTCCAGGTAGCGTAGAGTTCGTATAGCGCTTCCAGCTGCTGGCGCTGTGTGGAAGTGAGGTTGGGAAAATATCGGAAAAGTGGTGCCGGGTCGGACAAAGTATTTCGTATTTTGGGTAGCTCAAAAGTAAAAAAAATGAACCGCTTGATCGTGGTAAGTATCTGTACTTTGCTATTCCCGGCCTGCGAGTCGCGTAAACAGTCAGCACCCGTAGCCGACCAGATCGACTCGTTGATTGAGGCTCATCACTTTCAAGGTGTAGTACTGTTGGCGAAGGATGGAAAACCATTTTACCATCGCGCCACGGGCTTTCGCGATGACCGCCTGCAACTGCCGTTGGATACCACGACAATATTTGAACTGGCTTCGGTCTCGAAAGCATTTACGGGCATGGTGATTTTGCAACTGCACGAGCAACAAAAGCTTCGGTTAGACGATTCATTGGCCCACTATCTGCCCGACCTCCCCTACCGCGGCATCACCCTGCGCCATCTGCTCAACCACACTTCGGGCCTGCCCGACTACCAGGCCGTGATGGATGCGCACTGGGACAAATCGAAAGTGGCCGACAATGACGACAACATTACCTACCTCATCCGGTTTGCACCGCCCCGTTTATTCGAACCGGGCGCTCGATATGAATACAGCAACACCGGATACATGCTGTTAGCAACGATTGCCGAGCGCGCCTCCGGCCGCGATTTTCTTGAACTCTGTCGCACGGAAATTTTCCAACCGCTGGGCATGACTCAAACCGATATTCGCACCCGCGAAGAAAAAATGAAGCTTGGCAACATGGCGTGGGGGCATATGTATGATTCCAGCAAGGGCCGCTATGTGCAAGCGGATTCGTTTCCGGCCGCTAATTACACCGTGTGGTTGGGAAATCGGAAGGGCCCCGGCCGCATCAGTTCTACCTCGCGCGATTTGCTGGCGTGGGACCAAGACCTGTATTCGGATCGGCTTGTTTCGGCTGCCACCTTGAAAGAGGCCTTTAGTCCGGCCACGCTTTCAAATGGAACTCTTTCGCAATACGGCTTCGGCTGGGAGCTTTCGTCCGACACGGTATTGGGCAACTACGTTCACCACAGTGGCGACAACCCCGGCTACCAAACCTATCTGATCCGATACATCGAAAAAAACATGACCGTGATTGTGCTGAGCAACCACGCGAACCCCGCGTTTCACAAACTCATTAGTGCAATTCAAAACACGCTGACCACCTTGCCCGGTCAATAATTGCGCACGCAAGTAAAAGCCATCTCAAAAATACTCCGTCATTGCGAGCGACAGCGAAGCAATCCGCAATTCGGAGCTCAAACAGGAGATTGCCTCGGTCGTTCCTACCTCGCAATGAGGATAAAATTGTTTTTGCGTTGGCGGCTCGTTATAATCGGATGATTTTGCGGCTTATGCCAAAGTAAACCAGCGCACCAGCAAAGGGCAGCAAGAGCACAACCACAATCCACAACAGTTTCCGCTCCGTATCCGCCACATTCTTAAGAATATCCAGAATGCAAAGCACGTTGATGATCAGTAAAAGAAAACCGAAGATTCGCATGGGGTTTTGCTGCTCTAATTCGCTTCCAAAATCTTAAAAAGCTCGTCCAGATTAGGTGTGATGATAATCTCTGTTCTGCGATTCTTTGCCCGGTTGGCAGGTGTGTCGTTACCGCCCAGAGGATAAAACTCGCCCTTTCCGGCCGAAGTAATTTGGTTCTGAGCCACGCCTGCGCGAGTCAGAATCTTGGTAATGGAAGTAGCACGCAGCACACTCAAGTCCCAGTTATCTTGCATGTACTGCGATTTCTTAGAGATCGGCACATTATCTGTATGGCCCTCAACCATGATTTGAATATCGCGTTGGTCTTTAATGGCCCGCGCGAGTTGTTGCAAGGCCGTAACACCCTTGGCATCTACGTCAATGCTACCCGAACCGAACAGCAATTGTTCGGCCAACGACACGTACACCTTGCCGTTCTTAACGTTCACGGTCAGATCGCTTTCTTTAAAGTTCAGTAACGAATTTGCAATCCGGTCCTTCAGTTCTTTTACGGCTTTATCTTTGTTGCTCAGCACGGTCTCCAGTTCTTTTACCTTTTTCTCACGCTCCAGCAAACTGTTGCTGAGCGAGTCATTTTGCTTGCGGGTATTTTCCAAACTTGCCTGAATGGCCAGCAG
>JBIIVI010000024.1:0-20607 GCA_044339555.1 Cyclobacteriaceae bacterium | reverse complement strand
CACCTAGTTCCTTTTTTAATTTTAACGACCGTTCTAGGTAGGACTTTGCATCGTTGTAGCGTTTTAATTCGAGAAAAATTTTCCCCAAGCTATGCAAACAGTAGGATTGCCCTCGCGTACCTCCAATCAATTCAAATAGACGAAGAGATTGCAAATGTGATTCGGCTGCCTTTTTGAATTCGCCCATATTGATATACAGATTACCCAGATTTAGCAATTGTCCAGCCTTATTTTCGTCTTCCATTTTCCATACTTCCAAATTCTCGAGCATGTAGGGCAGGGCTTTTTTATACTCTCCGATATTTTTGTAAAACAGACTGACTGCTTGATTGTAATTGAACTTAATTCTAGAATTAGCAGGGTTATCCTTCACCACTTTTTCGGATGCTTGAATGTAATGGTAGGCGCTATCCAGACCACCCGATTGCAGATAGACCGTAATCAGATAGTTGTAGGCCGAAGCCAACCACCGTACTTCTTGCGGTGTATCTGCTAAGGAAACTACCTGCAACGCAAATTTTTTGGACTGTTTTAAATCTCTGCGTAAGAATTCGTTGGTTAAGCCCAATAGGGCATGGAGCTCGGTGGTGTCGTGTCGCTGCAAAGCAACAATGCGTTGCAGACTGTCGATTACTTTCGTTTGAGCCGAAACTGAAACGGAAGTACCTAGTACTAATAGCAGGAGGAAAGATTTTCTCACAAATGTTATAACAAGGTACTAATTATTCCCGTCTGGTCAGGATCGGAAAAACAGAAGGTGCGATCACTAAAACCCCTTTATGCGAATGGTTTTGGTTTTGGAGCATGGCCAGCAACATGGCCAAACGGATTTCGCTGGTGTTGAAATCAGGAGTTGAAGACACAAGTTTTTACCGCCTCAACGCCAGAAAGCCCGACAGCAGCGGGCGGCTGGCAAATTGAATTTTGTAGAAATACGTGCCCGAAGGCAGCTCGTTGCCGTTGCGATTCAACCCGCGGAAGGCTACGGAGTTATTGTTGTAGTTTGTGCCCTCCCACACCAAGTCGCCCCAGCGGTTATAAATCGATACTTCGTTTTCGCGCGCATCCGGAACCAGGTTGATGTACTCAATCACCCACACATCGTTTTGCCATCGCCATTGGGTGAGATACCGTTGTAGACTACGATGTCGCCAATCACTTCGATGGTGATGCGTTGTTGCACACATAAGCCCGCCAGATCGCAAACTTCAATCGTTAACTCGTCCGTTCCGGAAAAAGCCAGGCCCTGATAGTTCACCGTGAGAATGCCACCCGTACCAATGGAAGCCGTAGCACCACTGCGCGGCGGTGACACAATGCGGAGCGTGTTCAAGTCGAGATTATTGTCGGGGTCTGACAATAACGCGACCAACGAGATGGTGGTGCTGCCATTAATGGCAGATTGCGAAGCCGTTGTGGTAATTACGGGCGGCTGATTGGTAGTGCAGTTGGTAACTACCACCACGGCCGGGTCGGACGCCACACTGGCACAGCCCCCGAAAGAAACCACTACCGTAAAAGAGCCGGCGGTTGATACCGTGATTTGTTGAGTAGTGGCATTGTTCGACCACAAGTAAGTGAAGCCGGCGGGAGCCGTGAGCGTTACGTTTTGCCCCGAACAGAAAGCGAGCGGCCCGGAAGCGGAGATCACGGGCTTTGCGGGTGTGGAATTGACGATGGCGGTGACGGAGGTTCGCGCACTCTCACATGTTCCATCGTTGATCGCCACGAAATAATCCGTATTCGCGGTAAGCGATGGTGTAGTAAACGTGGCATTAGTCTCACCAGTGATGGCCGTTCCGCCGGTTGCCACGGTGTACCACCGGTATTGTCCGGCACTTCCACCGGAAGCCGAGAGGGTTACGGAACCCGGTCCGCAGCGATTGGCTCCCGTTGTTGTGGGCGGAGCGGGAATCGCATTCACAACCGCGCTCACCAGCGTACGTGCGCTCTCGCACGTGCCATCGTTGATGGCAACAAAGTAGTCAGTATTCGCGGTAAGCGATGGTGTAGTAAACGTGGCATTCGTCTCTCCAGTCAAAGGCAAGCTGCCCGTTGCTGCGGTGTACCACCGGTATTGTCCGGCACTTCCACCCGAAGCCGTGAGGGTTACGGAACCCGACCCGCAGCGATTGGCACCCGTTGTTGTGGGCGCAGCGGGAATCGCATTCACAACCGCGCTCATCGGCGTACGTGTGCTCTCGCACGTGCCATCGTTGATGGCCACAAAGTAATCGGTGTTTGCAGAGAGTGAAGGCGTAGTAAACGTAGAGTTCGTTTCCCCGACAATGGCCGTTCCGCCGGTAGCAACGGTGTACCACCGGTATTGCCCGGCACTTCCACCGGAAGCCGAGAGGGTGACGGAACCCGGTCCGCAGCGATTGGCACCCGTTGTTGTGGGCGCAGCGGGAATCGCATTCACAACCGCGCTCACCAGCGTACGTGTGCTCTCGCACGTGCCATCGTTGATCGCCACGAAATAATCCGTATTCGCGGTAAGCGATGGTGTAGTAAACGTGGCATTAGTCTCTCCAGTGATGGCCGTTCCACCCGTTGCCACGGTGTACCACCGGTATTGTCCGGCACTTCCACCGGAAGCCGAGAGCGTAACGGAACCCGGTCCGCAGCGATTGGCTCCAGTGGTGGTAGGTGCACTTGGATTTACATTAATTGTCGCTGTTACCGCAGTACGGGTGCTCTCGCAACCGCTCCAATCATAGATCGCGACAAAGTAAGTAGTTGATAGCGTGAGATTGGGGGTGGTAAAAGTTGAAGCCGTCGCCAGAACAGTCGTTGTTGTTGCATCCGCGTACCAACGGTACTCTTGCGTGGCGTTGGCACCGGAGGCAGTAAGTGTTACTGAGCCTGGGCCGCATCTGCTATCGCCCGTGGCGGCAGGCGGCGGTGGATTTGTGCAAGGGGCAATAGTAAATGGTGCTGTTACCGCGTTACTCCAAAACCCATTCGAGTCTTTCACGCGTACCGTAAGTGTATAGCCGCCGGGCGTGAGCGTGGGCAAATTCAGCGCGAATAAATTGTTGATTGTAGGGGCCGCCGTTACGTTTATGGCGGTTGCCTGACCCACGCCAGGATCCGTACCCACAAAGTACTCTACCCGCACCAGATTGGTTGGCAATGTTCCTGTCGGCAACAGATAAAAACTGCGTGTGGTAAACATCGACCAGCGGCCCTGATTGTCGCGCACACGTACGTTTACCGTATGAAAGCCCGGCGTTAGCGAAGTGGTGGGCGCACTAATCGTGAGCGACAAGCTGGGACTTGCCGGGAACGGAATGCTCACACCATTGCCGACGCCCGGATCAGTATCGAAAAAATACTCGGCCCTTGTCAGCTGGGTCGCAGGTGTGAGTGTGAATGGATTGGGAATAATGTAAAATGTGCGTGTGGTGAACAAACTCCATTTGCCGGTATTGTCGCGCACGCGCGCATTGAAGGTGTGGAAGCCGGTAGCCAGTGTGTTGATATTAAGGCTGTACGTTTCGTTTACGGCAGCTCCGGGCGTAACGGGTAAAGCGGTGGCATTCCCCACGCCCGGATCGGCATCAAAAAAGTACTCCGCGCGAGTGATCGTCTGTGCAAAACCGGTACTGGTCCACGCTCCGCCAAGCAGGATCGCAACAAGCAAGTGTGAGTAAAGTGCCTTGCTCTTCATGAGGTTCCGCGCAAACAACCCGACTAGTTATTGGTGGTAGCTTGAATCCGAACGCGCAACTGTGTGCCCGGGGCCAAAGTTCCGTTTTCTACATTCAAGGCAGTTACCTGCGGTACCGGCGGCAAGGCACTCGTATCAAATCCACCTCCCGGTGCTCCGCCACTCGGAAACGGATAGCTGCCACCATAAATCCCCAGATCGGTACCATCCGTGCCGGCATTTCGCACAGGCGAACTGGTTTGCAGGCGATAGTTTGCATTTTCATCATAAGCACCAAAATTGGTAACGTTTACAAAGGTGGGGTTGATACCAACAAAATTTCCTGCTTCCGTGTTGGGCCCTCCGGCAAAGCTGTTTGTTGGCGCCGTCACACTTACTGTTGTCAACAGGGAAAGGTTGTTGTTAAAGTTGTTGTTTTCTGTTCCGGCATCAATCACCACGCCAGAACCACTAAACAAGAAAATGTTGTTCGTGAAAGTCGCGAGCTTCATATTGTTCAAGTGCTGCCCGGAAGTTCGCAAGAAGATATTGTGATCGACTACCACGGTGGACGATGTGCCACTCTGGAGAAACCCACCAGAAAAGATATTGTTTAAAATCCGGATATTATTGATGATGGGTAGCGTACCAAACGCTACCGATGCGAGGATATTATTGTAGATCAACCAATGATTCCCTTGTAGGGAGATAGTACCAACACGATTTCGGAAAATCTGAATATCATTGATGGGATTAACTGTGCCGGAAAAACTGATGTTGTTCACCAGAAAGCCGGTGATAACTGTACCCGACGGATTATTCGTGCCTGTAGAATTCAATGTCAGCGCATTCACCTCCGTTCTGAAATTCAATTGATTTGATGATTTGTATCCGCCGCCCACCAAAACAAGCCGCCTTGGAATGATTACATTTTCGCTGTACACCGAAGTAGACGGATTCACATAGATCGTATCCCCGGCCACTGAAGCATTTACTGCTGCCTGTATGGTAGCGAACTGCGCCGGATTAAGCGGATTGTTACTTACCGTGCGGATGGTGGCATGGACGTACGCGCACGCAAACGTAAAAATGATCAGCACTAATTTTGTTTTCATCGCCTTAACAAAGTTGTTTAAACTCCCACGAACAAAACGGCCCTTCATTAAATCATGGCACGAGACGTTTCCCGCAGACTGATGACTCCGTTTTGAACATCTGACAGGAGTGAAAGATAATCCACCGGCGGCAAAAAGGCAACTCCGCGCCTGAAGGTTTGATTAAACGGGCGCCACAAAGAAAAAATCCATCCTAAGTGAAGCCTATAGGATGGATTTACAGAAATAAAATCTTTGGCGCTATACTTTTGCCCGCAGCGCCACAATCACATTCCGGCCCGGAGCGGTGATGCCTGAGGAATAAGGTCTGTATCGCCTGTCGCCCAGGTTTTCAACGCCGGCACTTAACTGAATGTTGGGGGTGAGATCATACAACGCGTTCACATTAAAAATGACCCAACTTGGCGCATACGGGTTGCCGTTTTCATCTCTCGCATACAAATGCCGGTCGGCCCGCTCGGTGAGTGCTAACTTGTTGTAGGAGATGGTGGCATTGTAGATACTGGAAAGCATCGCGCGCCATTTTTTGCGCTGGTAGGTGAACTGGGTGGTACCAAAGTGCGGCGCTACGTGGGTGGGCGAGTAGCGAATGCCAGAAGCAATATCCGTTTCTTTACCACGCTGCCAATTGTAATTGGACGTTAGCCGCCAGGCAGAAGCAAGCTGCCAGCGCACACCCGCCTGCCAGCCATAGACCAACAACTCGCTCAGATTCTGCTGCGCCAGCACCTGACTAAGCGTGCCATCGTAATCGATTTGCGACAGTCCGTTGAACGTGAAGGTGCCTCGCCCGATGGCGTTGTTCATCGTGGTGTAAAATCCCGCAACGTCAAACGTGAGTTTTTTTCCAAGCGTACCTGTGCTGCCGATCTCAAAATTGTAGGCGGTTTCCGGCTTCAAATTTGGATTGGGTACAACTACTGCGCCGGGCTGCGAATCAAACACCTTTCCGATGTCGTCTACGTTGGGCGCGCGAAAGGCACTGGCGATGTTGCCGTACAGTTTCAGTGTGCCGGTGGGATTAAACACCAACCCCACACTGCCGTTGGCGGCACCGTTGCGTATACTGGCTTCCGTAAACGGAAAATCAAAAAACGTATTGTCAAATCGCGCAACCGTGTGCGTATGAGTGTATCGCCCACTGGCGTTAAAAATCCATTGGCTGGAGAGAGCCACTTTCGTGCTCACGTAGGCAGCTATAGATCGCCACGTGGCGCCATCCGGGTAGCGGGTAGACACGGGCGTGATTTCTCCGGTTACAATCTGCTCGCGAAAGGCCGTAGAGCCTACTTCGTTGTACACCCATTCGGTACCGTAGAACAGCGTAACGCGGTCGTTCACTTGTTTATCAACATCCAGATTGGCCGACCACGCTTTCACGTTCTCAAATCGGTTGGTTCTGCGCAGCCGGTTGCCACCCGAAAAATTCCGGTTGTGTCTGCTTTCGGTGTAATCCTGAAAGGCGAGCGTAAACTTTATCCGGTCGCTCCAGGCGGTCGGTTTTCCGTACAGCGCACGCAGGTGGTGCATGCGCCATTGCTGCGGGCCGTAATACCATTCAGCATTGGTAAACGTGCCATTGGCTTCTTTCAAAATCAGGCGGTCGTAGCGCGGCACATTCGAGGTGCGCGAATCGTGGTACGCATACTGCAAATCCACGTGGGGCACCGGCTGGTAACGAATTTTTTGCATCCAGTTTTGTTGCGAGAAGCCAGACGGCACCTGCACGTTCGGGTCGGGATTCACTACCGGCTGGTTGATGCCGTTTTCTGTTACCGGATAGTCGGGGCGGGTATAGGCCTCGGGTCCGCGCGTGCCCATCCGCAAGTTGCCGTAGTCGGCATTTGTGTAGCTGGTGACCCACGACCATTTTTTTCCAGCGAGCGTAAAATTTAAGTGCCCGGTTTTTTCTTCGTTGGCCGATGCATACCGGGTCAGTGCGTTGGCCTTCACTTCCAGTTTTTTCTCTTTGGCCAGCTGCGGGTCAAGTGTGTGGAAATCCATCACGCCACCAATGGCATCGCTGCCGTACATCACAGAGCCGGGACCAAAAATCACTTCGCTTTCTTCGATCACATTTGCATCCAGCGAAATAACATTTTGCACGTTGCCACTGCGAAAAATGGCGTTGTTCATACGTACGCCATCGACCACCAGCAAAACGCGGCTCGTGGAGAATCCGCGTATCATCGGGCTGCCGCCACCGAGTTGACTTTTCTGCACAAATACCTGATTGGATAGCCCCAGCAGGTCGGCTGTGGTTTGCGGGTTTTGTAATTGCACCTGCGCGGTGCCGATCCGCGTAATGCGGTTCGAGATTTCGCGCAGGTTCTGCTCCCAACGGTTTACGGCTACCACCACTTCGTCTAAATAAGCGGTGCGTAAAGTATCCGTTGGCGTAGCTACTTTTTCCGGCTGCGCTACCGCAGTCAGCGAAAAAAATATAAAAATGGGTATAACACAATAGAGAATTTTCATCCTGTTTTTTTTGGTGAATTGAATAAATCCGTGCACCAAGCCTTCAAGAGAAAACGGCAGGTGACTTGTAACGAAAAATATTTACAGGAATCGGGGCGGGGGCGTGCCGGGCAACCCCGCACACTGTGTAAGCAAACCCGCGTAGGGCGTTGTTGCGGTCACCACAACCGGCAGCGGCGGTGCGAGCACAACCGCAATTGGTAGTTCATACAAGGTAAAAACCACACTCGCAATCAGGGCGGGCACCGTCTTTTTATCTGCGCGGTGGCGTTGTACCACCGTGGCCAGGAAGGCCAGCAGATCGTCTTCCGCTTCATCGTGCAAAGCCCAAACGGAAACACAGTCCTGCTCTCGCAGCAGTCGCGCGATGTCGTACATCTTACCGTCAAGTTCCAACTCGTGGCCGTCCACCAGATGGCGCTCAAAATCGGGCACTGCAAAATCAAACCGGGTCAATTCGGAGTCGGGCAGTTGTTCCAGCGCGGCCCGCGCTTCCTGGCGAATCCTTACCAGGCGCACGCCAAAGTACACATAGCTGCCGCCTACTTGCATGAGCAACACCAACAACAACAACGCGGCACCAACTTTGCGCATCATGCAAAATAGTTTTTTCCCGGCAGCTATACCGCTACTGCTTTTTTAAATGGCAAAAAAATGGCAATGAAGTGTGAAACAGCGGGCGTAACCCTCGCCCCGCCCGTGGGCTCGCGCACCCGGGTCGCGCTTTCGCTACTCGCCACCCCGCGCACATGCACCTTCGGGCTCAAACAGGCCGCTCAATCGCTTACGCAAAGATGCCCTCCGCTGGTTACGCCGTAGCGCCCTGGCAACTGGAACCCGCACCTGCGGTACAGGCAAAGCAATGCTGGCTGATCACGATTTCGCGCGCCTCGAGAGTGGCGCGATTAAAGTCGCGCACATGTGCGGGCGTACCGGGGGCTACGCGCAAACCCAGCATCTGGTTGAAATCACAATCATACAAATAGCCTTGCCAGTCGATGGAAATGGTATTGCGGCACATCACGCCGGGCACGGCAGCGGGATTAAACGCGCTTACCAGTTTCTCCATGTACTCCTCGTAATTGCCGGTCTCCAGCAGAAAATCTAAAAAGCGACTGATTGGAATATTGGTAATCGTAAACAAGCTGTTAAAGCTCACGCCAAAATGTTGGTGGAGTTCGTTCTTGAAATCGCGTTCCAGTTGCTTTTGGCCGCCCGGCAGAAAAGCGCCCACGGGGTTATAAACTAAATCCAGGTGCAGGCCCGTGTCGGGCAGACCGTAGCCTACTCTATTCAGTCTTTGTAGCGCCTCAATCGAATCTTTAAAAACGCCATCCCCGCGCTGGCGGTCGGTCTTACCGGCCTGATAGAACGGCAGCGAAGAAACTACCCGCACGTTATGTTGCTTGAAGAACTCGGGCAGATCGCGGTACTTCGGGTTGGCCACCAGAATGGTGAGGTTGGAGCGCACAATGATTTCGCCCACGCCCAAACGATGGGCTTCGGCCACAAACCACCGGAAGTCGGGATTCATCTCCGGCGCACCTCCGGTAATATCCAGTGTTTTGATGGCGGTGTGCCGTAACGCATCCAAGCACAGTTGCATCGTTTCGCGCGTCATGATTTCCGTGCGATCCGGACCCGCATCTACGTGGCAATGCTTGCACACCTGGTTACACATGTAGCCCACGTTCACCTGGAAGATTTCCAGTTGCGCAGGCGTAAGCTTGGGTATTCCCGCAGATTTTATTTTCTCCCGAAAGGTGGGTAAAGCACCGGATTTAAAAATTCCGTTCTCCAGAATTTCAAGTTGCCGCTGCTGGCTGGCCAATTGATGATGACGGGCGTGAAGACTTTTTATCATGCGGGTAGTTGCAAACGAAACGCTCAGGTGAGCACTTACATCGAAAGCTTTTTGGCCTTATTCATCATTTGTACACCGTGCACCATCGAAGCACCGCCCCGGATGGCCGCTGCCACGTGCAGCGCTTCCATCATGGCCTGCTCACTTGCGCCTTTTTCCAACGAGTCTTGCGTGTAGGCATCAATGCAATACGGGCACTGTACCGTGTGCGCCACGGCCAGCGCGATCAGCGATTTTTCGCGAGCGGTGAGTGCCCCCTCTTTAAACACATCACCATACCAATCAAAAAACTTTTTGGCGAGGTTGGGTTCCCATTCGCCTATGTTTCCAAATTTCTTTAAGTCGGCCGGGTTGTAATACGTTTGCTCCATGTACTTTAGGTTGAAACGCCTAAAATACAACATCGCACTCGCACTTTTTGTCGTGCGCTGGTCGAAACCCTATTCTGTGGAAGGGAATGCGATGTGGTACGTTTTACCTTTTTTCACCGTAAGGCGTTCTTCCCGCAACCACGGATTGTGGCGTTTGAGAAGTTTGTAGTTCGACTGGTGCTCGCGGGCAAAATCAACCAACTTGGGAATGGTTTGGGTTACCTCCAAATAGCGAACAGCTTCGGGCTGGTACAGATGATTCGGGTTTACCTGAAAACCATACTTCTCCGGATGCTCCATGATTTCTTTGATGGCATGCAATCGAAACACATACCGCGAGGTTTCATCGTTCAGAAACAAATCATAATACGAGTTTACTCGCTGATTTTCGATGGCGCGTTCTATGCCCGCCATGCCGCGGTTGTAACTGGCCGCCACCACCGTCCAATTGCCAAACTTACTGTAGGCTTTCTTCAGGTACTTGCACGCTGCGTGGGTGGACTTGATCGGATCGTACCGCTCGTCTACTTCCTTGGTGATCTCCAATCCCAACTCTTTACCCGATGACTTTAGAATTTGCCAGTAACCCACAGCCTCTTTGGGCGACACATCGTTCACCAGCCCCGACTCAATCAAAGGCAAATACTTGAAGTCCTCCGGGATCTGGTGCTCTTTTAAGATGGCGCTGATTTGAGGGAGCCAGCGGTTGGCACGCTTCATCAGGAAGATCGTATTGTTGTGCAGGTAGCTGTTGATGTGCAGCTCCTTGTCAAGCCGCTCGCGCACATCAGGGATTTTGAGTGGTACTGGTTCGCCCGCAAACGACACTTCCGCCGGCAAGTCAAACGAAATGGCCGTCATCGAAACGGGATCAAAGTCAGGTAGATCTTTGGGGGCGATCTCTTCCCCGGTGGAGTTTTCTATCCGAGCTTCAGCCCGCTCAATCCGTACCTTCAGGCTGTTGAGGTAAATCAACAACACCATCATGATCGCGATCCCGATGCCAACAATGGATTTCTGCAACCTGTTAAAAGTTAGGCGACAACAGATACTTACTATAGAAGTCATCAATGGCTTGCACGGCTTCCTCGGGCGAGTCCACCAGCGCAAAAAGTTCCAGGTCTTCTTCGTTGATCATTCCTTGCGCAATGAACGTTTGCTTAAACCATTCAATGAGCGGAGCCCAGAATTTTTTGCCCACCAGTACAATTGGGAACCGGCCGATTTTGCGCGTTTGAATAAGTGTGAGGGCCTCGCTCAGTTCATCCAGCGTGCCGAACCCGCCGGGCATTACAATAAAACCTTGCGAGTATTTCACAAACATCACCTTTCGAACAAAGAAGTAATCGAAGGTGATGAGCTTGTCCGGGTCGATGTAGACGTTGCCCTTTTGTTCGAACGGCAAAAAGATGTTGAGTCCCACGGATTTTCCACTGGCGCGCCGGGCACCTTTATTACCAGCTTCCATGATGCCCGGGCCGCCTCCGGTGATGACGCCATAGCCGTGGTGAACCAGTTGGAAGGCAATCTCCTCCGCCATTTTGTAGTAGGGATGGCTGGGCTTGGTGCGAGCCGAACCAAAAATGGTTACGCAAGGGCCGATCTTGGCGAGCTTCTCGAAACCTTCTACAAACTCGCTCATCACCTTAAAAATCACCCACGAGTCGGAGCTTTTTATTTCTGCCCAGTCTTTGTCTTTAAACGCTTTGCGAATGCGGTGCTCGTCTTCAATGGCTTCGCGGATCAGGTCTCCGTCCCCAGCCTTCTTTTTACTTTTAGTCGCCATATCTTTTCGGGTGTAAACTCAATTCGGGTATCAAAGGTTAGGTTTGTTCAGTGGTCGCTACATAATCGGCCAGGTATTGAAACAACGGGGTCAGCTGTCCGCCTTTGGCCAGCGTGGCCCGCTCGATGATCCGGTCAGGATCATCACCCAGCAGGGGCGGTAAAATTTTATCGATCAGGTCGCGGCCAAACTCTTCGCTCGCGCTGCGCGGTAGTTCACAAGGAAGGTTGTCAATGGCCATCACAGTAATATGGTTCTCGTCCGACAAAGCCGGAGCCATCGACTGATGCACCGGATGGTAGTCGTACAGTGGATCGATAATGGAAGTGGCCCGGACCGTGCAAGGCACAGACCCTTCGATGTCGCAGGTAATATCGGCCACCAAGCGAATTTTAAATGCGGGTTTGGCCATGTCGGCTTTAGAAAAAAGCACCGGGGCCTTCGGATTCCAAAAGGCACCGGCCATCAGGATGTCGGCCACTTGCGTGAACCGCAAAAACGTAGCGTGATATCGTTCCGGATGTTGATGAAACTCTTCGCGGTTAAAGTGCCCCCCGGCTATTCGTTCGTGGTAGTCGCCACTGGCCAGTTGCACATACACGGGTTCGTCAAATGTTTGATGGAGGAAACTCTCCACGTTTACTTTACGAATGCCCGCGGTGTCGAGGGTTTCCATCGCACCACGAGCCACGCGCCCGGCACCGGTCAAGACAATTTTAACAGGTGGCAACTTTACTAACCGCAGTTCGCGCTTCAGGTCGTTGATATCAAAGCAGTCAAACGCTCTGCGCAACTCAAAACGCTGATATCGTTTGCCATACGCCCACAATCCGTTATAGGCGCCTACAATACCGGCATAACGCCCAAACGCCACCAGCCGGTTGCCGTACAAATCCTTCATCGCTTCGTAGTCGATGAGGGTAATGTTTTTCTTCAGAACAGCTTGCAACAACTTACGGTTGTAGGGTTGTTTTTTGATGGTATGCGAAAAGAAGCAATATGTTTTGCGGGGCAGCAGTTGATCAATCGGAACTTCTTTAATGCCCAGCAATACATCGCAGGCGTGTAATTCGTGGTGGGCTATTACGCCCAAATCGGTGTACTCCGCATCACGGTAGCAGCGCACTTCACTGGGCTGCACCTGTACGCGCACATGCGGAAATCGCTGCATGACTTCTTCAGTTTGCAGCGGGGTGAAAGCCACGCGTTTGTCAGGGGGAGTTTTGCCTTCGCGAATGAGGCCAATGGTCAGGGGTTGCATACGAAACGAACATCAAATGTAGTGGAAAATGTGTGCCATTTTTCGTTAGCTTTCCAGTATGGTGGCTTATGTTTGGTTGGCGATGGGGTGGGTGCTTTACTTTGTGTTACACAGTCTGCTGGCTGCGGTGGGGGTGAAGCAGATGGTGTACCGCTGGCTGTCGCCCCGGGTATATCGGCTTTTGTACGCAGTTATCTCCATGGTGGGACTACTGTTTTTGTTGCTGATGAATGGAAGTATTCCTGCGCCGTATTTCGTGGCCAGCGAAGGTGCAGTACGGTTTCTCAGTTTAATGCTGACGACCTTCGGAGTGATTCTGATTCAGGTAAGCTTTCGGGCGTACAGCTTTCGGGCGTTCGTGGGATTGGCAGCGGAACCAGACGCCCGCCTGAAAACGGATGGTATCCAGAAGTACATTCGTCACCCGCTGTATGCCGGCACGATTTTAATTACATTGGGTTTTTTGCTTTTCATTCCCAATTTGCCGACACTCATTTCGTGTAGTTGTATTTTTCTGTATCTGCCGATTGGCATTTGGCTGGAAGAACAAAAACTGGTCCGCCAGTTTGGCGAAGTTTACCGCACGTATCAAAAAACTGTACCCGCACTAGTGCCATGGCCGTGGTAGAAAAACCAAAATAGTATCTTTCGAAAAAAATCCATTTGTATGAAATGCCCGTGTGTAAAACAGACCAAACGGAATGATAATCTGCATGGGCCCCGCATAAGGTGGGGTGACCTTCAACAAAAATTGTTAATACAACAAACCGAGCATGATGAGATTTATCACACAGGGGAATAAAAATAGCGAGGTTCCATCTGTCCTTAAACATAAAACTAATTTCAGATGAAAAAATGGTTCTTCGTTTTTGTACTCGCAGGCACTTGCCTGCTGGCAACACATGTTCAAGCGCAAACAGTCTATGCTTCGGCAAAGGGCGAAAAGTATCACACCGCAGATTGCCGGTTATCGGGCGATGCGGATGCGGTAACGCTGGCCAAGGCACGAAAGGACAAGAAGACGGCTTGCGCGGTGTGTAAACCCGATGAGTGGGTGAAGAAAAAGCTGGCGCAATGCGAAGGGAAAACCAAAGACGGCACCCGTTGCAAACGCCATACGGGCAACACCAACAAAAAATGTTTTCAACATCAATAAAAAGCGTGTGGTAAAATCTACTCTTCTACACCCGCAAGGGCCCTCATTGTCGCGGTTATTGGCAGGCGTCTGGCGTTGGCACCATGTTTCACCCCAGCAAATGGTTCGACTGATTGAAACCGCGCTCGACCAGGGAATTTTCACTTTCGATCATGCCGACATTTATGGCGATTACGGCAACGAACAGTTATTTGGCGAAGCGCTCCGGCTGCAGCCAGCTTTAAAAGCCAAAGTACAAATCGTCACCAAGTGTGGCATCAAGTTACTGTCTGCGAAAAAACCGGATCATCGGGTGAAGCATTACGACACTTCCCGTGCTCACATCATCGCGTCTGTTGAGAACTCCCTACGTGCGTTGGACGTAGATCAGTTGGAAGTGCTGTTGTTGCATCGTCCCGATCCGCTTTTGGATGCCGCGGAAGTAGCCGAAGCTTTCGAGACATTAAAGAAGGACGGCAAGGTTCGCTTTTTTGGCGTGTCTAACTTCACGCCTGCGCAATTTGATTTGCTGCGAGCTTATGTGTCGGCTCCGCTGGTAACGAACCAAATCGAGCTGTCGCTCTTCAAACCACAGCCCGTTTTTGACGGCACAGTTGATCATCTCTATCGACTGCGAGTTGCGCCCATGGCGTGGTCGCCTCTCGGTGGAGGTCACATGCCGGTGGATGAGCATTTGTTTTTTCCGCTGGCGGCCAAGTACAACGCTACCTACACGCAGTTGGCACTGGCGTGGCTGCTGAAGCACCCCGCCACCATTTTTCCGGTAATCGGCACCACACAACCCGACCGCATCAAAGAAGCAGCCCATGCCGCCACCATCGACCTGGATCGGCAAGACTGGTTTGAGATGTTGCGTTGGATCACCGGTAAGGAAGTGGCCTGAGTTGGTTGAAAAGCAGCTTCAAGAATCCTTCGTGTCATGCTATGTCTCACGAGGAATCAAAAGTAGCAGGACGGTCAACTTGGTGTTTAGTGCAGCCTTCAAAACAAGAAGGCAACCCCACTACTGAAGAGGAGGGTTGCCTTAATCCCAAATTGTCCCGAGGAAACGCCTAAATAAAGATAATTTGGGTGCGCTCACCGGCTGCGAGCGCATACATGTCGCCCACGGTGATAATGTCTTTCACCTGTGGTACGAAATCTTCTTTCTTCAAGTGGAACATATCGGCAGCCAGTTTGCAGGCAAACATTTCGCCACCCCCTGCCTCGATCATTTCAAAAAACTCGGTCACGTGCGGCATGTCGAGCTTATCCATTTCCTTGCGCATCATGAACGAAGCAAATGCCTCGAAGCCTGGCAGGCCTGCCAGCATGGTAGGTACCTGCGGCATGAAGGCCGGATTGCCTACGGTGGCGGTGTGCAGGTGGTCGGCACCTTTTTTGGTGATCGCCTCCAGACCAAAGAATGTAAAGAACATTTTTGCTTCAATGCCTTCCATGAGGGCGCCATTGGCCATCACGAGGGCTGCGTATACGTCTTCTAGTTTGCCCTTGCTACAGATAATCAGCACGCGTTTCAAGGGCTTTTCTTCAACCGCCACGGGCGTTGGTTGAGTTTGCGGTCTTTCAAGTACGTCTACCATACAAGTTGTGTTTAAGGTGGATGAGGGTGATTAAATGCAGCTCGCGGGTTTGGGTATGCCGGCTAGTTTGCTGGAGATCTTAAGCGGGCCACCAGGGAACAGTTCGTAAAATTGCTTGATGTCTACTAAACCAGATGCCCCTACTTTGCGGATGGACAGGGCCACACCTTCGGCTTGCTTGGCGCGGAGCCAGTTCAACACAGCAAAGTGTTTATCCGTTAACGTGATGCCGACCTTGGCAGCCCATTCGCGGGCCAGTTCGGGCGACCATTGTGCGGGGTTCTTCAAGTACCCGTCTTTGTCGAGTTCAAGAGCGATGGTGTTTTCGAGCGTTTCCATACAGTTGTTTTTGAATGTGAATGTTTTTGGTTTTATACAGTAACTGGTTCTTCGTCCTTGATTTTGCCGGTCATGCTCATGTGTGTGGATACGGGTAGGTGTTTGCCGGTGATGAGCATGTGCCAATACACCCACTTGAAGGCGAGTTTGCCGTAATGATTCATGCGCGTGGGTTTTAGCAAATCCATGGGGCCTACTACCGGCCAGGGAAATTTCCCTGGCAGCGGCTCGGTGGTGTAGTTAAAGTCGATCAAAGCTGCTTTGCCATGACCGGTTTCGATGAAGCAATTGCTGTGACCATCGAAGCGGGCTTTCATCGGTTCGCCATTGATGAAGCTGAGCACATTCTCGATCAAAATCTCGGCTTCGAAGTGGGCCACCGATCCTGCCTTGCTGGCCGGGATATTTGTGGCATCGCCAATCACAAATACGTTTTCAAATTTCTTCGACTGCAACGTGTACTTGTTGGTTGGGATAAAATTCAAACCGTCTTCATCGCCCATCTGACTGCGTTCTACCACGGCCGAGCCTTTGTTAACGGGGATGGTGATGAGCAGATCGAACGGCACTTCCTGGCCATCGTAGCTTTGAATCACCTTGCGATCGTTGTCTACACTGGCCAGATAGAAATCCGGCACCACGTTGATGTGTTTCTCCTCCAGTAACTCGCTCAGTACCTCAGTGGCTTTGGGTTTGGTAAATGCACCCGACAGTGGCGTTACATAGGAGATGTTCACTTTGTGGCGCATGCCTTTTTCCACGAAGAACGCATCCGCCAGAAAGGTGAACTCCAGGGGAGCTACCGGGCATTTAATTTGTGTTTCGGCCAGGTTGATCACCAGATTTCCGCCTTTCCAGGTTTGTAATTTTTTGGCCAGGCGGGTGGCGCCTTCGTAGGTGTAGAAATCAAAAATGTCTTTGTACCACAGTTTGTCTTTCAGGCCGGGGGTTTCTTCGGGCACCACTTCGGCTCCGGTAGCTACGATGAGTACGTTATAGCTGATTTCCGATCCATCCTTTAGGATCACGCGGTTGTTATCGCCATCGATGCGATCCACTTCGTTGAGTACAAAGCGTACTTCCTTCGGGAAGAACTCTGTCTTGGCGCGAACTACATCTTCGGGTTCGTAAATACCGAATGGGATAAACAGAAAGCCGGGTTGGTAGTAATGGAGGTTGTCTTTGTCGACAACGGTGATTGACCACTGGTCGGTGGGCAATGCCTGATGCAACTTGTTGGCCATCATGGTTCCGGCCGTTCCTGCTCCGATAATGACAAGGTTCTTCATGGCGTTTCGTTCAGTTAATGGCTCAAAAATGGCCCTTTCAACTGCCTGAAAACCATGATGCTACTCACCCAAAATGCTGATCTTGCTCACGCGAGAAGCGTGACTGTGGTCACATGCAGATAGTAGTTCAGGGAAACCTCTTGGTTATCAGCGCTTTCGCTTGCGTTGAAGGCCTGCAGCGCGGCCCAGGTGTTTGAAGGAATCCACCAGCATGAAGGTGCCAACAATACCGGTAGCGCCACCCACCACTAACAGGCCTTGGCCCAATTGGTCGTTTTCGCGCCCCAACATCAGGCCTCCGGCAATAGTTACTGTGTAGCCAATGGTGGCCAACGCCATGCCGGTTTGGAATTTGCGCTGTGCCTGACCCAGGTTCACCTCAATGTTTTCCACGCGGCCTTGCAATTGCAATATCTGGCTCTTGAGCTCGGCCTCTGTAGGGGTGGCTGTTTGCGCCCGAGCGACACCGGAAAGCAGCAACACACTGAAGATTAAAAACGATCTCATGGTCTCAAAAATATCAAACGTCATTTATTGATTCAACCATTGTTTAAACTCGGTCGATCTTTCGCGACTTACGGGCAACGGTTCTGCAACACCTGCCACTATTACCTCTAGCTTGGTGGCCGTGGAGCGCACTTCCTGAATCGCGTTGATGTGCACCAAATGCTTGCGACTAATTCGAAAGAAGTCCGAGGGATTCAGTAGCTCACTTTCCAACTCTTCCAGCGTGTGGTCAATGATGTATTGCTTGTTTTGCTCGCGCGAAACGAGGTAAGCCAACTTGCCGTCGGCAAACATGTAGGCGATGTCGTCAATACTCTTGTACAGAATCTTATTGCCTTGCTTGACGAGAAACCTTTTTTTGTACGCGGGCTGGGTGCTGCGGAGAAGTTCTTGCAGCACTTCTTTGCTAAGGGGGGCCGGACGCTCGGCCGGATTCAGGCGTTTAAATTTCTCCAGCGCCTGCCGGAGTTCATCGGGGCGAATCGGTTTCAGCAGATAATCCACACTGTTTAGCTTGAACGCCCGCAGTACCTACTGATCGAATGCGGTAGTAAAGATGATGGGCTTGTTGCACAAAATCTTATCAAACACTTCAAAGCTCTTGCCATCGGCCAACTGGATGTCCATGAACAACACATCCAGATCGGCTCGCTCCTGAATGATTTGGGCAGATTCTTTCACGGTGTCGTAGGGCCCCACGATTTCAATGGCAGGATCGAATGCCTGGATCATTTGCTCCAACCGCTCGGCTGCTAACTGTTCGTCTTCAACAATCAGGACTTTCATGATCGCTATTTTACCACCACTTCCAACAACGGAATCTTCACGGTAAAGTGCTGGTCTTTGGTGATCTGTACCGCTTCTTTACCGGCCAGAAAATCGTAGCGCGACTGGATATTTTTTAAACCCAGTTTGGCGGAGGGTTCCCGTGATTCTTTTGGTTGCAAATTATTCTGGATCACCAGCCGGGCAGGCACTTGGCCGTTCTCGGAAAAGATGCGGATGGTGAGTGGATCGCGTTTCGAAACCACGTTGTGTTTGATCGCATTTTCGATCAGCAACTGCAGCGTGGAAGGCGCAATGTAGCGGTCTTTGTATTCGTCTTGGATACGAACATCTACTTGTAAATTTTCCTGAAAGCGAATCTTCAACAGGTAGATGTAGGAGTTGAGAAAGTCAAGCTCTTCGCGCAGCGGAATCAGCTTCTGATCCTGATTGAAGAGCAGGTAGCGGTACACATTCGAGAGCTGTTCGATAAAACGGGCGGAGGTATCCGGATCTTTATACACCAGCGTGCTCAGCACGTTGAGGGAGTTAAAAAGAAAGTGCGGATTGATTTGATTACGCAGCGCGTCAAATCGCGCTTCGATGCTTTGAATCTTCAGATGCTCGGCTTCCACTTGGGCCTGTTTGTATTTGTCCATGTAGAAAACAATCGCATTGATGCAATCCAGAAACAGGTTAATGCGCGAGGTAAAACCGATGGAGAGCTTCATGCTGTTCCAACTTAGGTCATCCGCAAACGGGGAAACAAAATGCAATACCACCAGGGGGCTAATGGCGATGATCGCAGAAACCACCAGACTGGTGAGGAAATGCCCGATAAGCGGGTGGACGCGGGCCGCCTGGAAACGGGGCGTGGCACGTTAGCCGTTACCAAATCGCGCGAGAACACGCGGCCGGTGCTAGTCGTGGGCGAAGAAATAATGTGGTGCTGCAACACCGCGGTCAGGGTATTAAGATTGATGTCATTGATACCCGCTACGCCCAACGCTGTATAGAGAGCGCGGAAAGCCGCATCTGTGGGCGCAAACACCGTTAGATTCGAGGTGGTCGCACCGGCAGCAGTCAACAACGCAGGCACGCGACCAAGCGCGGCTACCAGTTGAGTAAACTCGGCACCAGTGGCAGCAGTAGAAAGTGCCGTGGCAATCTGAGCGATGGTTTGCGAAGGCGGCATCAGCGTGCGATCAATAACGTGCACCACTCCGTTATCGGCCAAAATATCCGTAGCGGTTACACGTGTGCGACCGTTGATGAGTACGCCATTGGAACCGCGATTGCTCAGATAGAATACACCTCCCAGCGTAGTAATGGCCGAATTGTTGGGAGCGGCATTGGTCGGCAAATTTGCAGCTCGCACTTCACTGCCAATCACATGGTAGGTTAACACGGCATCCAGGGTGGCACGAGCAGGCAACGTAGTAATGCCAGCAGCGGTAAAGGCCGCGTTCGTAGGCGCAAAGAGCGTTTTCTTATTGCTGTTGAGCAAGGTTTCAAGAACGCTGGGGCTGGCGGCCGTTACGGCTGCAATGAGCGTAGTAAAATCTTTGCTGAAATACGCCGGTTCCACGACCGTGTTTACAAACCGACCGATGGATGGCGGAACCAACACCTGATTAACAATGTGAACCACCCCGTTCGTGGCGCGCACATCGGCAGTAACTACCTGCGCTGATCCGTTGAAGCGAATGCCACCACTGACTGTTACGGCAATGTTTTCCGTATTGGCCGTTGGTACATTGCCGGCAGTGAGTTGATTGCTGAACACGGCACCGGAGGTCACCACGTGGTATTGCAACAACGACTTGAGCACACTCTCTGGCACATTGTCGATGTTGCTTTGGCCGACGGTAGTAAGCAACGCGGCAAACGCATCGTTTGTAGGTGCAAACACCGTGAAGTTGCCCGTACCGCTCAGGGTGGTTACTAAATCCGGAAACTTGGTGAGGGCCGCTACTAACGAGCTCAGGTTTGCCTGGCCTTGGGCGATCTGCACAATGTTTTGAGTCGGTGCTGGCGTCTCATCGTCATCGTTGCAACCGGTAAACGCTACCAGCGCCACGATCAGCAGGAGTGAAAGAATCGGTCCCGTCTTCAGAAAGTTGGTTCGTGTTTTCATGTTTCGATTTGTTTGGTTTAAAATCGATACTAGAACGCAGGCAAGACTGGAACAACATCGCTGACGGGTTGCGAAACACCAAAATGCTGGAGCTAGCCGGTAGATTTCGGGTGCGAGTGGTAGCGAAGAAGTTAAACCACTTTTAGACTTTGGGGTAGTCGAGGAACTGCTCCAGACGCTTGTCTATGGATTGACTACTTTTTCGCGAACGCATACCCCAGCTTAAGCTGAATCATAGGGCCGAATTCGGAATAGCTGTTTCCAGAACCAACTGCATTGAATGAATACAGCGCGGCCCCTAGCA
>JBIIVI010000278.1:0-4391 GCA_044339555.1 Cyclobacteriaceae bacterium | reverse complement strand
TTTTCGAATTTTGATGGCGTACGTGCGGAAAGCCAACGACTAGTCTATTTTAAATGCCCAGTGCTGCACGTTTTGATGGTTACATCAGAATATATTTCCACCCCACACAAATTTGGCAAAATTGCGGGAGCCGGCATGGCGACTAGTCAATGCGTGGTCTGAGAGGTTTATCGTCTCGAAGTTCTATCGATTACTAAATGCCAGAAATCTTGACATTAAGCCTTACTTTAAGATAATTTGTTTATCAATTGGTAATTACATCCCCGCCTAGACTGATTGCTCTTTTGTGAGACAACGTTTGAAGTCCTACGAAGGTGATTCGGTTCCGCCCCGTGCCGACTTCTTAAATGCGCGGCCGACCAGAATAATCACGTCAATCAGCCAGCCGATCGGGTATGCCAAAATGGGCAGCCCCCACCACCACGAGCGGGGCGAATCACCACCAAAACCACCCAGCGAGGAAATCCAGAAAAGGTACACTACACCTATCGCAATCATTCCGAACGAATTTAAACAACTTCCGTTTAGTGTCTTGGCGCAGCTTGGTGGCAACTGCCAGTAACCCGCGCCCCACCGCAATCACGACTGAGCCTTCCAGGAGGCGAATAGTCCCTAAAACTCCGCCCGCTCCACTTCATCGGGCACCACATAATCCGACTCAACGGGTTGATCACCGGCAAAAACGCGAGTAAAAAAATCCGGCACAATGGTGCAGAGATGGGTCATCATTTGGTCGCCTGACACTTTACCGGTTACCCCCAACCATTGAAAGATCGGTGAGAACAAATTCACGTCTGTGAAATTGTAGTGCTCCGCATCAACAAACAGTAAATTCAAATAGCCGCCTTTGCTTCGCGCACGCAAGGGCGCATACATCGAGTACCCGATGCGCGATCTTTTAGCTTCAAGTGTCAGGAACGGAATGCGCATAGTGTCCTGTGCCCACGTGCCGTAGGGAGTGCCGTCCATGTTGAGACCTGCTTTGATCCGCGGATCATGCAGCGCAGCTTGGCCCGAGGCTGCGCCCCCAAAAGACATACCGAAGGCGCCCACTTTTTGCGTATCCAGGTGGTGGAAGAACATTGAGTTTAGTCTCTCGTTCTCTGTTGTGATATAATCCAGAGCCGAACGAATATCATCGCCCCAGATTTGGGCGCAGGTATGCGTAAACGGAGCGGCCTCGGCCAGGTGCTGATAAAATAGTTCGGTAAACTTTGCGCGGTCAGCGGTGGCCAGAAAATCTTCAAAGCGTTTGTTGTCATCTGCAGGCCTGTTGGTATCCAGCGGCACTACGCGCTCAAACTGCACAAGTGTATTTTCATCGCGGGCGGCAATTATTGTTTGGTGGCTATGTGCGATGGCGATTACCACAAACCCTCTACTGGCCAGTTCCTCCATCAACGCGGTGTTTTGTCCAAACCAAGATCCGTAGCCGTGCGAAAAGGTGAGAATTGGAAAAAGCCTTTCGGCCAAAGGCGCGTTAGTAAAACCATGCGTTCGGATGCGTGAAAAATGCGAGAATAAAAATCCGGGCAGGTTGGCCAACTCTGCCAACGTGGCGATGCCTTGTTTTCCGCCTTCCAGGTAGGGATTACGCTCGGTGCTGGTGTTAGCGGCTGGATACCAGATTTTTAAATAGAGCGTCCGCTTGTCGGTTGTGTCGGTTGTAAAAGTTTCTGGTCGATTGGTTTCAATGGCTGCGTAGGTAACTCCGATCGCGAAAGGGCCTGTTGGTTTGGGAAGTTGAAACCGCGGCATGATGTAGAGTGCCAGCAATGTAAGTCCTACCCCCCATACGGAGATAAAGTAAATCCATCCGGCCCGTTTCATCTGCGGGTTTTGAAATACCTGCCACAACAAAAAGGTTGCAATGACCTCAAGGGGCACCAATTGCCAGGTGTGTCCACCGGTTAGCAACAAGTAAACCAACAAGCCACTCGCAACAGCGGCAACAATTTGAATAGTCTTCATGTTGCAATTGCGGGTGACATCTCCGAAAAACTCCGCACACCGCTATTCCACCACCGGATCAAGCCGGTATACTTTCACAGGTGTTGCTACGAGCAATTGTTCGTTACCTCCAAGAACTGCTCGGCCGTTTGGTACAAAATTACCGCGCCAGCCCACGTTGCCTTGCCGATCGGTTTTCAATACACTGGTACCTGTGGGATTATAGCCAATCACTACCTGGCCGCCATCGCTTAGTTCGCCCACCGGAAAGACCGATTCCAAATCGTTGGGAATAGCCACGGCACGTTCACTCAAAACGCGCCCATCCTGCATACTTACTGCGGCCGACCGCAATTCGCGACTCGTAAAGCTGAAATCCGAAAGCCACAAGCCATTGTTATAAACCGGACCAAACGTGCGATCGGGTGGAAGTTGGTTGGACAACGCGCCTGGCACATACTGATTGTTCCATGCTACTGCGCCGGAAGTAGCACTTACGGACGTTAACGCCACAGAGTCATCACCGTTAGTTCGGTAAAAAAGGAGATCATCGCCCAACGCCCACGGAAATGGCTTAATCTGGGGTTGGCTAAATCGCTGGCTCCAACCGGCCACGTTGTTGTAACTAAATTGCCGCACCCGAATCCCTGGAAAGGGTGTTTCGTACTCGCTAATAAAGTAATGTGTGGATGTGAAGTTGATTGAATGAAAAGTGGCGGGGCGACTGATTTGAAATACCTGGCGTTGTAGATTCAAATTTGCATCCATAATCACGCGCTCGAAGGTATTGGAGTTTGCATACGAACTCAATATCAGGAAAAGTGCTTCGTCTTGGTCGACTGCAGCCGACAAAAAAACTCCAGTTCCAAGATCTTTGGATGTTCGCTGAGTACCATCTGCACTGATCCTTACTGCCGCCAGTTTTCGGTTAATCTGGTCTGCTCGGTCTTCCGTAAGCAGCACCGTGGCGGAGCCATCGCCATGCAAGCGCGCGTAGGCCACACTTAACTTTACCGAAGACACATCTTGCACACTCACCTCCCAGCCGGTTTGAAAGCGCTCGACAAACTCCGGATCACCCTCATCGCAGCCTAAAAACAAGGCTGCCGCCAAAACAACAAGCGCAAAATTTTTCATAAAGGAAAGCTACTCTTTTGGATGCTCGGAATCAATTTTTGTTGAATTCGTTTTCAGCATGCTATTTCCTCGCCTTCTTGCGCATTTTCGCAGCTAAAAATCAATTTTTTCATCTTGCCGCATCCAATCTGGAAATCCCATATTTTCGCACCCTGATTTTTCAAGCTTCAATGAATAACATTGCCCGCATCGCTACCGAATTGTCCGTTTCTGCTCGCCAGGTGGAAACTGTTGTGAATCTCCTGGCCGAAGGCGCTACCATCCCGTTCCTGGCCCGTTACCGCAAAGAAGTAACCGGCAGTTTGGATGAAGTGCAACTCACCACCATCCGCGATCGGCATGAACAATTGGTTGAACTCGATAAGCGCAGGGAGGCCATTCTCAACTCCATCGAAAAGCAAGGCAAGCTTACGCCCGAAATCACAGCAGCCGTTATTGGCGCAGAAACCCTCGCGGCACTGGAAGATGTGTATTTGCCCTACAAACCCAAGCGCAAGACCCGAGCCTCCATGGCGAAGGAAAAAGGATTGGAGCCACTGGCGCAACAATTGTTGGAGCAGCGGCTCACACGACCCTCGGACGAAGCAGCCGCTTTTGTAAACGCCGAGTTGGGTGTGGCCACCGCCGAAGAAGCCCTCGAAGGTGCCCGCGACATTGTAGCGGAATGGATCAGCGAAAATCAGGAAGCCCGCCAGTCGGTGCGCACACTCTTTTGGCAGCAAGGCATCATCCAAACGGCCGTGATCAAAGCAAAAGCCGCGGTGCCCGATGCGCAAAAGTTCAAAGACTATTTCGAGTGGAGCGAGCCGGTTAGCAAGGTGCCCTCGCACCGGTTGCTGGCCATGCGCAGAGGGGAGAAGGAGGGCTTTTTGCTGATGGATATCTTCCCGCCGGAAGAAGCTGCGCTACAGGTGCTGGGCAGCCGCTTCATCAAACCGGAAGCTGCCGCGGCCGCGCGCCAGCAAGTGGACTTGGCCATTCATGATAGCTACAAGCGCCTCATCAAAACCTCCATTGAAACGGAAATTCGACTCGAAACAAAAATGAAGGCCGATGCCGAAGCCATTCAGGTTTTTGCCGCCAATCTTAAAAAACTGTTGCTCTCTGCACCGCTAGGCCAGAAGCGGGTGCTCGCGCTCGATCCCGGCTTCCGCACGGGCACCAAGCTGGTCTGCCTGGGCGCACAGGGCGAGTTGTTGTTCAACACTGTGGTCTACCCCAACGAACCCCAACGCGAAGTGCAGAAGGCGGGCAACATCGTAAAAGAATTGTGCGAGCGGTTTCAGATCGAAGCCATCGCCATT
>JBIIVI010000023.1:0-20696 GCA_044339555.1 Cyclobacteriaceae bacterium | reverse complement strand
CGAAAGCCGCTGGCATTAAACTTTACCGAAAAAGAAGTAGGGTTGCGGGCCGACCAAATGTTGAGTACGCCCATGGCCGTCATAACCACGGCGGTTACCAGTTGGAAATTTCGTACCACCCACGGCGAGGAGGTAATCCAATACTCAAATTGCACACCGATCCAGGTGTAGGGATATTCCACAATGGAAACCGCCAGCGCAAAACGCAGGGCCACACCTATCTTCTTCTCCAAACCGAGTTGAAGCACACATAAATTCAAGGTGCCGGGGGGAATAGAGCCCAAAAAACTAAACACCAATCCCACCAAAAAAACCTGTAGATAAAGCATGGCTACTTCCGCGCGCGTGCCTTCCGGTAATATTTTTTCGCCTCGCGCAGCGAAAGATAAGGAACTCCCCGCTGATGGTTTTCTACACTGATCTCGTAAAGCGTGCGCCAATGCCGAATCAGCGTTTGCACCGCTACCCACAGCGAGGCGCCCGGTTGGTAAATGTGGGCTGGTTCTGCGCCGCATCCATTTAGCTCCATCACCTGCACGCGTCCTTGAGTCAAGTCGGCTAACGATGCGCAGCGCAAATCATATCGGCCAAAATAGAAACCGGGAATTTGTTTGCTCAGGCGATCAAACGAAGCGTGGAGTTGATCGGTGATGAGATGATTGGTATCCAGAAACTTGGTGCCGAGGCAATGATTGCCGATCAATTCAAGTTCTTTCTTTTGATCCTTCGGTAAGATCTGTTTTAGTTCCTCACGAAACCGGAGGGACAAAACAGACCATTGAAGTTTTGCCCTTGGGTTGCTGAGGATAAGTTCTTGCAACGTGTGCACGCCATCGCCTACCACGAATAGAAATTCCTTTCCCGTAATGGATGTAACGTGGCCGCTCGACTTCGAAGGGTAGCGCTGGTAGTACACGCCAAATTCAAGCGGCAAATCGACTAACTTCTGGACAATAAAATCCAATGGAAATGCGGACATGGCTTGCCAGTAAATGCTCAGCTCCGCTTCGGTGTGGATGCGCCTCACCATCCAACCCCGTTCGCCAATATCGAGCTTCACCACAAACGGATATTGAAAACCGTGACGTGCCACGTCTGCCACCAACTGCTCGAAGGGCATGGGCATTTGTACCAACATGCTGGCCGGGCGCACTTCTTCCGGTAACAATTGCAACACGCCAAATTTCGACTCGCCCATCATGCCGCCAGTAGGAATTGCTGGATTGGAGGCGGAAAAGTAAAACAACGATCGTTGGCGAAGACCGTACACCAGCCACATGAAAAACAGCGGAGCCTGGAGAATCCCAAAAGGCCAATACTCCCAGTTCAGCAGCTTAATAAAAAACGGATGGTGCCTGAGTTTAGCCAGCAAGAGCCGATTGTACTTGTTGATGACGCAAGGTAGAAACCGCCACACCAAAATTTTTGGCTACGGAAATGTGGGGAGCCACTTCTCGTAACCCGATTTTGATCAACGCCATGTGGTGCACGGCATGCTCGATGTTATAGGCCAATTCCCGGTAGTAGTTGGTGGCGATGCGTACCGGTGGCTCTTGGGTTTCGGCATAACTAACTTCCAGCAGCAAGGGTTGGGCGGTGGGCGAGGTTGCCAAAAATTGATTGATGGCAGCCAAGCAAGCAAGAGCGGCCGTTCGATTGGTTTCTAGTGCCTGGTCGTGATCGCGTTGGTCGTAGTTAACCACGCCAGTTTTTACACCCTTTTCAAAGCATACAAAGAATTCCAGCGTATGGCGCAGGTGTTGGCCAATGGTGGCCCCGTGCAAGTGATTGGCAGGTGCCACGAACTCTACATCGGTAAGTTGAAACACCAGTTGGTGTAACTGATCCAAAATAGCATGAGCCGCAATAGGCAAAGAACCTAATGATTTCATGTGTTAATAATTGTCTTTTGTGGCCACATGGAATGCCTATAAAGATTATCATTCCGGTTGGTCTGCTTTGCTGATGGGCATTTCATAATTCAAAATAACGGAGATTCCGGGTAAGTTCCAGAGGCAATTCTACGGATGGCCCGCGAGAAAAGCTTTCCTGATGCCAATTATGGCTTGGAAAAAGCGTTGGCATGTCGCCCGCCTTACAAATTAGTCGTCATTTTTCAGGATTTGCCAAACCAGATCGGGTTCGTAGCCTTTGGCGATGGCGAAGGCGGCTGCCTTTTTTTTCTGGGTAAACGCATCCAGTGGTGCATATTCCTGCAACTTCTTGTCGAGAAGTTTTTCGAGGGTTTTTCGATAGTCGGCCGAGTTAATTTCTTTCAAACCGATGGCGATGCACCGTGCGGTGAGGCCGTGAGCCTGGAGTTCGTTTTCGATTTTTAAACGCCCCCATTGTTTCATTCGGAATTTTCCGCCCGCAAATGCTTTGGCGAATCGTTCCTCATTTAAAAAACCATCTGTAATCAGCTGGGCCAGGATATCATCTATTTGGGTAAACGAGAGTCCAAAAGAACGCAATTTCGTTTTTACCTCGCGGTGCGAGCGCTCCTGATACGCACAGTAATGGCGGATTTTGGCGACTGCTTCTGCCTGCGATAGATACTTCTTTTTCGGGTGCAGAACGGAATCCTCCATGAGCGAAAGTAGTGCAGAAAAGCTACTCCCCGCAAGGGATTCAACAAGTGCCTACTTGCGCAGCGCAGCTCGACCTATTTTACCAGGCCTTTATTTTTAAGAATGCTTAGCACAAACTTGCGCTCGTTCTCGGTATTGAAAATCTTGAACGGCAGATGAATCAACTGCGCCTTGTTCACATACAGCAGAAAAAAATCTTTGCCCACCGTGGCGCGCTTAATCTGATCCCACTTCATCGGCATACCTTCCCGGGCATTGAGCTTCATCACCAATTGCTGGCTGGTGATCTCGTACGAAAAACGCTCGAACAACATTTTGCCCTGCTCCAACTGGGTAACGCCATAAAACTGAATCCACCAGAAAAGCAGATACAATCCAGCGCCCAATACTGCTGCGATAAACCACCAAATACTGGGTGCCAGGAAAAACCCGCAACAGATGGCCACTACAATCAAGCTAACCCACCATTGCTGCCGCAAAACCCCTTTCAGGGCCATGCGGATGTAGTCTTTTTTCTCTAACCGGTAATTTTTGGTCTTGATCAACATAGTGCGGAAAAAATCGAGCGGCAAATATAAGAGGATGGCGCCAACTTGCCAGATGCCTAGCGCACAGCTTTCAGGCTGAGATCGAGGCTTTTTACCGAATGGGTAAGCGCCCCTACCGAAATGTAGTCCACACCGGTTTCGGCTACTGCGCGCAGCGTTTGTTCGGTAATGCCGCCACTGGCCTCGGTGGCGTACCGCCCGTTTATCAATGCAACAGCTTCCCGGAGCTCAGCGATCGAAAAATTATCCAACATAATGGTTTGCACACCACCCGCCTGTAGCACTTCTTCAACTTCTGCCAGCGAGCGAGTTTCAATCTCGATGCTTAATGGTTGCGGTAATTGGGCCACATATGCCTGTGTGCGTTGCAGGGCTGCCCGAATGCCGCCCGCCATGTCGATATGGTTGTCTTTCAACATGATCATGTCGTAAAGCGCAAACCGGTGGTTGAGGCCGCCTCCGATGGCCACGGCCCATTTTTCCAGTAAGCGGAAGTTGGGCGTGGTTTTACGGGTGTCTTTCAGTTGGGCTCGCGTTCCCTGAAGCATTGCCTTGAGCCGTTGAGTATAGGTGGCGATGCCGCTCATCCGTTGGAGGCAGTTTAGTACCAGCCGTTCGGTAGCCAGGATGGATTGCGCCCGCCCACTTACCCGCAAGGCAATTTGTCCTGGAGCAACGGTATCGCCATCGTGCAAAAATTCTTCAATCTGCAAGGATGGATCGTACTGCCGAAAGATGGCTGTGGCTACTTCCATCCCTGCAAGGCAACCATGATCCTTTACCAGTAGTTGGGCGGCTTGGTGCGTGTCGGGTGCAATGGCGGCCAGCGAAGAGTGATCGCCATCGCCTAGATCTTCTAGTAATGCGCTGCTAATAAACTGGTGAAGCGCCTCGGAAGTAACATACGGGGGTCGGGTCATTCTTTCACGAAATTCATTTCGTGAACCAGATAGCTGCCTTCTTCTTCGCTTACGCGGATGAGCACGTTGTAACTCTCGCTCTTGCTGAGGTAGCGGCCAATGGCATATTGCCGACCGCCTTTGGAGGAACCGGTGTGAATGATGCTGAAGTCGCTGATGGGGTGCTTCTTGAAGAACTCGCGCAGCACAAACTCAGCCTGTGTCTTGCCGTACGTGTTTGAATCCCCGTCCAGATTCATATCCACGGAAGTTGCAAACAACTTTACTACCTCCTTGGCATTGCCGGTTTTGATCACATCCCGGATGGGCGTAAAAACATCCTGCGCCTGTGCAGTCATGCTCTGCAGACCGATCATCAAACCCACAAAAATCCCTCGTAAAATCATCATAGAAGTTCACACCAAAAGTATGCCATTATTGCCTTTTCCGAAAATCGAATCAATTACTCAAACGTTTCGCCAATCCCACAGCTAAATCCGTTCGGGAGGCGCAAGGTGAACCTGCAATTGGGGTATATTTGCCGGATTGCGAAGCTAGTTTACCGATCACTTAAGAAAAAGATATGAATAAGCGTGTGTTACTCATGATTTTGGATGGCTGGGGTATTGCTAAAAATAAAAAAGTGTCTGCCATTGATCAGGCCAAAACACCCTACATCGATTCGCTCTACAAAAAATATCCGCACTGCAAGTTGCAGGCCTCTGGCTTGGCGGTGGGTTTGCCCGATGGACAAATGGGTAACAGCGAAGTAGGCCACATGAACATCGGGGCCGGCCGTGTGGTGTATCAGGATTTAGTACGGGTAAACAAAGCCATTGGAGAGCGCGAGCTGGATCAAAACCCGGTGTTGGTGCAGGCTTTTCAGTATGCAAAAGAAAACAACAAGGTTATCCATTTTATTGGCTTGGTTTCGGATGGCGGAGTGCACTCGCACCTGGAGCACCTGAAAGGACTGGTGAGCATTGCCCATCGGCATCAGGTAACAAATCTTTTTGTACACGCCTTTACCGATGGGCGCGATACCGATCCGAAAGGGGGCCTCGGTTATTTGACCGACCTCGTTGGCCATTTACAAAAAACCACGGGCCAACTGGCATCCGTAGTGGGCCGCTACTACGCCATGGATCGCGACAAGCGTTGGGAGCGTGTGAAGTTGGCGTACGACCTGCTTGTGCATGGAACAGGCACTGCTGCGCAGGATGTTTTAGCAGCTGTACAAGCCTCTTACGAAGCGGGCGTAACCGACGAGTTTGTTAAGCCCATTGTAGCGACACAAAACGGTAAACCACTGGCCACTATCCAGCATGGCGATGTGGTGCTATGTTTCAACTTTCGTACGGATCGCGGGCGCCAAATTACGCAGGCACTCACGCAGCAGGACTTCCATGAGCAGAACATGTACAAGTTACCCCTGCACTACATCACGCTCACCAATTATGACGATACCTTTCAGAATGTGCAGGTGATCTTCGACAAAGACAATCTAAGCAACACCTTGGGCGAAGTAGTGGCCAAGGCAGGTCGCAACCAGATACGCATTGCCGAAACCGAGAAGTATCCGCACGTTACGTTTTTCTTTTCTGGCGGCCGCGAAGAAGTTTTTCCGGGTGAACAACGCATTCTCTGTCCTTCACCCAAAGTAGCCACCTACGATCTGAAGCCGGAGATGAGTGCGACAGACATTCGCGACAAAATCATCCCCGAGCTACAAAAGAAAGAAGCCGGATTCATCTGTCTCAATTTTGCCAACCCGGATATGGTGGGGCATACCGGTGTTTTTGAAGCTGCTGTAAAAGCCTGCGAAACGGTAGACATGTGCAACCACGCGGTAACGGAAGCGGCCCGCGAGAACGGCTACAGCGTAATCATCATTGCCGATCACGGCAATGCTGACATGATGATTAACGAAGATGGCTCACCCAATACGGCCCACACCACTAACCTGGTGCCTTGCATTTTGGTAGACGACACCTACCAAGGGCAACTCAAGGATGGGAAACTGGGCGACCTGGCACCTACCATTTTGAAGTTGATGGGAATTGCGATACCGGCCGAAATGACGGGTCAGGTACTGATCGACTAACCCGAGCTATGCGATTTCTTTACGGGCTAGCATTAGCCCTTCTTGTCTTTGGCTGCCGCCAGCAAAACGCGGTGTACGACAAGCCCTATTTTGATCTGGATAGCCTCGTCAATCAGCAGGTGCAACAACTCGTGAACGCACGCGCTACACTTCGAAAAGTAGCACGGGTGGGCGATGCCAAAGACGAACGTCAATGGCAACCCGACAGTGCGCAATGGGCGCGCGAGTTTGAAGTGTTCCGCCAATTAGATTGGATGAACCGCCCTGGCTTTAAAGATGGCTACACCATCAAAACTGAACCCGATACACACAGTAATCTGCAGGTAGATGTGTACACGGCCACGCGGCCTTCGCCAGTGCTGTGGCTGAAAATTTACTACCTCGGGCATCGCTCCAACATCCGCAAAGTGGAGGCTCGCTATCGGGAGTCCAATGCCCTGTTTGTTTCGGAGCGGGCACTGGTGTGGGAGTTGGAAACACTTGACCGCCAGCCGATGTTAACCCACTACCGCATGGAAGGCTATCAGAAAATGATTGCCAATGATTCGGTGGTGTATCAAATTGAAGGTACCATCGAAGAGTAGGCAGCCCACGCCTGCTTCAAAATACAAAGCTGCTTATTTCGTCTCATCAGTATGGCCAAACGACAATTGAACCAAGACTCGCCTAAGAAGAAAGTCAACAAAGAGGGCATTCAGAAGCTATATCGGATTTTTCGGTTCGCCTGGCCATATCGGGCCACATTTTTGGTGGGCTTGGTGGCGCTGGCGCTCTCCAGCGGTACCCTGTTGGCGTTTCCCTATTTGGCCGGTAAGTTACTGGATGCGGCCCAGGGTAAGGGCACGTTTTTCCTCACCACCATCAATCAAATTGCGCTGGCGCTGTTGGTGGTGTTGTTCGTGCAAGCCATCTTTTCATTTATCCGTGTTGTTACCTTCTCGGTCGTCAGCGAAAAGAGTCTGGCCGATTTGCGCCACACGCTGTACGAAAAAATCATCTGGCTGCCGCAATCCTTTTACGATAACCACCGGGTGGGCGAACTGGTAAGCCGGATTACAGCCGATGTGGGTACGCTGTACGACACCTTCAGCTGGTCACTCGCGGAGTTGCTGCGGCAAGCGTTGATGCTGTTGATTGGCATTCCGTTGATCTTCATTCTCACTCCGCAGCTCACTACCTTCATGCTGCTCACGTTTCCGGTGTTGGTGCTGGCTGCATTATTTTTTGGAAAATTCATTCGCAAGCTATCCAAGAAAACCCAAGACCAACTGGCGCAGGCCAATGTGATTGTAGAGGAAACGTTGCAATCGGCTACGGTGGTAAAAGCCTTTACCAACGAGAAACTGGAAGTGAACCGATACACGAGTGCCCTTCAACTGATGGTGAAGACCGCGGTGCACGGTGCTCGCTTTCGCGGATTGTTTATTTCGTTTTCCATTTTTGCGCTGTTCGGGGGTATTGTGGCGGTAAGTTGGTACGGGGCCACACTGGTGCAGTCGCAGCAGATCTCGGTAGGCGACATGCTGTCGTTTGTGTTTTACACCACGTTCATCGGGGGTTCGATTGCTGGTCTGGCAGATCTGTTCAGCCAGCTCCAGCGCACCATTGGCGCTTCGGAACGGATTCTGGAAATACTGGAAGAAACCGATGAGAAAACGCACGCCGCGCAACCGGTTTCGCTCACAGGCAAGATCGCATTTCAAGAGGTTTCGTTTGCCTATCCCACGCGCCAGGATGTGGGCGTACTCAAGAAACTGAACTTTTCCATGGCCCCGGGCGAGAAGATTGCACTAGTGGGCCCCAGCGGTGCCGGAAAGTCGACCATCATCAATTTGCTGATGCGTTTGTACCCGGTAGCCAACGGCTCCATCCTGGCCGATGATCGCCTCATTGACGACATTAACCTAACGGCCTACCGCAAGAACATTGGCATTGTTCCCCAGGAAGTGATGCTCTTTGGCGGCTCTATTCGCGAGAACATCGCCTATGGCAAACCAAACGCCACGGATGAAGAAGTAATCTCGGCCGCGCGCCAGGCAAACGCTTGGGAGTTCATTGAAAGCTTTCCGGAAGGTCTGGCAACTCTCGTGGGCGATCGAGGCGTGAAGCTTTCCGGAGGGCAACGCCAGCGAATTGCAATTGCCCGAGCTATTTTGAAGAACCCTGCTATCTTGATTTTGGATGAAGCCACCAGTTCGCTGGATGCGCGTTCCGAGCAACTTGTACAGGACGCGCTAGAAAAACTGATGGCCCACCGCACGACGGTGATCATCGCGCATCGGCTCAGTACCATCCGCAAGGTAGATCGCATTCTCGTGATTAAAGACGGCCAGATTGCTGAGGAAGGAACTCATCTGGAGTTGGCCGCACGCGTTAACGGGATTTATAGTAATTTGCTTAAACTTCAATTAGAAATTGCAGAATGAGCAAATCGCAACAGCAGATTTTGCACGATTTTCAACTTCGGTCGACCAGTAGCCGAAGCGACATTCTCAAGTTGTTCATCGATCAGCAGCATGCGCTTTCCTACTCCGATATCGAGCAGGAGGTTTCTAGCCAGTACGACCGGGTAACCGTCTATCGCACCCTGAAAACGTTTCTGGACAAGGGCATGATCCACAAGGTGTTGGACGACAGCGGTGCGCCCAAATACGCATTATGCAGCTCCACGTGTTCGCAGGCGCATCATCACCACAACCATGTGCATTTTAAGTGTACCCAATGTGGCCAAACAAACTGTCTCGAAAACGTAGAAATACCAACCATTTCTCTTCCCGAAGGCTACCTGTCCGAAGAAATGAACTTACTGATTCAGGGCGTTTGCAGGGTCTGCCAGTAATAATTGTTCCGAACCGGTTTACTTTTGTTCAACTTGATGAATAAAGTACATCAGTACGCTTTTTGGGTTATTTGATTATTAGTAGTTTTGATGAATTGACTAACTGGTTTTCATCTAAATGGAGGGTAAATCGCCTACTTGTTTTGGATGTGCTGGTTGTTAACACACTTATAGAATTTGATGCTCTTATTTAAGATTTTGGGGTTTGACCTTGGTGACGAGACTTTTTTGTACACCATTTTCAGCGCGGTCATCATTGTTTTTCTGCTTTTGGATTTGGGCATTTTTAACAAAAAAGCGCACAAAATCACCACCCGTTCGGCCCTGATTCAATCGATGTTTTGGGTGTTTGTCAGTACCATGTTTGGGATTTTGATTCTATTTCTGGATCATGATCCCGATAGCGGAGGCACCAAAGGAGCCGTAGAATACTACTCCGCCTATTTAACCGAATACGCCTTATCTGTTGATAACATTTTTGTTATACTCCTGATCCTGAAATACTTTAATGTAAAGGAAGAATATTACCACAAAATTCTCTTTTGGGGGATTCTTGGCGCCGTGGTATTTCGCGGGATTTTCATTTTCGTGGGCGCGATTCTCATCCACAAGTTTCACGCAATTTTGTATGTGTTTGGCGTGTTTTTGATTTACTCCGGCATTAAGATCTATTTCGAAGATAGTGATGAGAAGATTGATCCGGAGAAAAATCCGATCCTGCGTTTGTGCCGGAAGTACTTGCCCCTGACCGAAAGTGATGAAGGCGGCAAGTTTTTCGTAACCAAGCCCAGACTCATGTTTACACCTTTGTTTTTGGTGATTATTTTGATTGAGACGACTGACTTGATTTTTGCAGTTGACTCGATCCCGGCTGCGTTTGCCATCACCCAAAACGAATTTCTGATTTACACGTCTAACATCTTTGCGGTGTTGGGCTTGCGCGCCATGTTCTTCATGTTGTCGGGCATTATCGATCGATTCTATCTGCTCCAGAAGGGCTTATCGATTATCCTGTTCTTTATTGGTGCCAAGATGTTGCTGGAGATGTTCCACATCGAGCTTAATCCGATTCTTTCCTTCTCCGTAATCATCGCCACGCTCACGCTGTCGATCATCTTTTCGATTCTGGTGCCGAAACGGGAGGCGAAGTCGAACGAGCTTACCTAGGCTTTTTCTCCAGTGTTTCGGAGAAGAAATTCTGCGGCAAGATTTTCATCAGAATAGGCAGCGTAAGGAAGTGCTGTGGAAGTGAAATAATGGCAAATGTAGGCATGGTTTGCAGCACCATCAGTAGCAGTTGGTGCATACGCGCTTTGTCCGCCTCCGAAAGTTCGCTGCTTTTTGCCTGATTCAGTAAACTCATTAGCTCATCGCTTTCCTGGACCTCGCGCATGAGTCGAATCTTGTTTTTGTTGGCTAGCCGCGAGATGCGTTCAATAAATTTATCGCTCACCTGCTGGTAGTCGGCTTTATTTTGAAGGATCTCCAACTGGTTCCAGTGTTCCAGCACGAAGCCTTCCATGGCAATCATACTGTTTTCCAGATCATCATCATTGAAATCCAGATAGCGGCAGAACTTTTTTAGGAAATCTTCTTCCTGGCCTTCCACTTTCTTGTCGGCCCACAGCGTTAGAATAGCCATCTCCAGAAAGTACTTTTTCAAAATCCAAGAGTTGTTGGTCGGAAGGTTGATTTCCTCCAGCAACACCCCTTGTTCGAAAATACGGGTAGCTTCTTTCTTACGGTCGGAAGTCAGGCCGGTTCCCTGCAAAAAATACTCCAGCAACTTGCGCTCTTCGGGTGCGATGTGCATGTTGGAGTGCGCAGCCAAGGCAATTACTTTGATGACTGAAAAGCGCAACTCCTCACGTTCGTATTTAAAAAATTCGGAAACGATTCGATCGGCATTTGTATGGATCCATTGACCGAAAATGAAAATATCCAGAAACAGCAAGCTGTTGTGGAAGAAATACGACCAAAAGTTTTGCTTGTACTCCACGGTATGGTCGATGCGCTTATCGAGAATCCGCTCGGCTAACTCCAGCGGAGTTTTCTTTCGGCCGAACAGCGTTTTGGAAGGCGTGGCGAGCTCGGGAAAAATATTGTTATAGAAGTTGCCGATGTGTTCGATCGTTTTCATGATCACCTCGGAAAGCTCTTCGGCCGATTTGATCGACTTGTCGTAATACAGCAACGAACTGCTGATAAGACTTTCGGCCAGGAGGATTTTCATCCGCTCTTTTTCGTCCCACTTACTGGCATCGGGGTGATCAATGGCACTGATGGCCTGCCCGTACATCAGGCCGGTAGGTTGAATGACGCGGTACAACGAGTGTTCGGGGTGGGAGGATTTTTTTCCTTCAACCGAAAGATTCTTTAGCAGTTCCTTTCGGAATTCAAGGTATTCTTTGAGCCACCCTTTTTCGCCTGGCTTCATAGAGAGGAGAAAGGTAACATTAATAGAGCGTTAGAACACGGTTTTGTTTAATCTTGTTGCCAACCCTTTTCGCTGATTTTTTCGGCACTGGCCAACACCTGTTTTTTCATTTGTTGCTTCAGTTCTTCCAGTTTTTTGGCCAACGTCTTGTCGTGCGAAGCCAGAATCTGGAGGGCCAGAATCCCGGCGTTTTTCGCGCCATTCAGGGCCACCGTAGCCACAGGTACTCCGGAGGGCATTTGTAAAATTGACAGCACCGAGTCCCAACCATCAATGGAATTAGAGGATTTAACGGGAACACCAATCACCGGTAAGGTCGTGCTGGCTGCTACCATTCCTGGCAAGTGAGCAGCTCCGCCAGCGCCTGCGATGATCACACGCAGGCCTCGCGCCCGCGCAGTGGCCGCATACTGGCTCATTCGCTCGGGGGTTCGGTGCGCAGAAACCACCGTGAGTTCAAACGGAACTTTCATTTCCTCTAAGAACTGTGCGGCCTCTTTCATCACTTTAAGGTCGCTTTGGCTCCCCATGATAATCCCGACAAGAGGTGGTTTTTTGCTCATGCTACAACGCGCAAGGTTTGCTTAACAAAGGTCGCTTTCTTTTTCAGACTTTCCATGTTGGAATCAGTGATGGTAACGTGGCCCATTTTTCGAAACGGTTTCGTGTATTTTTTTCCGTATAGATGCACAAATATCCCGGGCGTTGCCAGCACCAGATCCAGCCCTTCGTAGCGGGCGAGCCCTTCGTGTCCGGCTTCTCCCAACAAGTTTACCATGGCGGTAGGTACCAGCGTTTCGGTAGAACCAAGTGGCAAGTTCAAGATGGCCCGCAGGTGCTGGTGGTATTGCGAAGTTCGGTTGCCCTCAATGGTTTGATGACCGCTGTTGTGGGGGCGTGGAGCAATTTCGTTTACGAGAATCTGATCGTCTTGCGTAACAAACATTTCTACGGCCAGCAGACCAACCATCCCTAATTGCTCAATCACTTGCCGTGCAATAGCATCGGCCTGGCTCGCAACCGGAGCGGGAATTTGAGCCGGAGAGAAAAGATACTCCACCAGGTTGGCGGTGGGATGAAAAACCATTTCCACCGCTGGATAGGATACGATATCACCCTTTGCATTACGCGCCACAATCACCGCCACTTCTTTTTTGAAATCCACCAGCTTTTCCAGTAAACCGGGGGCATCAAACGCGTTGGGCAGATCGGCTGCGGTTCGCAGAATTTGTACACCTCGGCCATCATACCCTTCGCGACCCAATTTGTTTACCGCCGGAAGAAAAGATGCCCGCGCGGTCACATCGTTCCGGTTTTCAGTTAGGTAAAATTCGGCTGTCGGAATCCCCCGCTCCTGATAGAATTTTTTTTGGGCACGTTTATCCTGAATCAGGGCGATTACATGGGGTTGTGGATAGACGGCTACACCGGCAGCTTCCAAGTCGCGTAAGGCAGTGGTGTTTACGTTTTCGATTTCGATCGTTACCAGATCGCAGGCCCGGCCAAAGCTGAACACGGTTTCATAGTCGGTTAGATTGCCTTGTTGAAAGGCGGCAAGTTCGTGGCACGGGGCGTTTGAGTCCGGATCCAGAATCGAAAAAGGAATGTTCCAGTCTAAGCCCGCTTGTACGAGCATCCGGCCCAGTTGCCCGCCTCCTAAAACGCCCAGCTTACGAACCATGAACGAACGGGTACGAACAAATCAGGCGCGCTCTTTTGCGCGAGCAACAACGTCATTGAATTCGATGCCCGCCATTTTGATGGAATAAAGCAGCAGCCGCACTTCTTTTACATGCACACGACCATCTGCCTCCGAGAGCTGGTATAAGTGCACAAACGCAACGAGTTTTTCTTCATCGCTACAACTGTTCAGCAGTTGTATTCCGTGCTGATAGATTTCCCTTTCGGAAGTTGATTTTACGGTGTGCTCGAATTCTGCTACGAGGTCGGCCGGGATTTTCTCTTTGTTGATGATAACGGCCAACGCGGCTCGTTCACTTTCATCTAAGTCACCATCTACATGAATGAGCAGGTGCACCAGAAAGAGTAAACCAAGGTGGTAATTCTTGTTCGTGGTCATAGGGGCGATTCAACGCTCAAGATAATGGTAAAAATGTGGTACATCAAAACCGATGGCTATTTCAGCACCTGAAACGCCACAAAGGCGCAGAGGTAGGCCAGCCCGGTCATGTACACTAGTTGTAGAAGTGGCCAGCGCCAGCTTTTGGTTTCGCGCTTCACAATGGCAAGCGTACTCATGCACTGCATGGCAAACGTGTAGAAGATCAACAACGAAAAACCAACGGCCGGTGTAAAACGCGGGCCACCCGTGGCGGGGTTGATTTCTGATTTCAGTCGGGTCTTTATGGTGAGGGTGTCTTCAGTGCTGCCCAGGCTGTAGATCGTAGCAATGGTGCCTACAAAAACTTCGCGTGCGGCGAAGGAAGTCACCAACGCAATACCAATCTTCCAATCGTACCCCAGTGGTGCAATGGCTGGTTCCAACACCTTACCTATTTTTCCTGCATACGAGTGCTCGAGTTTGTAGGCGGCCAGGCGGTCGTCAGTCGCTTGTTGTGTTAATCCCTCCGCAGCGGCCTGTGCGCGCACGGTTAGTTCGGCCTGTTCCATCTCTCGTGGCGGACCGAAGCTAGCCAGCACCCACAACACAATGGAAATGGCGAGAATCACTTTCCCGGCCTCGAACACAAAGGCTTTTGTTTTTTCGATGATTGTGTATCCCACGTTCGACCACTTCGGCATCCGGTAGGTAGGCAACTCCATCATTAAGAAACTGCGTTCGCGGGTTTGGATCATCCACTTCATGATGGCCGCGGAAAAAAGGGCGGCAAAGAAGCCAAGCAAGTACAAACCCATCAGCACCAACCCCTGGAGATTAAAAAAGCCGAAAAGTTTATCGTCCGGCACAATCAGTGCTACCAAAATGGTAAACACGGGCAGGCGCGCGGAGCAACTCATGAAGGGTGTGACAAAAATGGTGATGAGGCGCTCCTTCCAGTTTTCGATGGTGCGGGTGGCCATGATGGCGGGAATGGCGCAGGCAAAACCCGAAATGAGTGGCACTACGCTTTTGCCGCTCAGCCCAAATTTGCGCATGACTTTGTCCATCAAAAAAACAACGCGTGCCATGTAGCCGGTTTCCTCCAGGATCGAGATGAACGCAAACAGAATGGCGATCTGAGGAATAAAAATCACAATGCCACCAATACCTGGAACTACGCCCTGCGTGATCAGATCGAAAAACGGCCCCGCAGGCAGTATGCCATTCAACCAACCACTCAGGATGGCAAAAGTCTGATCGATGAAATCCATGGGGATTTGTGCCCATGCAAAAATCGATTGGAAGATGAGAAACAGTAGTCCGAAGAAGATCAGATAACCGCCTACTTTATGGGTGAGCACCTGATCGATCCGGTAGGAGAATTTTTTCCAATCGGCCGATGGCAACCGCATCGTTACGCCGTTTAACAACTGCTGAATGAATCCATACCGAATAACAGTTTCGGCACCCTGATACTTGGCCGGAAAAAACGAATGCTCCCGCGCCCAGCTTTTCAACAGGTCGCGTTCATCGCTTTTGAGTGCTAAGATGTTGTCGGGCTGTTGCAGAAACTGATAGGCTTCGTAGTCGCTCCGCAGCCGAAAATGGTTGCGCACCTGCTCCACTACTGCGCGAATTTCGTCCGGAATCTGGTAGATGCTCTTCGTGGGTTTGTGCACGGTGGTAGCCAACGCTTGCTTCAGGTCGCTAAGGCCACTGCCCGTGCGTGCGTTGATCATCACTACGGGCACGTCCAGTTGCTTTTCCATTTTCTTGATGTCGATGCTCTGGCCGGAGCGTGCGGCCAGGTCCATCATGTTGAGCGCCAGCACCACGGGCAATTGCAGGTCGATCAGTTGGGTGAGAAGCAGAAAACAATTCTTCAGGTTGGTGGCATCTGCCACCAGCACCACAGCATCGGGGTAGAAGGCACTTTTTTCATCTACGAAAACCTCTGTCACAATTTTTTCGTCAAGTGTGCGCGGGTACAAACTGTAAATGCCGGGTAAGTCGATGATCTCTGCCGTGGTAGATGCGTTCAGTGTGGTGTAGCCCACTTTTTTATCCACGGTCACCCCGGGGAAGTTGCCAATCTTTTGGTTGAGGCCGGTAAGTTGATTGAACAGCGAGGACTTGCCCGAGTTGGGTTTTCCGGCCAGCGCAATGCGGATTTTTGTTGTGCCTTCCATTAATCCAAAATGATAATGGTAGCGGCTTCAGCGAGGCGAAGCGAAAGATCGAATCCGGAAATCGATACGCAAATCGGATCGCCCAGCGGAGCCTGGAAGTTGTAGCGAACGGCCGTACCGGGAAGGAATCCCATCTCCAGTAATTTCACAGATAATTCCGCATCTGTAAATCCTGAAATCACAGCCGTTTGGCCCGGAGTCATTTGGGCAACGTTTTTACTCAACGCTTATTTAGATTGATTTTAAAGAGCAGCAAGATAGGCAACCTCCGATTAAACAGGACCAGAATTTGGGGTTATTTTTCGGAATGGATGAGAAGCCTGCGAAAGAAAAGGAACCCTTGCCAGTGCACACTTTGCCTACGCCCGGTACGCAGCCGCCACCACCTTCAACCTCACTCAAACCTGATCGCGATTTAGAAGAAGATCAGATTCCAGGTGTACTGCCCGAACGCGACCTCCGAAAAAACCTGGGTTGTGGTTAACGTATCGCGTTATAAACTCTCGGCATAGAACACACGCTTCACCCGCTCGCTGGTGTTGGTAAGAATCTCGTACGCAATCGTGTTGCCGTTGGCGGCTACTTCTTCAATCGGCAGCGGGCCTCCAAATACAATTACTTCATCGCCTTCCCTTACGGGGATGTTGGTGACGTCTACCATTGTCATGTCCATGCATACATTGCCCACCACGGGCGCTCGTTTGCCATTGATCCACACGTGGCCTTTGCCCTTGCTAAATGCGCGGCTGAAGCCGTCTGCATACCCGATGGCAATGGTAGCCAGCTTCATGTTTTCGGTCGCCAATCCATGCCGGCCGTAGCCGATGGTGTCGCCCTGTGGGATGTGTTTCAGTTGTGAAACAATTGTTTTCAACGAGGCTACAGGCTGAAGGGCACCCACTTCCTCGGCCGTCGGATTAATGCCGTAGAGCCCGATGCCGAGGCGAACCATCTCAAATTGATAGTCGGGGAAACGCAGGATGCCAGGAGAGTTGAGCAGATGTCGGACAGGCCGGAGTGCAAGCCGGTTTTCAAGTTGTTGATAGTAGCTTGCAAATGCGCGGGCCTGGCGGTGACTAAAAGCATCGTGGCCCGCCTCATCCGCGCCTGCCAGATGCGACATGACGGAGGCGATCTTGATTTCAGGGTGAGCCGCCAGCAGCTCCAGCGCGGCTGGCCAACTCTCGGCATCAAATCCTAGACGATGCATGCCCGTATCTACTTTCAAATGAATGGCGGCTGCGCGGCCGTTGAGGAACGCCAGAAAAGCAATCAGCAGGCGCTGCGAATAAATTTCAGGCTCCAATTCATAATGCATCAAGGTCTCAAAACTATCCTCGGCTGGATTCATCACCATGATCGGTAACGAGATACCGTTCTTGCGTAATTCCACGCCTTCATCCGCGTAAGCAACTCCCAAATAATCCACCCGGTGGTATTGCAACAGATGGGCTACCTGCTCGCTGCCACTGCCGTAGGCAAATGCTTTTACCATCGCCATGATTTTTACTCCGGGTTTCAGACGGGATTTAAAGTAGTTGAGGTTGTTCACCAAAGCAGCCAGGTTGATTTCCATCACGGTGCCGTGAATTTTTTGCTGCAGTCGCTGCACCACTTTTTCGAATTGAAAGATGCGTCCACCTTTCACGAGAACGGCCTCCTGTTCGAAAAGACGAAAGTCGAATTCCTGAAGAAACTGATCGGTGGCGGCAAAACACGTACAGTTGGCAAACCGTGCGCGCAGCAAGTGTTGGTGACTGCTCAGTATCGGCCCCACTCCCACCAAACGATGCAGCTCGAGCCCGGCTAACATTCGGATGATTTGCGCCACGAGCACTTCGTTCTCCAAGCCACTCTGTTGCACGTCCGACAGGATCACGGATTTTTTTATACGCGGCTGATTCTTCAAGAAATCAAGCGAAATCTGTAAGCCTGCCAGATCGTTGTTGTAGGAGTCATCCACCACCAGACACTGTTGAAAACCTTGCTTAAGCTCGAGGCGCATGGGCACCGCCTTCAGTTCGTAAATGCGCTTGGCCACCTCGTTTAGTGGTACACCCAGGCAAAGCATCACCGCCAGGCAATGAAAGAGATTTTCGCGCGATGCGCGATCGCCAAAAGGCAACGGTAAATCCGTTTGTTGGTTTTCAAAGATAATGTGTGCGTGCGTGCCTGCTACCTGAACTCGCACCACACACTCGGAGTTGGAGCCCCAGGAAAACAGCCGGTGCGTGTTACCAAATCGGGCCACCATTGCGGCGGCTATTTCGGACTGATCCGCACAAAAAACGATGGTATGGCATGAATGGAAGAGATCAAGTTTCTCGTTCAACTTCTGCGCCCGATTGGCGAAGCCCTCGTCATGTGCGGAACCTAGATTGGTCATCAACCCGATGGTGGGCTGAATCACCTCCGCCAACCGCTTCATTTCGTGGGGCCGCGAAATCCCGGCTTCAAAAATCCCGAGCTGATGGTGAGGCTGCAGTGCCCAAACCGACAGCGGCACACCGATCTGAGAGTTGTAGCTGCCCGGGTTTTTTGCGGTATGAAAATCGCGTGACAATACCTGGAAGAGCCACTCTTTTACAATGGTTTTGCCGTTGCTGCCGGTAATGCCCAAGACCGGAATTGAAAACTGCTTCCGATGATGAGCCGCCAGGCTTTGGAGGGCGTGCACCGATGAAGGCGTCCGGAAAAAATTCGCGTCTGGAAACAAGTCAGTAGCCATTTCTTTTTCAACCACAAACTGGCGTACCCCTTGTTGGTACAACGCTTGAATGTAGGCGTGGCCATCGTGGCGCACCCCATCAATGGCAAAGAACACGGCCATTTCGGAGGCAACGGCCTTTCGGCTGTCAGTGACCAGCCATTCCATGGGCCGATCGGTGCTGAGCTGAACGAGTTGGCCTGTCGCGAAAGCAGGCCACTGCGAAAACCGGAACAAAGACTGCATGCAACCGCTAAAATTACGTCCAAAGGCTGAAAATCGTTGAAGATCAGGCAATTTCTATCAGGAGTGTTCAAGATTTTATTTGGGACTAAAACTTTGAATCTAAAAAATGTCTATTTTTCGAAACTTCTGGAAGGCAAACTGTTTTAACGCCAAATGAATAAAAGGTTTTTCCTAGTCGCATTCATCACGCTGTTGTTTTTGGGCATTCGCAGTGTGAATGCACAGGAAGCAGACCCTGAGGTGCAAGAGGAAGCGCCATTAGTTCATACCGCGACTGAGGACGTTCCGAACCCGAACGAAATTGGCGCACTCGAATCAAAATCATCGCCTTCTATTCGTCCCGAATCTTCAGGAAATAAGCCCGCCAATTCCACTACTCCCACCACTTCCACGAACAAGAAGGACAAACAATCTGAAAAAAGTGAAGACGATGCACTGTCGTTCAACTTCTTGTATTACATCATTCAGAAATTCAAAATCTCCGACCTCAAAAACAATTAGTCGGAATCGCTAGATTTGCAACCTTGTTGCAAAAAATCCTCTTTCTTCTTTTTCTCTTTGGATGCCTCTTCCAAGCCAACGCGCAAATCCGTTGCGACTTTGTTTTTGAATTGGAAGTGTTGGCGGCAAATGACAGGACACCTTTAGCAGGTGCAGAGATAGTGGTGAAAGAAACCGGTGTTGGGGCCACCACCAACGCGAATGGCTTGGCGCAGCTTACAGCGCTTTGCCGCGGAGCGTATACAGTTGTTATCCGCTTTGTCGGATTCAAATCACAAACACATGAAATCCAGGTGCCGGGTTCGCCCTTGCGGGTGACCCTCGAAGAAGATCGGCAGTGGTTATCGGAAATCGTAATCGAAGAGCATGCGCCTACCCTAAACGCCTCTCAATCGGTTGCCGTGTTGGGCAGCCAGGAACTCGCGCAAAACCTGGGCAAGCCGCTAGGCGAAGTGCTCAAAAATCTTGCGGGGGTCAGTTCCATCCAAACGGGCCCGGCTATTTTCAAACCCGTTATCCACGGGGTGCATAGTCAACGCATTCTGATTTTAAACAATGGTGTCCGACAGGAGGGTCAGCAATGGGGCGCCGAGCACGCGCCTGAAATTGATCCATTCATCGCTTCGAACATTATGGTGATCAAAGATGCAGGCGCACTGAAATACGGAACAGAAGCGTTGGGCGGAGTAATTGTTGTGACCCCCGCGGATCTGCCAGATCGCCCCGGCTTTGGCGGCAAGTTTCATTTGGTGGGAGCTTCCAATGGGCGGGCGGGCACCGTGTCGGGATTATTGGAAGGGGGTTTTGGAAACGGTTGGGGCTGGCGGGCCCACGGTACGCTGAAACGAGCAGGCGACTTTCATGCTCCGAACTATGAATTAACGAATACCGGGCTGCAGGAACGAAGCTTTTCGGTGGCGCTCGGCAAGCACCGGGAACATGGAGGCGTGGATGTTTTCTTCAGTCACTTTCAAACTACCTTAGGCATTTTGCGCGGCTCGGCCGTTAGCTCGGCTCGGGATTTGGCCAATGCAATAGGGCAGGAACCGCCCGCCTTTACGCAGCCGTTTTCTTATGCCATTCAAACGCCACGGCAGGAAGTCAGCCATAGTTTATTGAAGCTAAACTCTCACTGGGAGCGGGGCAATCATACGATTCGCCTTCAGTACGGTCTTCAGTATAACCATCGGCTGGAGTTCGATACACGGAGAGGTGCGCTGCGCGAGATCCCGGCCCTCGGCTTTCGCCTGTTCACCCACACCGTGGATTTGGAATGGGCGCGCCAGCGGGCCGCGAATCGATCGAGCAGTTGGGGCGTGAATGGCATGCTACAAGACAATCGCAAAGTAGATGGCACACAAACGATCCCGTTTATCCCCAATTACATTCATGGGGCGGGCGGACTTTTCGCGATTGAAAAATGGACGCGGGGAAAATGGCAATTGGATGCGGGCGTGCGTTACGATTGGCGCAGCTATCGAATTGTCGGGTTTGATTTTTCCAACCGGATTTACCGGGCTAACAATCATTTCCATAACATCAGCGGTACACTCGGGGCCCAGTATTCGTTTAA
>JBIIVI010000277.1:0-4402 GCA_044339555.1 Cyclobacteriaceae bacterium | reverse complement strand
CATGTTGCAGTTGCGAAAATATTGAAAGCCTATACGTATTTGACGCTGGTGGATATTTTTGGGGATGTACCAAGAACCGAAGCGTTAAACGGAACGTTGGGCAATTTCAATCCAAAGCCGGACGGTGGCGAAGCGACTTACGATTATGCCATCACACTTTTGACTGAAGCCCGTGCGGAGTTAGCCAAAACAGGTGCAGCAGCAGGTGCAGCGCTTACCCGTGACATTTACTACTCTGGAAACCGTACTCGGTGGAACGCCTTAGCAAATACCCTGGAATTAAAAGCGCAAGCAAATCTTCGCATGGTATCCGGCCGCCAAGCGGCAGCAGATGCTCGTATTACAACCCTGTTGGCAGCTGACATCATTAACGAAGAGTCAGAAAATTTTACCTACAAGTATGGCACCGCAACCAATCCGGTTTCGCGCCATCCACTTTATCGTCAATACTATCAGCCGATTCGTGGTCAAGCGGGAGGTTATATTTCCAACTACTTCATGTATGAGTTGTTTCAAGGCAAGCGTGATCCGGTTGATCCAACAATTATTGTTCAAGATCCCCGTTGGCGTTACTATTTTTACCGTCAGGTAGGAAGTATCGCTGCTGCGCTTGCAGTTGATCCGAAGTCGTTGGGCTGTGCGCCTGGAGCGCCTCCTCAGCACTACATTGACCAAGGGGTAAAAATGTTTTGTGTGTTCGATCCTGGTTTCTACGGCCGTGATCACGGAGATGGATTTGGGATTCCTCCGGATGGTCCTGTGATAACTTGTGCAGGGGTGTATCCCGCAGGCGGGCGAATCGACAATACAACCGTTACTAATGCTGGGTTTTTTCTACCAACAGCTGAGGGCGATGGTGGAAATGGTGCCGGAATTCAACCAATTTGGATGTCGTTTTATACAGACTTCTTGCGCGCTGAAATTGCGGCTCGGAGAGGAGATAATCCAACGGCACGGGTAGCGCTTCTGGCTGGCATTTCTAATTCCGTTACGCAAATTCGGAACTTTGCAACTCGTTTGAACCAGGTGCTCACACCGGGACGAGAGCCTTCAGTAGCGACTTATAATGCCGTGGTGGGCGGATTGTTCGATGCAGCAGCCAATAAATTGGATGTGATCGGCAAGGAGTACCACATTGCTACGTGGGGTAACGGTGTAGAGGCCTATAACAGTGTTCGAAGAAATGGTGCTCCCGTTGATCTTCAACCAACCCTGCAATTAAATCCAGGCCCCTTCTATCGCTCTTACGTGTATCCGGCCAACCACGTAAACCTGAATGATAATGTTCAGCAGAAGGATTTCAACTCAACAAATCGTGTATTTTGGGATACAAATACAGCCACCATTAATTAGAGATGACTATGAAAAGAAATTTCATGAAAGGATTAGGAGTGGCGGTTGCTTTGTTAGTAGCTGCTGCTTGTGCGGATGAACAATTAGATCCTCTGCGCATTACAGAGGTTAAGAAAGGTGCAGTACTTGCATTGCGTGGTACGCAGTTAGATAATATCTACTTTAGCGGATTGCCCGGATACGAGGTGTTCCCGCGTGCGTTGGATGGAAGCGAAAGCTTTGATTTCGATGCAGAGTTTTTGGCGGAAGATCCGAGTACGCTGGCAAGTTTCGATATCTTCGTGATTCGGAAAAATGCTGGTGGTGGATCCACACGCGTTCCAATCAAGAACGTTCCGTTCAGTGAGTTTAAGAAGACGGATGATTACCGCAATCCATGGGTGTCTGTTTCGATTCCTTTTGGAACGATCTTGACTGCGCTGAACCTGTCGCCGAGTGCTCCTGACTTTGCGGATGTTATCCTAAGCCAATATTCGTCTGGAATTGCAATTGAGTCAGATTTGAACCTTGTTGATGGCTCGAAGATTTTGGCGGCAGAACTCGTTGCGGCCGGACTTTTCCAGAGTAATCAGTTTTACCCAGCTCAGAAATTGAACATTGCGGTAACAGACTATTGCCCAGAGGATATTGCAGCTACATATTCATTCTCAACAACTGTTACCGCTGTTGGTGCAGGTGGAGTAATTGCTGGTTGTGCCGGCGGTGTAACTGGAACAGGTGAGTTTAAGAGTATTTCTCGTGGCAAATATTCGGTTTCGGATGCATCTTTTGGTCAGTACGATTGTGCATGGAGCGATGATCCTGCTACTGGTGTTACGATTACCAATACATGCGATCTTATTACAACCGGGGGAGCGGACCAGTACGATCTGGTTTATACGCTATCGAATTTACAGGTTAGTCCCGATGGAAAAACCATGTCTTTTAGTTGGGAGAATGATTATGGTGATCGCGGCAACACTATATTAACCCGAACTTCGGCAGGCACATGGCCTACCACGTTGTTTACCGAAGACTAACGTATTACAACACTAATTTTTATGACAGAGGCTGCCTTTTTGGGCAGCCTCTGTTTTGTCTGTAAAGGAAAATCATGTTCATTTTGAAACGTCGGAGGGCACTTTTTATTTTTTTGCTTACGATGTGCAAAAGCTTGTCCTGGGGTCAAAATCCAAATACTATCGTTAATCAGGATGTTGGCCGCCCACTCGCTGCTTTTTTCGATCGAGTAAACCAGCAAAAAGAACTTCAGATTTTTTATCATGACGAGTGGGTAAAATCAATCGAAATAACCAGTTCTGATGTAGGGAAAACCCTCTTTGAATATCTGAACGAGCTACTGAGAGGTACAGACATGGGTTATAGTTTGAGAAACGGATATATGGTTGTCTTGTTCAAAGACCCAAGTCAAGCGCTGCAACGCAATCAGTTGTTGGCGCAGGCTAACCAAAAACGGCAACAGATTGAGCGAATAGAACTCGGAAGAATATCTAGCATGGGTGTCAAGGGTCGTACGTTTAAAGTTTCTGGAAGAATAACCGATAAGGATTCAAAAGAGCCCTTAGTTGGCGCATTGGTGCAAATCCCAGACCTGAACATGGCCGTTACCAGTGGTTCTGACGGCTCCTTTTTGTTGCTCGCCGAAGGCGGTCTCCGAGTTATGCAGGTGAGCTATGTTAACCATGAAGATCGGATTATTGATCTGAGTTTGTTTGCGGATGGGTTTATAGAAGTACAGTTAGCCGAGATACCAGCCATATTAGAGGAAGTAGTCATTCAAGCAGGCAGGGACACAAAGTCAACTAATTCCGGGCAAATTGAAATAAACATGCGGGATGTAAAAAGAGCCCCAGCCCTATTGGGGGAAGTTGATCTGATCAAACAGATTCAACTGATGCCGGGCGTCTCCACCGTTAGTGAGGCCGCATCGGGTTTCAACGTGCGTGGGGGCAGTGTAGATCAAAACTTAATTCTGTACGATGGCTTACCAGTGTTCAATAGTTCACATGCTTTTGGATTTTTTTCAACGTTCAATACAGAAGCGATTCGAGACGTGTCGTTTTTTCGGGGCGGGATTCCTGCGGAGTATGGCGGCCGGGTATCTTCGGTGTTGAATATCCGTTCCAAAGAAGGAGACTACGAAAAATGGAGTGCTGTTGGCGGTATTGGCATCGTTTCCAGCAATCTAATGGTACAAGGCCCCATCCGAAAGGGAGCTACTTCGCTGGCGGCTTCGTTTCGCTCTACGTACTCAAACTGGGCTCTTCGTGCTATCCAAAGCAACCTAATTGACTTACAAAATAGTCAAGTTTCATTCTTTGATGGAAGTGCTAAAGTCAGTCACAAGTTCAATCAAAAAACAAAAGTTGCGCTGTCAGTGTATCAAAGTGGGGATCGTTTCCGGTTACAAGATGATACCACCTATCAATGGCAAACCAGTATGCAATCAGTTCAACTTGATCACGTTGCAAACAGCCGATTCTCGTTCTCTGCCATGATTGGAAACGGTCGTTATGGTTATCAGGTGACAGATGACGATAACTTGAATGGATTTCGATTGAGCTATCAGATTCAACATCCAACTTTAAAGAGTGACTTAACTTATCAACTGCCCGACCATAAAATCAGTTTTGGTGCTCAGGCTATTGACTATCGTTTTCAACCGGGTAAAATTAAGCCCTTAACAAGTCAGTCAGTGATAAGCCCAACTGAAATCGATACCCAACGATCTCTTGAACTGGGAGTTTACGTGTCCGATCAATGGGATGTTTCCCCACGATTACAAGTTGATGCGGGGTTTAGAATTTCTTCCTTTCAGGTAGTTGGTCCCGGAACGGTTTTTCAATACCGGCAAAATGCCCCGTTAGAAACCACCAACGTAGTTGATACCCTTGTGTACCGGGCGGGAGAGCCAATCGCCTCTTTCTTGAACCCCGAACCCCGGCTTTCGTTCCGGTTACGGCTAACGGAACGTGGGTACCTGAAGGGGGGGTACAACCGAATTTTTCAATATTTACACCTCATCACAAATACCACCGCAGTTTCACCA
>JBIIVI010000276.1:0-4419 GCA_044339555.1 Cyclobacteriaceae bacterium | reverse complement strand
GTTGGTTTTTTAACGATTGTTTTTTCAACAAACTCGCCGTCCGTTTTTCGGTTTGGTTTGTTTAACCGGCCGAATCGGACGTAGTGTTTCGTTTTTTTCTACCTCAACTGGTTGGTGTGCATTTCTTAACCTAGATCAATACAACTGATCTGCGTTTTTGTGCGATTTAGGCGGTTGCCGCTACAGTCCATCGGCTTCTTAACCCACATCAATGATTGGCGAGTGCCGACGTGTGCACTTTTGAGACATCAAACAAAAAGAAGCCATGAACACAAACTCAATTTCAACCCTTCGAAAAAGAAATGCCGCCCTCTTACTGGGCGTGCTTGTTGCGTTGCTGCTGTCGGCAACAGTTTTTGCCCAAACCACGCAGACGGTGCGTGGCCGGGTAGTAGATGAAGTAAGTAAAACGCCATTGATTGGTGTGAACATACTCGTCATCAGTGTAACGGATGCCACACTAGGCGCCTCGACCGATGCCAATGGTGAGTACGCCATTAAAGGTGTACCCGTGGGACGCCAGACCATTAAGGTTTCCTACATCGGATTTGAAGAGCAAACGATTCCTAACATCGTGGTGTCTGCCGGTAAAGAGGTGATCCTGAACCTTAGTCTAACAGAACAGGTCAGCCAGTTAAATGAGGTGGTCATAGTCGCGAATACCCGCGAAGACAAAACCGCCACTAATAATGATCTGGCGGTAGTTAGTGCACGCTCTTTTAACGTAGACGACACCAAGCGTTATGCAGGTGCTCTGGGCGATCCCTCACGCATGGCGGCCAACTTCGCAGGTGTGGTAGGGGGCAATGACTCACGCAACGACATTGTTGTTCGGGGCAATTCCCCCTCCGGCATGCTGTGGCAGTTAGAAGGCTTGAACATCCCGAACCCGAACCACTTCGGTGCCCTGACAGCCACGGGCGGCCCGGTAAGCATGTTGAACAATAACAATCTTGATAAATCAGATTTTATGACCAGCGCATTCCCCGCGCAGTACGGAAATGCCGTGGCCGGTGTTTTTGATCTTCGATTGCGCGATGGGAACAATCAGAAAAGCGAGTTCCTCGGCCAGATTGGCTTCAACGGGTTTGAACTGGGTGCCGAGGGACCGCTTTCTAAAAACTCAAAAGGCTCATACATCGCCAATTATCGGTATTCCACGCTGGGTGTTTTCACCGCGTTGGGTATTGAGTTTGGGACTGGCGTTGCCGTGCCGCTGTATCAGGACTTGAATTTTAAGGTGGCGTTGCCGACAAAAAACGGTGGCAAATTTTCTGTGTTCGGAATGGGCGGCATCAGTTCTATCGACCTGTTGGGCAGCGAAGCGGACCTTACGGCTACAAGTACAGACTTGTATGGAGAGGAAAACAGAGATTCGTATCCGCGGTATAGCACCGGCATCCTAGGAATGAGTTATGAGGGCAACTTTTCTCCGCGCACCTATTACAAAATAACTGCGGGTCTATCCTCAACGACCGAAGAATTCAACTCTGACTCGCTCGTACGCGGCGGTAATCAGGAAGTTACCGGTCGGTTTAGGCGGTCGGAAGGAGATTGGAGAACGACCAAAGGATCGCTGGTTTTCTACACCCGCACAAAACTTAATCCGAAAAACAGTCTTACCTCCGGATTCTACATTGATGCCACAACGTTTGATTTGTACTCCCGCGACATTTATGCCAATCTCGGGCGCGACTCGGTTCGTACCAATATCAACGATAACACTACACTATACCAAGCTTACTCCACGTGGAAGCACCGCTTTAGCAAAAAGTTTTCGATGAACGCGGGCCTGCACGCGCAATACTACTCATTGAATGAACAGTTCGTTGTTCAACCGCGCTTCAGTTTGCAATACCAGCTAAACGGAAACCAATCCATAAGCGTGGGGTATGGCTTGAACAATCAAATCCAAAACCTACTTACCTCTTTTGCGTCCACACAAGTGGGTAACACGATTCAATTCACCAATCGCAATCTTGATTTCACCACCAGCCAACACTACGTACTCACTTATGACTGGAACCTGGCCGCAAACATGCGCTTTAAAGCCGAAACCTACTACCAACGCTTATCCAACGTACCTGTAGAGAGCACACCTTCTTCTTACTCGGCCATTAACACGGGGGCAAGTTTCGGTCCGGACGATCGCACCAATTTAGTTAGTGGAGGCACGGGCACAAATTATGGGGTCGAGTTTACACTCGAACGCTTTTTTAGCAAAGGATTTTATTTTTTGATCACGAACTCGCTCTTCGATTCCAGATACGAAGGCAGCGATGGTATTGAACGTAACACTACCTACAACACGCGTTTCGTATTGAACGTATTGGCCGGTAAAGAGTGGAAAATCGGATCGAACGGTAAGTTCCTGTCGCTCAACATTCGTTCGACTACCATCGGTGGCAGATACCTCACCCCGATTGACTTTGCAGCATCGCAGCAGTTTGGAAATGCGATATTTCGCGAAAGTCAGGCGTTTACCCAACAACAGCCCAGCTATTTCCGCACGGATTTACGAATCAGCTACAGGAAAGAGTACCGCAAGAGTACTTTAGAACTCTCGCTTGACCTCCAGAACGTAACGGGTAACCAGAATATATTCTCGCAAAGCTACAACCCGCGCACGAACAGCATCGTAACACAGTATCAGCAAGGGTTTTTTCCGGTACCATTTGTGCGCTACACGTTTTAGTAACTGTTTCATCCGCAAAAAGCCCCTTTTTGGGGCTTTTTTGTTTTTTAAATACTCCTTTTTCGGTATTGTGAGCTACTGATTACCCCAGTAGCTTGGGCACATGAAACTGGCGATCGTTGACGATAACGAAAAACTAGCAGCCAGCCTAAAGGCAGAGCTTATGCATGTGTTACAACCTGAATGGATTGTAACGCGATTCAATGGGTTTGAATATCTAAAAGAACTGGAACAACTTTCGATAAGTGCCCATCCTGACCTGATCCTGATGGATATCTCGATGCGTTTTAAAGACGAGGGAATACTCGTAACCAGGCTGGTGAAGGAAAAGTGTCCTCACATCAAGGTTGTGATCTTCACCATTAATGAAAATGATGACTTCATTTTTGAGGCCTTTAAAGCCGGAGCAATTGGCTATGTCTTGAAAAACGAGTCCATCGAATATATCTCACGGGTGATTAGCGACACACTTCAGGGCGGGGCATTCATCTCACCTACCATTGCCCTCAAAACCATACACTTCCTGTCTAAATCTACTGGTTCAATCCCGGCGGATAAGCGTTTTAATGAGTTTGAGTTAACCAAACGCGAGATTGAGATTCTTCGTGAAATTGCGCGAGGAAAAAAATATCAGGAGATCGGAGTGCTCCTCTCCATCAGTACACAAACGGTGAAAAAGCACATCGGCAACATCTTCACAAAACTTCAGGTAAAAAACAAGATCGAAGCCCTCATAAAGGCGAAAGAGCTATTGCGTTAGTGCCCGAAATGTAACTTGAACCGAAGTACCTGCACCCGGCGCGGCCCAAAGTTCCAGTTTCGCCTGCATTTCGGAAGCGCGCTTCTGCACGTTGCGCAACCCGAAATGGCCCTCCCGGGTAACTTCGGCAAGATCAAATCCCACTCCATTATCACGAATGACAAGTGTAACCGAATCCAAACTACTACTCATGTTCAATTCAATACGCGTGGCCCGCGCATGTTTCATACAATTTTGCAAGCACTCCTGCACGATGCGCAACGCGTTAACCGAGTCCGAAGGAGATAACAACAATATGGGATTTACATTTTCACTGAACTCCAGTTCGGGAATTTGCTTCATCTTTTGATATTGCCAAACGAGATTACGCACCTTGTTTGTTAAATCGGAAAGGGTAATACTCGGTTGCTCAATTGCCCAGATGGTATTTCGGAGTTGTGTAATCACGTCTTCCAGAGGCGATTCCAAAGAACTGGCCGAGCCCGAATTCCGGAGGCCAAGTTTGATCGTTGTCAACTGAGAGCCGATGTTGTCGTGCAAATCGCGGGAAATCCGTTCCTTTTCCCGTTGAAGTTTCTGCTCCTGCTCCAGCAAGATTTGCTTCTTTTCCAAAGCCGATCGGGCCGCCTCCAGCCGGATTCGCCTGAATCGATCGGCAATACCGATCGCAAAAATCACCGAACGGAATGCTTCCGCGTAATAGTGATAGTCGGTTTCGTTACTTCGGTAGTCCGTATAGCTAAGCGGGAAAAAGAACAAAATCACGGAAATCATGAACACAAAAAATCCAAGGAACGTATACCACGCCAGTGCATTTCCCTGCGCCAAAGCACGAAGCGAAGCCATCACAACCAGTAAAAAAGTAAGCACCCCCAGGTAGATGCTAATCTGTTCCATCCACCAAAGCTGAAAACCCGCCACCATTAAAATGGCAATAACGGCCGAGATGCCAACACCCCCATTC
>JBIIVI010000022.1:0-20835 GCA_044339555.1 Cyclobacteriaceae bacterium | reverse complement strand
TCAATGGTGAAACCGGCAAAGCCAAACCTTTCAGTTCCAAAGACGATGCCGCGGACTTAGTGGAAACGTCCTACCTGGCACAGGGCATGTTGTGCGTGCGTCAGTATTTTCAAGGCGGCAATGCGCACGAGCAGGCGCTGGCAGCAAAGGTCGATCAGCTATGGCGCGAGATTGAGTGGGATTGGCATCGCAACGGCAAGAACGTGCTGTATTGGCATTGGTCGCCTACACACCAATGGCAGATGAATTTCGCGATCGAAGGCTACAACGAATGCCTCATCACCTACATCATGGCCGCAGCATCACCCACGCACACCATCCCCGCGGAGGTGTACCACGAAGGGTGGGCCCGGGGCGGCAAAATCAAAAACGACACGGCCCACCGCGCCTTTGGCTACCACCTGGCATTGCGCCATAACGACTCGCCCCAAAATGGCGGAGCGCTGTTTTGGTCGCACTACTCCTTCCTGGGTCTTGATCCTCGAAAGCTAAAGGATGCGTATGCCGACTACTGGCAGCACAATCGCAACCACGTGTTGTCTAATCGCGCATACTGTATTCAAAACCCAAAAGGCTACAAAGGGTATGGTCCTGATAGCTGGGGACTTACTTCATCGTACTCCATTCGTTTTTATGCGGCCCATCGTCCGGACGAAGACATGGGTGTGATCTCGCCCACCGCCGCGCTCTCGTCATTCCCCTACACGCCCAAAGAGAGCATGGAGGCGCTGCGCTATTTTTACTACAAGCAAAGCAGCAAGTTGTGGGGGCCGTACGGCTTTTACGATGCCTTCAGCGAGCACTACGATTGGGTGAAGCCCTGGTACCTTGCCATTGATCAGGGGCCGATTGTGGTGATGATGGAGAACTACCGCACCGGATTGCTTTGGAATTTGTTTATGTCGGCACCGGAAGTGAAAACAGGTTTAAACAAACTAGGCTTTAGCTACAAATGAAAGCGAAAGTTCTTTTGATCACGGTACTCAGCCTCACGTGCGGCTGGGTGCAAGCACAACAAAAAACATATTGCAACCCCATCAACATCGATTACGGCTATACGCCCATTCCCAACTTCAGCGAATGGGGCCGCCATCGGGCCACGGCAGACCCGGTGATTGTAAACTACAAGGGCGATTACCTTCTGTTTAGTACAAACCAATGGGGCTACTGGCATAGTGCCGACTTGCTCAATTGGACTTTCGTCTCGCGCAAGTTTCTACGCCCCTGGAATAACGTGTACGATGAGCTTTGCGCACCTGCAGTAGGCATCATGGGCGATACTGTTTTGGTGATGGGCTCCACGTACACCCGCGACTTCACCATTTGGATGAGCACGAACCCAAAAGGCAACGAGTGGAAACCGTTGGTAGAACGCTTTGATATTGGAGGTTGGGACCCTGATTTTTTTACGGATGATGACGGTCGACTGTACATGTATAACGGCAGCAGCAATAAGTTTCCGTTGTACGGCATCGAACTAAACCGTAAAACCTTGCAACCAATCGGCACGCGAAAAGAAATGTACCTGCTCGAACCCGATCGCTACGGCTGGCAGCGTTTTGGCGAGCACATGGACAATACATTCCTGGACCCGTTTATTGAAGGCGCCCACGTGACCAAACACAATGGAAAATACTATTTGCAATACGGAGCTCCGGGTACGGAGTTTAGCGGTTATGCCGATGGCGTGGTGGTAGGCTCTTCGCCCTTAGGGCCGTTTGTCCCACAGTCAGATCCACTGAGTATTAAGCTCGGTGGCTTTGCGCGAGGTGCGGGCCATGGCGCTACTTTTCAAGATAACCGGAAGAGCTATTGGCACATTAGCACCATTATGATCTCCGTCAAAAACACGTTCGAACGGAGACTCGGCATTTGGCCGGCCGGCTTCGACCGCGAGGGTGTGATGTGGTGTAACACAGCCTTTGGCGACTACCCGCATTTCTTGCCGGAAGCCGATCGGCCGGGAGCGTTTACCGGTTGGATGCTGCTGAATTACAACAAACCGATACAGGTATCGTCTACACTGGGCGGCTTTACCGCCAATTATGCCAACGATGAAGACTTGAAAACCTATTGGAGTGCGGCCAGCGGCAATGCAGGCGAGTGGATCCAAACCGACCTCGGCGCGGTATGTAAAGTGCACGCCTTTCAACTTAACTATGCCGACCAAAATGTTGCCACCGACCGACTTGGTAAACGTACCGATCAGTATCATCAATACAAGGCGCACTACTCCGTAGACCGAAAGAAGTGGTCGCTATTGATCGATAAAAGCAAGAACCAGCGAGACATCCCACACGAATATGTAGAACTACCGGCAGCCGTGCAGGCGCGTTACCTGCGGATTGAAAATGTGCATATGCCTACCGGCACATTTGCACTAAGTGGCCTGCGCGTGTTTGGAAAGGGTGTTGGCCCAGTACCGGAAACGCCCAAACAGTTTTTTGTATTACGAACCGAGAAAGACAAGCGTAGTGCTTACATCAAATGGAGTCCGGTGGATGGCGCGTGCGGATACAATATCTATTACGGTACCGCCCCCGACAAGTTATACACGTCCATCATGGTGCTGGGAAACAATGAGTATTGGTTGAAGACGATGGATCGAACAAAGCCCTATTATTTTTCAATCGAAGCATTTAACGAAAGTGGACTAAGCACGCAATACCCGGTGCAGACCGTGAACTAAATGCCGGATGTTTGGATGCTGGCTTCTGGCAGTTGGCAGCTAGTAGCTAGCCGCCAGCGACCAGTGACTGATAACGTAGATCGCTACTTCTTCTTAACCGGATAATACACCTCAGTTACCCACTTGGTTGTATCCGTTTCGATTTCCGGATCGGTGAGGTAAACTTCCCACGGACCGCCCGCTTCCTCATAGCCGCTAAAGGGTATGAACTTCACGAGTTGATCATGAGTAGTCTGCAACGTTTCGTAGCTACCGCGATGCACGGCCTTGGCAGCCAGACCCGGCGGCACTTGCGCAATTTTGTATTTGGCGGGAACTTTCGTGTTGTTCGTTACGGGCACCGCACAAACAAAATCCATCGATTCCAGCGTATAGCGTGGATACAAACACAAAGGCGCACCAGTTAACGGAACGTTCGCGCGTTGCAGATCGCCCAATAGTTCGCCAAACATCCTGGAAGTTTGCGCAGCTACCGCATCGGCATCGCGCGGGTCCATTGTGTGCATCAATCCTACATAACTGAATCCAGGTGTTTCTTCGATCGCGATGGGAATGGTGAACCGCGGTTTGCTCTGATTGATTTCTTCCAGCTTGTTGAGCGAGTAAGCAAACGCCTTATCGATTTCCTTCTGCATGAACAATCCGATCCAGCGCCCGATCGGATTAAGACCCATATCTGCTGTTAGGTTCATGGTTACTTCGGTGGAGTCGCCCAACGCCTCGGTGGTGTAGGTGCCGATGGCGGGATTACCGCCAAAGTTGATTTCAAGCCTTACCTTTTCCGCAGGTTTGCTTTCCATAATCGTGATGGTTCCCGTTTCGTTAATCGGTCCGTCCCACGCGTAATGGGCTCCCACACCTTGCGTTTTCTCTCCGTAGGTGATCGCCATAGCCGTATCCAAATGGTTCCAGTAATTCCAGCCGCCCCAGCGCGTTAAATCATTAAACTCATCAAACACGTAGGCCGCAGGGGCATGAACCACGGCCGTACGGGTAACCGAGACTTCGCGCGGTAGGAAGAATCCAATCGCCGCAAAAACAACAATCACTACCAATAACGACAACAGGATTTTTCTTAGCATACTCTTTCCTCAATTTAAGATCGAATCAGGGTTTTGACAATCCGCAACGCGCATTCGCGTTCCGGCAAACCAAAAATTAGGAAAATACTTTGGTTTTGCCAACGTTGACTTTTGAAAAGGTTTGCGGCAATTTCGGTACACACTAAACCCAATACTATGAGCTTGTTTACTGACCCAAACAAAATTCCTGAGAATTATGGCCTCCGACTGGCGGCTGGCTTGATACTGTATTTTCTGGTGATGAAGCTGCTGGGATTGGCCCACATTATTGAGCTTCGCTTGCTGAATGTGTTCGTGATGGTGGCCGCGATCTATTTTGCACTAAAGAAATTCAAAAACACGCACGAACACCACCTCAACTACTTCCGTGGGCTCGCCACAGGCGTGGGTACCGGCGCCATTGGTTCCATTGTTTTTGCCTTATTCATGTTCATCTATATGAAAGTAGACAACGCCATGATGCAATCCATCATCGACAACGACCCGATGGGCCGTTACCTCAATCCCTACATGGCTGCCTTCATCATTGCGTTGGAGGGCGTGTTTTCCGGATTGCTCGTCAGCTTCGTGCTGATCAACTACGTGGATACGGATGATGTAAACGATCCGATCGGTGAAAGTAATTGAGCGCCCGGATATAGTGTTGTAAACACGCGCTCAATTTTGAATAGAAAAGACCCAGGCATATTGGCTTGGGTTTTTTGTTGGTGTTAGCGCAGGCGGCTCAATGGTGAGTGTACCGTTGCGGTACGTAAACCGCACCGATACATCCGTGCCCAACATGGTTACACGGTTAGGTGCTTGAGCAAGCGCAATGGAAATCGGCTTTTCTGGAAACCGAGTGCAGAGCGCATATAACGTGTTGGCCTTACGAGTAAAGAACACAGAGGTCTGTGCTGTGATGACAGGCGCTGTGTCCCACGCACGGGTTCCGTAGATGGCTTCGCCATTCACCTCCAGCCATCGTCCCATATCGGCCAGCCGTTGCTGCATGATCACCGGGATGCGACCATCGGCCGTGGGCCCGATGTTCAACAACAAATTTCCGCCACGCGCCACTTTGTCAATCAGGATGTGGATGAGTTGTTCCGAAGTAGAATAGTCGTTCAGCGTTTCGTTTTTGTTGTATCCAAACGAGCCACCAATGCCGCGACATTCTTCCCACGGGTGGTTGATTTGTTTGCCGACCGAGGTTTCGTTATGCACCAAATCATACTCCGTAGTATAAATTCCACCGTGCTTGCTGCGCGTTTCCTTGCCCCAGCGATCGTTTACTACCACATGATCTTTCACGGGCGAGGTGTTGTAGAGCCACGCCAAAAACTCCGTGCTGCGCCAGGTGTCGCTGGGGTGATCCCACTCGCCATCCGTCCACACTACATCGGGCTGGTAACGCAACACCAAATCCTTCATCTGCGGCAGCATGTGCTGGTCTACATAAGCCTGCACATTTTCTTGATACAGCGGGTTGAACCACTCGTATAGCGAATAATAAAATCCCATGCGCAACCCCGCGGCTCGTACGGCTTGAGTAAGGTCGCCAGCAAGATCGCGGTGCGGGCCGATGTCCATGACATTCCAATTCCAACTGTGCGCGCTGGGCCACAACGTAAACCCTTCATGGTGCTTGGAGGTAAGTACCACGTAGCGCGCGCCCGACTGCTTAAAAACGGCCGCCCATTGTGCCGGGTCGAACAACTCGGCTTTGAAGTGGCGGGCAAAGTCGGGGTAGGTAAAATCTTTGCCGTAGTGTTTTTCGTGGTAAGCTTTGAAGTACGAATGTGTTTCGGCTTTTGGATCGAGCAGCCGCCACCAATACCACTCCGCGTACTTTTCGTACACGCTCGCCTGGGTAGGCGCATAAGCAGGCACAGAGTACACACCCCAATGAATGAAAATGCCAAACTTCGCATCTTCGAACCAGCCCGGCACCGGGCGACTATCGATGGATGCCCAATTCGGTTGATATGTCTGGCCTACCGCGGTTAGACTAAAGATGATGCCGATGATCGCGATTAGTGCTCTCATGTTACTTTACTTCCAGTTCAACAATTGTATCGATGTCGTCTTTTTTTCCTTTCGGGATGAGCAGGCTAATTCCAAATTCGTTCTCCGAAAATCGGATGGGCGATTGGTCGCGAAACAACCGAGCGGCCACCACTCTTTGCCCCCACTTCGGAAGGACAAGCGCTTCGTCTTGCCAGTCCAGCACATGCACGTACACCTTGTTGCCTTTTCGGGTGGTTACACCCCAGTCGCGGGCACTCAGCGGTCCGCCCCGCGTTCCGTAGATTGTCTCCCCGTGTTGTTTCAGCCAGGCGCCTATCGCGCGCAAGCGTTCCTGATGCTCGGTTTGAATCATTCCATTTGGCATGGGGCCTACATTGAGTAGGAAGTTGGCATCGTAGCCGGCCGCTTTTACCAAATATTGAATCAGGTCTTTTGTGCTTTTGTGTTTATCATCTTTCAGGTTAAAACCCCAGGAGTTGTTGATGGTTTCGCAAGTTTCTTTTGGTAGCGCACCAATTTTTTGTTCGGGCGCAAAGCCGGTGGTGTTGTGCCCCGGTAAGTCCTTTTCGAACATCTGGAAGTCCTCGCCTTCGTAGGGCGCCACATGGTGGTTACTTCCCACCAGCGCTCCCGGCTGTAGCCGGTGAATCAAATCGTAGGTTTTTCGCAGGCGCCAGTCATCATCTTTTTTGTCCCACATGCCATCAAACCAAATGCCGCCTAATTCGCCATAGCCGGTCAACAGTTCGGTGAGTTGCGCATCCATATAGTCGAGGTAGCGATACCAGGTACCCTGCTCAGCACGCCCCGTAAAATTGCCACCCGTGAATCCGCGCGGAAAGTAATCGGGATGCCGCCAGTCGAGTTGGGAATGGTAGAAAAACAGTTTAATGCCCTGCGCCCGGCACTCGTCGGCCAGTTGCTTCAACACGTCTTTACCATACGGAGTTCGTTTCACGATGTTGTAGTCGGACACGCGGCTATCCCACATGGCAAAGCCGTCGTGGTGTTTGCTGGTGATGGTGATGTACTTCATGCCGGCATCTTTGGCCAATTGCACCCACGCCTTCGCATCGAATGCCTGCGGGTTAAAAAAAGCGGGCAGCTTCTCGTACGTCGCGATAGGAATCTGCTGGTTATTCATCACCCACTCACCATCGCCTAATACGCTGTAAACACCCCAATGGATAAACAATCCGAAGCGGGCGTCCTGAAACCAGGCGCGATTGGCAAGGTTTTCGGGCGCGGGTTGGTAGGGTTGCGCACTCAGCGCCAACGGAAGTAGTAACACGATCACCGAACGTAAAAGCCTGCTCATGATGTTTGGGTTTTTATTTTAACTTGCCTGTCTTCGATGAAACAAAATACGAAGTTTTATGCGTTATCGGCCCATCCCGAACGACCTTTTTATCAACAACCGTAAACGCCTCACACGCCTGTTGAAACCGGGCTCAGTGCTGGTGCTGAATACCAATGACATCATGCCCACCAACGCGGATGGTACATTGGGCTACCGACCCAATTCGGATTTGTTTTACCTCACGGGCATCGAACAGGAGGAAACCATGCTGGTAATTTGTCCCGACTTTCCCGACAAAGCCTACCGCGAGATTTTGTTTGTGCGCGAACCCAACGAGTTGTTGGAAAAGTGGGAGGGCCATAAACTCACCAAGCAAGAGGCTGCCAATATTTCCGGCATCACCACCGTGCTTTGGCTATCGGATTTCGAAAAGTGGTTCCACCACATGATGGCCATGGGCAATGTGGAAAACGTGTACCTCAATACCAACGAACATTACCGGGCCCAGGTGGTGGTGCAAACCCGCGATGCCCGCTTTATCGACTGGTGCCAGGGCCGCTATCCGCTGCACACCTACCAGCGCGCGGCCCCACTGCTAAGCCAACTGCGCAGAATAAAGCAGGTAGAAGAAGTAGCGCTGATGCAACAGGCATGCGACATTACGCAGAAAGGATTTGAGCGCGTGCTCCGGTTTACAAAACCCGGTGTGATGGAATACGAAATTGAAGCTGTGCTCATTCATGAGTTTGTGCGCCACGGTTCCAAAGGTTTTGCATACACGCCCATCATCGCCACTGGCGCGAACAACTGCATCCTCCACTACACCGAGAACAACCAACCCTGCAAGGCGGGCGATTTAATCTTGCTGGATGTAGCCGCTGAGTATGCCAACTACAATTCCGACCTCACGCGCACAATTCCGGTAAACGGTCGGTTCTCCAAACGACAGAAAGACGTGTACAATGCGGTGCTGCGCATCCACAACGAAGCTTTTAAACTGCTCCGCCCAAGCGTAGTCTACTTTGACTACCAAAAGGAGATTGAAAAGCTGATGGAGCAAGAATTGCTCGGATTGAAGCTGATCGACAAAACGGACATCAAGAATCAGCCGAAAGGCCAGCCTGCTGTGCGAAAGTACTTTTACCACGGCACCTCGCACATGCTGGGACTGGATGTTCACGATGTGGGCAACATGCACGACAAAGTGCAAGTAGGCTCTGTGTGGACGATCGAGCCGGGCATTTATATTCAGGAGGAAGGCTTCGGCATTCGTTTGGAAAACAACGTGGTGGTTCGCAAAGAAAAAAACTTCGATTTGATGCGGAACATTCCGATTGAAGCAGACGAAATTGAAGAGTTAATGAACACCCTGTAACTTCCGCTATGAAGCGATTTCTGACCATCGTTTTTGTGGCCACTGGTTTCTTGCTTGCGCAAGCGCACGAGTTTTGGCTACAACCTAACAAGTTCCGATACCGGGTGGGTGAAACGGCCACGATCGATTTTCTGGTGGGCGAGAATTTTACCGGCGAGTTCTGGAATCTGGATCGCCACCGGGTGGAGTCGCTGAAGGTGTACAGCCGGGCGGGTGAGAAAGAATGGAAGACGCAGGTGAAAAAACAGAAAGGAAAAAATCTGGAACTCCCATTGTCAGCAGCGGGTACGCACTTAGTGGCGCTCCAAAGCAATGCAGCGTTTATCGAATTGGGCGGAGTAAAATTTAATGAGTATTTGGAGGAAGACGGCCTGGAGAACATTCTTTCCGCTCGCAAAAAATCAAACGACACAACACGTGCCCGGGAGTTTTATACGCGTTACGCGAAACTACTCATCCAGGCCGGGCCTACTACCGACAACACCTTTCAAAAGCGTGTTGGTTTTCCGATTGAAATCATTCCACTTCAAAATCCCTACAACTTAAAATCGGGCGATTACCTCGACTGCCGGGTGGAATACAAAAACCAACCGCTGGCTCACCAAAAAGTAAAAGTGTGGAGTTTTATCGGCAACCGGATTTTTCTTCAAAACCTGTTTACCGAAAAAGATGGCACGCTGCGGTTTCCGCTCAGCAACAAGGGGCCATGGATGGTGAGCACGGTAGTGATGGAAAAATCCGCACGTCCCGAAGCGGATTACGAAAGCCGGTGGGCCAGTTTGGTATTTGGTATCGATTAATATGCAAAAGTTTTCATCCGATCAGGCACCCGAACCGGTAGGTTTGTACCCGCACGCGCGCAGAGTTGGAAATCTGTTGTTTCTATCCGGTGTGGGACCGCGCAAACGCGGCAGCAAGGAAATCCCAGGCGTAACGCTAAACCCCGCTGGCGAGATTGAGTCGTACGACATCGAGGCGCAGTGCCATTCGGTATTTCAAAATGTGCGCGTGATTTTGGAGGGCGCCGGTTCGAAATGGGAGAATCTCGTAGATGTAACCGTCTTTCTCACCAACATGAAGCGCGACTTCCCAATTTTCAACCGCCTGTATGCCGAGTACTTCAAAGACAACCAACCCTGTCGCACAACCGTGGAAGTAAACGCGTTACCCACACCCATCGCCATCGAACTGAAGTGCATTGCCACTATCGAGTAAAGCCTGGCAATTGGCTACGTTTGCTACTAAACGGCAAAACTCTCCCCGCAACCGCACGTACGGCTTGCGTTCGGGTTAATAAACTGAAAACCTTTTCCGTTCAAACCATCCGAGAAATCGAGGGTAGTGCCCAGCAAGTAGAGCAGGCTTTTTTTATCGACCAGAATTTTCACGCCCTTATCTTCAAACACCTGATCCACCGACTTGATCTCATCATCAAAGCCCAAGTCGTACATCAGGCCCGAGCAGCCGCCGCCCTTCACACTCACACGAATGTTATGGTGCTCGCTCTTGCCCTCTTCGTGGCGCAGCGCCATGATTCTCTCTTTTGCTTTGTCGGTTACACTAATCATATCCTCTATTACGAAATCGGGTTCAACACAACACTAAAAACCGTAATGGTATTCCGGTCGCGACCGTAATACAATTTCTCCAACACATCCAGAATATTCGCAGCCCGAAAGTAAGACGTGTGCAATTCACTCTCCCCTTTCGCCACCCATTGAATGGTGTACGAATTCTCCTTCTCTTTATAATTCTGCACGTAGTGCAGCATCTTGCGCAGCGCATCCACTTTGTCGGCCCCCTGTTCACTATGGAACAAAAAAGACTGATTGTGGCGGGGATTAATCGTAATCAAATCCAGCTTCGTGCGGCCATCCTGTAGGCTGTACTCAAAAATCAAGTCGCTTGTACGCAGGCCCAGATAATCTTTAATCTGCTGCTGCATGCGCGCGGCCTCCACATGCACATCGCCCGTTTCCATCATCACTTTCGGCATACTTGCTCGTTAGAACCTGCTTCAGGTTGTAAAAGTTCAACAATTTTCGGTAAAGATACGCAATGCAGGTGTTTTGTTGAAGGTGCTACTGGCGGCCCCTCGCCCGGCCCACCTTCCCTTCTTCGCTCGGCCGGGCCATCCGTTCCAAGTCCGGCCCCGCACAAGCCGACCCGCTTCGGGCTTTTTACTGCTGTCCCTGGCCGAAATCCTGTCAAAAATCATAGCTCCCACACCTATTGAGAACGTACCTTTCACCCAATTTCAATAAAGTCCAACATGAAACGTCTCGAACACATCGGCATAGCCGTCAAAAATCTGGAGGAAGCCAACCAACTCTTTGCACGTTTGCTCGGCAAACCGCACTATAAAATCGAAGTGGTAGAATCCGAAGGTGTGCGCACGTCCTTCTTCGATGTGGGCAATGTGAAAATCGAATTGCTGGAAGCCACCCGCGAAGATTCCCCCATTGCCAAGTTCATCGAAAAAAAGGGCGAGGGTTTGCATCACTTAGCGTTCGAAGTAGAAAACATCCAGCAGCAATTAACTACCGCCTCGCAAAACCAATTCTCGCTCCTACACACTGTGCCTAAAGCGGGTGCCGATAACAAGATGATAGCGTTTCTGCACCCCAAAACCACCAACAGTGTGTTGGTAGAAATGTGCGAGGATAAAAAGTAGCGGCTGGTAGCTGGCAACTTGCTGCTGGTTTTCCACCGAGACTGCACCGGTTCCCCAGAAACCAGCAACCAGAAGCCAGTCACAAGCTACAGGCAACCCGTTTGATTCTCACTTCTTTTTGGAATACCCCGTCTTGTTTAGCAACCCGTATTGCGCCTTGTTATAGTGTTGCCATTTCTTCTTGCCTTCGGCCGTTTCGTAATACGGCTTCGGCCCACCTCCACACGCCACGCATGTAAGAAGTAAGGTCAGTACCGCACAAATCAAGATTACTTTTTTCATGGCTCGTTTTTCTTTAGGGATAGATACCCACGTACCAGTACATGTGAATCGGCCTGCAGATAAGTTCTTACTTTTGCTGGCCGAACGAACATAATTGGCGACCAACGGCCGCCCCTGCCCATGAGTACAAAACGACAAGAACTGGCTGATTTAGGCGAATTTGGACTGATCGACCGAATTAGTCAGCAATTCCACCCCCGTAATAAAAGTTCGATAAAAGGAATTGGCGATGACGCGGCTGTAATTGACGTGGGCACACACTATCAACTCATTTCCACCGACCTGCTTTTAGAGGGCATCCACTTCGATCTCGCCTACATGCCACTCCAACACCTCGGCTACAAAGCCGTGGCCGTAAATGTGTCGGACATCGCGGCCATGAATGGCACCCCGGAACAAATCGTGGTAAGCCTCGGCCTCAGCAATCGCATCTCACTCGAGGCCGTGGATGCGCTCTACAGCGGCATCCGTGCAGCCTGCGACAATTATCATGTTGACTTAGTTGGAGGCGACACGTCTGCATCCGCTTCGGGCTTGGTGATTTCCGTAACGGTGATTGGTTCAGTAGCCAAGGAAAAAGTGGTGTACCGAAACGGGGCCCGGCCAAACGACATCTTGTGTGTAACGGGCGACCTTGGTGCGGCCTATGCCGGTCTGTTGGTGTTGCAGCGCGAAAAAGAAGTTTTCCTCAGCAATCCGGATGCTCAGCCCGAGCTTGAAAAATTTGAATACGTTGTGGCTCGCCAGCTAAAGCCCGAAGCCCGCATGGACATTATACACGAACTAGCCGACTTGCAACTAGTGCCGACTTCGATGATCGATGTATCCGATGGCTTGGCATCGGAGTTGTTCCATATTGCCACACAATCCAACTGTGGCATTAAACTGTTTGAAGACAAAGTGCCGATCGATACCGAAACATTTAACGTGGCCTCATTGGATTTTAAAATCGACCCGATTACTTGCGCACTCAATGGTGGCGAAGACTACGAGTTGCTTTTCACCATCCGCCAGGAAGATCTCAACAAAGTCAAAAATCATCCCGATATCCACTTGATCGGACACCTGCACGACCAACCCGGCCAGCATGTAATGGTTACCAAAGGCGGCCATTCTGTTGCGCTACAGGCGCAGGGCTGGAACCACTTTAAGAAATAGCTACACAATCAATTGTTTAGAAATAGTTGTGTGCCTGCTTTTGTACGAACACTAGTAAGGCTTCGAAAAAAAATTTAACAACTTTTTTAAAGTCTACTTGCAAACTATACTAATGCGCCCTACGTTTGTACCATCAGATCGATGAAGCGCAAGCCAGTCGATTTATAAAGAAGCGCTGAGAGAACAGGCTCGATGAAGCGCTAGCAACCCCTCCCGGCAGCCGGGAACCAGGTGCTAAATCCTGCCCGTTGGGAAGGTCCCGATGGGAACTATAAACCGATAGCTGTATGAAAAACATTTTCGCACCCGCTTCTCACTCCAACCCGGTTCCAACAAAAACATTTGCACACGTCAACATGGTTTGTACGTGCTGTTTGTGTTGTTGGTAACATCCGTTGCAAACAGGTAAGCGCAGCGCTTCCGGCAACACACCTTAACGAACGGCCTGCCGCGTGACGGGCAGTGCTACGGTTAAGCAATCCTTTCTTAAAGCTAAATCAACCCTTTAAAAATTTAACACTTACACATTATGTCCAATTTTCGTTTCGAAACTTTGCAATTACATGCCGGCCAGGAGGCCGACCCGACCACAGGTTCACGCGCGGTTCCGCTGTATCAAACCACTTCGTATGTGTTTAAAAACTCCGAGCACGGTGCCAATTTGTTTGCGCTGAAAGAGTTTGGCAACATCTACACACGCATCATGAACCCCACCACCGATGTGTTCGAAAAGCGCATTGCCGCTTTAGAGGGCGGAGTAGCCGCATTGGCCGTAGGCTCAGGCCATGCCGCTCAATTCATTGCGCTGAATAACATCCTTACGGTAGGCGACAATATTGTTACCTCGCCTTTTCTTTATGGCGGCACGTACAATCAATTCAAAGTATCATTTAAACGGCTAGGCATTGACGTGCGGTTTGCCGAAAGCGACAAAGCCGCGGACTTTGAAAAGCTAATCGACAAAAACACAAAGGCCCTCTACCTGGAAACCATTGGCAATCCGGGATTTAACGTGCCCGATTTCGATGCCGTAGCAGCTGTGGCCAAAAAGCACGATTTGCCATTGGTAGTAGATAACACGTTCGGAGCCGGTGGCTATTTGTTCCGCCCGATTGAGCACGGTGCTGCCGTAGTGGTGGAGTCGGCCACGAAATGGATTGGCGGCCACGGTAACTCCATCGGTGGTGTGATCGTAGACGGTGGCAACTACAATTGGGGCAATGGCAAGTTCCCGCAGTTTACAGAGCCCTCCGAAGGATACCACGGTTTGAAATTCTGGGATGTGTTCGGGGAAGGCAACCCGCTCGGCTTACCCAACATCGCGTTCATCATCCGCGCGCGCGTAGAAGGGTTGCGCGACTTCGGGCCTTCACTGAGTCCTTTTAATTCATTCCTGTTCCTCCAAGGGCTGGAAACACTATCGCTGCGGGTGCAACGTTCGTGCGAAAACGCACTGGCTTTTGCGCAGTGGCTGGAGCAGCATCCGCAGGTAGAAAGTGTCAACTACCCGGGCCTTACGTCCAGTACCTATCACAGCCTGGCAAAAAAATACCTAAAGAATGGCTTTGGAGCAGTGCTGTCATTCACCGTGAAGGGAACGAAAGAAAACACCACCCAGCTGGTGGACAACCTGAAGTTGGTGAGCCACCTGGCCAACGTGGGCGATGCCAAAACGTTGATCATCCAGCCTTCGGCTACCACGCACTCCCAGTTGTCGGACGAAGAGCAGATTTCTGCGGGTGTATTGCCAACACTCCTTCGGGTGTCGCTGGGGCTTGAGCACATTGATGATATCAAGGCCGACTTCCAGCGGGCGTTCGAAAAAGTATTTGCCAAACAATTAGTTCACTAACCTACACGGCTGCCCCCGCGAGCGGGGCAGCCGTATTTTTATCGCATGCTAAAAGCAGATCATGTTTACCATGACGCGGGTGTGTTGGAGTTAGAAGCCGGGGGAACACTCGAAGGCTTTCAGCTCAAGTACACCACGTTGGGGCAGCTCAACGCAGATCGCTCGAATGTGGTCTGGGTGTGCCACGCGTTAACCGGTAGTTCGGACGTAACCTCGTGGTGGACCAGCATGTTCGAGTCAGGTAGTCCGCTCGACCCCCAGCACCACTTCATCATTTGCGCGAATGTATTGGGCGGCTGTTACGGCTCTACGGGTCCGTTGTCCGTCAATCCAAAAACAAAAAAACCGTTCTACCATACTTTTCCACTTATTACTAATCGTGACACGGTGCGGGCATTCGATCGGCTGCGGGTACACTTGGGCATTGACCAAATTCAGTTGTTAATCGGAGGTTCGTTGGGTGGTCAACAAGTACTGGAATGGGCTGTGCTGCAGCCTCGCGCCATCCGAAAGCTGGTTGCCATTGCGTGCAACGCTGTCCATTCGCCCTGGGGCATTGCGTTCAACGAAGCGCAACGCATGGCCATCGCGGCAGACGCGACATGGATGCAGGACGAGCCGCGAGCAGGTATTCAGGGCATGAAGGCTGCTCGGGCGATGGGCATGATTTCGTTTCGAACGTACGACACGTTTCAGCAAACGCAATCTGAAAAAACGACAGATACTCTCACGGATTTTCGCGCCGCCACCTACCAACGCTATCAAGGCGAAAAACTGGCGAATCGCTTCAATGCGTTTTCGTATTACACGTTATTGAACATGATGGATGCGCACCACCTCGGCCGGCAACGGACGGAAGTTGGAGCGGTGTTGCAATCCATTCAAGCCGAAACATTGGTTGTGGGTATCGACAGCGACTTACTTTTTCCCTTTCGGGAACAAGAGTTGCTGGCCACCTTCATCCCGAAAGCACGGTTGGAAATCATCCGATCAAAATATGGGCACGATGGTTTTTTGATCGAGTTCGATCAGTTTAAGAATCTCCTCTTTTCATTTTTACGCAAAGCAGAACAAATTCCTTTATGAAGAAAAAACTAAAGCTCGGACTCTTCGGGTTCGGCTGTGTGGGCCAGGGCCTTTACCACGTGTTACAGGAAACACACGGTGTGAAGGCGGAAATCAAACGCATCGGTGTGAAGCACCGCGACAAACCCCGGCCGCTGCAAGGGGATATCTTTACCTATCATCCAGACGATATTCTAAACGATCCACAAATTGATGTAGTGGTTGAATTGATTGACGATGCCAACGTAGCGTTTGATTTGGTGAAACGCAGCCTGGAAAACGGAAAAGCAGTTGTTACGGCTAACAAAAAAATGCTGGCCGAACATCTGGAGGAAATCTATCAGCTCCAGCACAAATACGATCGCCCGGTGTTGTACGAAGGTGCCGTTTGTGGCAGCATTCCCATCATTCGCAACCTGGAAGAATATTACGACAACGATTTGCTGAGCAGCATTGAGGGCATTTTCAATGGGTCTACCAATTACATCCTGACGAAAGTGTTTGAGGAACGAAAAAGTTATGGCGATGCACTCCGCCAGGCACAAGAGTTGGGTTTTGCCGAAAGCGACCCTTCACTGGATGTTCAAGCCTTCGACCCCAAGTTCAAATTGGTGATTGCCATGGCACACACGTTTGGCGTATTTGTTCGCCCCGAAGCGGTGGTCAACTTCGGCATCGACCGCATCAGCGAAGTGGATTTAAAATACGCCCGCGACAATAACCTCACCATCAAACTCGTGGCGCGCGCCTTCAAAGAGGGTAACCAGGTTTTTGGTTTGGTGGCTCCGCAGTACATCGATGCGCACCATCCGCTGGCTGCTGTGCGTAACGAATACAATGCTGTGCAGGTGCAGAGTGCGTTTGCCGAGAAACAACTGTTTGTAGGCAAGGGCGCGGGCAGTTATCCTACCGGGTCGGCCGTGCTTAGCGACATCTCTGCCTTGACGTACGATTACCGCTACGAGTACAAAAAACGAAAAGAAGGTGCCAGCTTCGAGTTTAGCAATGAAGCCGTGGTGGACGTAATTGTAAGTTTTGTGACCGACAAGGCCGTTACGCCCCACGACTTCAGCGAGTTTACGGGCGGCTACCGGGGCAATGGCCACCAATTTCTAACCGGGCTTGCTTCACTCGAGCAGATTCGCCTGTGGGCACAGAATCCTGAAATCAACGTCATCCTGGCACCGGATGCGGTTCCGAAGTCAATTAAAGTAGCTGAAAAAGAGCAAGTTACAGCCGCTTGACGGTTAGAGTAGTGTAGAGCGACTAATCGATTATGATGACTCATGCGGCCGCGAAAACCCGGAAGTCTGTTTCCGGGTTTTTGCTTTTTAAAGAGCCGTTTTTTGTTTAGGAGCAGCGGGCTAAAAATTAAATGGAAGGCGGCCGATTTTGGGGGGTAACCAATATATTTGTAGCCGCATAAAAAGAGAGATCCCATGTTGATATTCACCTCAGTTGTTTCGTTCACGCTCATCATTTTGCTGTTGGTAGCATTGTTGATTCTTGCGCAGAAAAAGCTGGTGCAGTCCGGTCCGGTTAAAATTGTGATTAATGGCGAGAAGACCATTACGGTGGCTGCAGGCACTTCGCTGCTGACTACACTGGCCAACGAAAAGATTTTTTTACCCTCTGCTTGTGGCGGAGGCGGTACTTGCGCGATGTGTAAATGCGTGGTGGAATCCGGTGGTGGCGATGTGTTGCCTACGGAAGTTGGTCACCTAACCCGCCAGGAACGCAAAGAGCAAGTGCGCCTGGGTTGCCAGGTAAAAGTGAAGCAGGATTTAAATATTCGGATTCCCGAAGAGATTTTCGGGATCAAGAAATGGGAATGTGAGGTGGTATCGAACTACAACGTTTCTACATTTATCAAAGAATTTGTGGTGAAGTTGCCTCCGGGCGAAACCCTCAAGTTTGAAGCGGGCGGCTATATTCAAATTGATGTGCCAGCTACTACGGTGGATTTTAAAACCATGGACATCACTCCACACCCGGAGTTGGGCCACAAGCAAGATGTGTTTAAGAGCGATTGGGATAAGTTCAAGCTGTGGGATCTGAAAATGAAAAACGAAGAGCCCATCTTCCGCGCTTACTCCATGGCCAACCACCCGGCCGAAGGGAACATTGTGATGTTGAACATCCGGATTGCCACACCGCCGTGGGATCGCGCGAACAACAAATGGATGGAGGTAAACCCTGGTATTTGCTCATCGTATGTATTTGCTCGCAAGCCTGGCGACAAAGTAACGATATCAGGCCCTTACGGTGAATTCCACATCAACAAGACCAAACGCGAGATGGTGTACATCGGCGGTGGGGCAGGTATGGCACCGCTGCGTGCGCAGATTTTCCATTTGTTCCACACCGAGAAAACAAACCGAAAAGTATCTTACTGGTATGGCGGTCGATCGAAAAAAGAACTTTTCTATGTAGAACACTTCCGCGACATCGAAAAGAACTTCCCGAATTTCCAATTCCACATCGGGCTCTCCGAGCCGCTACCGGAAGACAACTGGAAAGTGAAGAAAAGCCTTGAAGATCGTGAGGCAGACGGCTACTTGGGTTTCATTCACAAATGCTTGTATGATAATTACCTCGGCAATCACCCGGCACCCGAAGATGTGGAGTACTATCTCTGTGGCCCGCCGCTGATGAACGCAGCCGTTTTGAAGATGCTGGACGAAATGGGCATCCCGAAAGAAAACATCCGCTTTGACGACTTTGGTGGGTAACCTCGAGCAACCGCCAACCTACAGGAGAGACCCCCGTCTCTCCTTTTTTATTTTGTACCTTCACTGAAAGCATTTATGGACCTCACGATCCTTTTTAACCCCCTGCCCGACAGCCTTTCTCAGGCCACTTTCCCCAATCACTCCGTGGGACAAAGCACCAAAATGTATGGTGATAAGATGCCCGACCTTAAGGGCATGCAAATCGCCCTGATAGGAGTTCCGGACGAACGCGGCACCGATAACAATCAAGGCGCCAACGGGGGTCCGGATGAAATTCGAAAGAAATTGTATCGCCTCCATAAAAGTGATAAGAGTTACCGGATAGCCGATCTCGGTAATCTAAAGCCCGGAATTGATTTGGAAGAAACCTATACCCGCTTAAGCGAGGTATGCCGCATTCTGCTGGAGCAAAACGTGTTGCCCTTGATTCTCGGTGCCACGCACGATCTGGACATTGGTCAGTACCGCGGCTATGAAACACTGGAGAAGTTGGTGAGTCTGCTAACCATCGATGCCTTCCTTGATCTGGACGACCGCAATCAAGCACCCGGCAACCAAAAACACTTGCACAAAATTCTTCTCCATGAACCTAACTATTTGATGGGCTACACGCACGTGGCTCACCAACTGTACCTGGTTGATCCAAGCTCGGCAGCGGTATTGGAAAAGCTCTATTTTGAATCGCACAGATTAGGGCAACTGCGTACGAACCTGGCTGAAATGGAGCCGGTGATTCGCCATGCAGATATGCTGTCGTTTGATGTTACTGCAATCAAGTCGGCCGATGCCCCCGGCAACGCACAAGCCCAGCCTTTTGGATTGACGGGTGAAGAGGCCTGCCAGTTGTGTTGGTATGCCGGACAAAACGAAAAGCTAAGTTCAGCCGGATTCTATGAATACAATCCCCGGCATGATGATGCTACGAAAAAAACCGCTGCCGTTGTGGCCACGATGATTTGGTACTTCATTGAAGGATTCTACCACCGCAAGAACGATGTAAACTTCAAAGGGAACGATTTTCTAAAATACACTGTCTCGATGCCGGTGGAGCCAGAAACAATCGCCTTCTACAAAAGCAAACTCACTGACAAATGGTGGATGGAAGTAGCCCTTCCGCAAACTCAACTTTATCCACGCAATACCATGGTGCCTTGTAGTTATGCCGACTATCAAACGGCCACATTGGGCGAATTGCCCGAGCGATACCTACAGACACTGGCCAAACTGATGTAAACCTTATGATACGACTCCTGTTTTTTTTCGTCCTGCTGGTGGCCATCAGCTGTAACTCTAATCTAAGCGACCCTCAACAAATTGTGGACCGGGCCATTGAGGCGGCAGGTGGAAAAAAATACGAGAACAGCACGGTTACTTTTTATTTCCGCGACCGTTACTATGTTGCTCGCCATGAAGGGGGGACGTTTTCCTACGAGCGGATCTTCCGCGACAGCGTAAACACGATTCATGATATACTTTCCAATGCTGGTTTTCAACGAACCAAAAATGATACGTTGGTAACAGTGCCGGATTCGTTGGCCGCTCGTTATACCGCATCGGTCAACTCAGTCATCTATTTTGCCTTGCTGCCTTTTAAATTGAACGATACTGCCGTGCAGAAAAAGTTTGTTGGCGAAACAACGATCAAGGGCGTACCCTGTTACCAAATTGAAGTGACGTTTCAGGCGACAGGCGGAGGTGAAGACTACGAGGATGTTTTTTATTACTGGTTCGACAAAAAAGATTTTACCATACGATACCTGGCGTACTCGTTTAAAGAAGCCACCATCGGTTACCGTTTCCGGGAAGCTATCCATCCACGCTATGTGAACGGACTATTGTTTTTGGATTATGTGAATTATCAACCCGTATCCGACACCGCGGCGCTCGCTGATTTAGCAGGGCTTTTTGAAAAAGGCGCGCTGAAAGAATTGAGTAAAATTGAACTTGAAAACGTTCAGGTAAATTAGCCAGCCCGAAAAACACGATAGGCCAGCAGGCCCGTAACACTCAGAACCAGCGGCCACACCACAAGCCAATGGGTGGGATTCCCGAGCCACAGTTGACTCACTGTTTTATCGATGCTGTGCAGGCCGAGCAACAGTAACGTGGCAAAAATGATCATCAACACCAAATTGTAAATCGGACTCGGGCGATGTGCTGCCGAAACAAGCTGGCGATCATTGATCACCAGAATGAGGTAACCGCCTAGCAGCGGAAGGATAAATCCATTAAGGGTTTGAACCAGCAAAATCACGGGAATGGGTTTGACCTGCGTGATCCCAAAAAACAAACCCACTGCCAATACGCCCATCCACATCCATCTTGCTTGTTTGCCAGACCATGCAAAAACGGTAGTAGCTACTAATGAAGCTGCGTACGGTGCCGTGATGGCTGATGAAAACCCAGCTGCGAATAGCCCCAGGCCCAATGCAATTCGGCCCGCAGATCCCATTTCTTTCACAAAAACATTCGCCAACTCTTCATAAGAGGAAAAAGACGACACCTGCATTCCAGCCAGCAGAATGAACGCAGTGATGGCACCACCCACTAGCACGGAAATCGTCAGTCCGATCCGCATGAGCGGAATGGTTTGACCACGGCTCACGCCCGAACCCA